>NZ_ANBH01000001.1 GCF_000341185.1 Nocardiopsis chromatogenes YIM 90109
GGACAGGCGCTCTCACTTCCCATCGACATGATCGCCGGAGGCGACGATCGCTTGGCCCGGTGGCGTCCCTCCACGGCGAAGCGCGCGTCTACCGTCCCCGCGAGCACCTTCCCGGCACCGGTCCGGATGCCGAGTGCGCGCAGCGGACCTGCCGAGTCCCACTGTTCCCGGCGTGCCGGACGTAGGCTTCGGCGCCCTCGCACGATCCGGTTCGCCGCTGGGCCAGCGCACCAGGTGCTCGTCCTCCCCTGGCAGGTGCGCCTCTGTGTCGGCCGAGCTGGGCGGGGACAGCGTGAGGGTCCCGCCGGACGGCTTCGCTTCGTGCCCCCGGTGCTTCTCGGCCGGGAGACGGCCACAACCCCATCGGGCCCCGCGTTCACCCGGGATGTCGGCCGCGGCCTTCGCCGTCCCGCTGTCGGGCCCCGGCGTCACCGGCTCCACGGTGGCGGGAGTGGAGGTGCGACGACTCCGCGTCCTGCCGCCGGCGCTCCTCCTCCGGTTCGGCCCCTCCTCGGCCGGGAGTGCTGCAGGCGGCCAGCAGCACCATCCCGAGGAAGGCGCCACCGACGGCGAACAATTCCGTGAACATGCGACCCCCTGTCCCCCGTCGGGCCTCCCCTCGGCACGACGGGATAGCCGCACTCTATGCGCGCATTTCGCACTGTTTGAGGCTTTTGACCGGATCTCTGTCGGTTCTTTGCGCCGCCCCCGAACCGCCGTGAACAGAGGAGGCATTACTATTCGGATATCCGAACTGTTGCCCCCCTCGGAGAGAGCGGCGGAGGCGGCCCCGACGGCACCGGGCCGACCGCGCCGATCCCGATCCGAGACGCCCCCAAGGAGGCCCCAGCATGCACCTCGCGGTATTCGGCGCGACCGGAGGAACCGGCAAGGAGATCACCGCGCAGGCCCTTGAGGCCGGGCACACGGTGACCGCGGTCGTCCGCGACGCGGCACGGCTCCCCCTGGAACACGACCGGCTCTCCACGGTCGAGACGGCCTCGTTCACCGCCGACGGCCTGGTGCCCGTCCTCGCCGACGCGGACGCCGCCCTCTCCGCACTGGCGGCCAGTGCCCGCGCCGGGTCCCCGGCGACGTCGTGGGCGCGTGCGGCCGTGGCGGCGATGGAGAAGACGGGCCGGCGGCGGATCCTCGCCGTGAGCGCCGCGCCCCTGGGCGACCCCGTCCCCGGCGACCCGGTCCTGCACCGCCTCGTCCTCCGCCCCCTGATCGAACGCATCTTCGCCGACGCCTACCGGGACCTGCGCACCATGGAGCAGGTGCTGCGCGAGAGCGGCGCGCCCTGGACGGCCGTCCGGCCTCCGCGGCTGACCGACGGCCCGAAGACCGGCACCTACCGCTCCGTGGTCGGGGCCAACCCGCCGGGAGGCTCCTCCATCTCTCGGGCGGACGTGGCCCACGCGCTGCTGGAGGCCCTCGGCCGCCCGGACACCGAACGCAGCCCGCTCGGTGTCGCGTACTGAAGGCGCGGAAGGCGTGGAAGACGCTGAGGGCGCTGAGGGCGCGGAAACGGGCCGGAGCCCGGGGTAATGTCGGATCCCATGGACGACGGCGGTGGAACGGGGCCGGTGGGCGAGGATCAGGACAGGGCCCCGGCTCAAGAGGCGCTTCCGCCCCCCGAAGTGATCGACGGCTTCATGCGCTTCGTGCCGCTGCTGGAGGCCTGGTACCGGCGGGCGCCCGAGGAGATGCCCCGCGAACTGGCCGAGGTCTTCGACCGCAACAGGCTCACCGGGCGGCACGGCAGCGTGCTGTCGCAGCTCGTCCACGGGCAGGAGCCGACCGTGGGCGAGCTGTCCTCCCGGCTGGGGGTGCGCCTGTCGACCGTGAGCGAACTCGTCGGGGACCTGGCCTATGCGGGGCTGGTGACGCGGCGCAAGGACCCCGCCAACCGCAGGCGGGTCCTCGTGGCGCTGTCCGCCGAGTACCGCCCGCTGATGGAGCGGTTCGCGGCCAGCCGCGCGGCGCCGCTCCTGCGGGTGCTGGACCGGTTGACGCCCGAGGCGCGCCAAGGGTTCGCGGAGGGCCTGCGGGCGTGGGCGGAGGAGGTCACGCCCTCGGACAGGTGACCGGGTCGGAGCGGCGACCGGGCGGGAAGCGGTCACCCCTCCGCCGCATCGATGATCTCCTCGCGCTCCTCCGAGGTGCCCGCGCGGACGTCCTGCGCGGCGGCGACCAGGTCCGGGGCGCCGTCGCGCTCCTCGGGGTGCACGGAGGCCACGGTGCCGTCGGGCAGGACGGTGCGGACCTTGTCGATCACGCCCTCCTCCCGGACGATCAGCAGGCCGTCCTGCCGCTCGCACTCCATCTGGCGGTAGTCGCACTGGTAGTCGAGCGGTTCGGCGTGCTCTCCGTTCCAGGTCTCGACCCTCACCCCGTCCCCGTCGCGGTGCTCATAGAACAGGGCGAGCCGCCCGTACTGGTCGCTGACCCCGGTGCGGGTCCACTCCGGGCCGTCGAGGACGGCGAAGTCCGTGTCCGGGTCGCCCATGGCGGTGCGGCGTTCGGAGCGCGCTTCGTACCACGCGATGACCGGCGGTAGGGCGAGCTGCGCGGCGAGGGCCCCGACCACCGCGACGGCGATGCCGAGCGCCCGTATGCGCGGCGACAGCTCGGTGAGCGCGCACCCCCCGCCCACTGCCAGGCCCGCCGCCAGTCCGACGACGGCCAGGTCGTCGGCCGTGGAGGCCCCGCCGTGGAACAGGAGCCCGGACAGCGCGAAGCAGCCGGTCCCGACCGAGGCCACGGTCTTGGGGGCACGCGCACCGGCCGCCCTGAGGAGGGCGCGGCCGAGCCGCCACACCCCGAAGGCGCTCGCGGGCAGGGCGGCCAGGACGAGCACGATGACCACGACGAACAGCGGGCCGAGCTCGGCGAAGGCGGCGGCCATGACGGCGATGAAGGCCCCGGAGACCACGCCCGCCCCCGCCCAGGGCATCGCGAACCCGTACGCGGCGGCGGTAAGCACGGCGCGGGGCGCGGCCTGTTTCGGCTCCGGCTGCGGCGCCGCGGGCGGTGTCGGTCCCGGTCCGGGCCCGGGTCCGGCCTGATACGCGTCCGGAGAGCCGTGGCCGTCGGGGGGCCGAGGGATGCGGTTCTCGTCCATGCCCTCCATCCCACCGCATCCGCCACGGCCGGGACAGAGTACGCGTACTCACGGCCTCCCCTCCCCACGTGGCGCTCTCCGCCGCACGGCTCCGGGCCCCTCGCGGCCGCCGGGGAGCCGGGCCGCACACCGAACACGGACGCCCCTCGCCGTGTCCGCAGCCGATGCAGAGGTCCCCATCAACGATCGAGGGGGCGCCGGTAAAGGCCGGAGGCGGCCCGGCCCAGTGCCTCGTCCCAGGTGTGATGGCGGCGCTCCCCCTGGGGAGGGTGAGGGGCATGTTGCATCGAGGACTCACCCCGATGAGCTGCACGAACACGCCACTGGGATGCCGGTCGAAGCCCGCCGGGCCCCGGCCGCACGTCCCGGGGCGCCCGCACGGGGCGACGACGGGCGGGGCACCACTCCGGGACCGCGAGCGAGCGGGACATCGGGGCCGAGGCCGAGGCGGACACACCACCCCAGCGGACGCGAACGCGCAACGGGCGGCCCGGGAGAGACGAAGGCGACGAGGGCGGCTGACCGCCGCAGAGAATGCGGGCCCACCGCACCGGACGCCCCGCACCGCCCCTCGTGCGCCGATGGCTCGGGGTGCTCGGGGAGATCGCGCTCCCCTGGATCGACGGCATTGTGGGACCCTTCTGGGCATGCAGGAACAGGCGGGTCATGCACGATCCCCCGAGTCCGCCCCCACCGGTTGGGTGGACCTCTCCGGCCTCCGCCGGGGAACGCGCCGCTGGATGTGGGCGCTGAACGTCCTGTTCGTCGGGCTGCCCACGGTCGTGGTCACCGGAAGCGCCCTGGCCTTCCCCGTCACCGGCGGCGGGACGCCCTCGCTGCTCTTCGCGCTCCCCCTCTGGGCGCTCGTCCTGCTGTTCGCCGCCCTGACGGTCCGCACGGCTCCCCGGGACACCGCACGGCAGGGCATCGGGGTCGACACGGACGGGCTCACCCTCCTGCAGGAGCCCGCCTTGTGGTTCGGCGGCCGGGATGCGGCCGTCCCCTGGCGGAACGTGAAGGCGCTGCGCCCGGCGGTCCCGCCCCCGGCCGCGACGGACACCGTCGTCGCCGAGCTGCACCGGGGGCCGGTCCCGCCGGGCCTGCCCTACTGGGCGAAGGCCCTCGACGGGTCCTTCACGCCCACTCCCCCGGTCGACGGCCCCGCCCTGCTCCTGTGGCTGCCCGAGGCGCACGCCGCCCGCCTGCGCGCCGAGGCCGATGCGGTGCGTCCGGGGGTGTGGCGCGACCTGTCGGAGGCCGCGGAACGACGGGCCCCGGAGAACAGGGCGCCCGCGGCCGCCGGTCCCTCGTCCTCCCGGTCCTCCCACTGGATGGACCTGCGCGGCCGGACACTGGACTTCAAGGGCTGGCTGGTCGGCATCGCCTTCAGCGCCTACCTCACGGCAGCGCTGGCCGTCCTCCCGTTCGTCCTCCCCTTCATCCAGGACACCCCTCTGACGGGCTTCTGGGACGCCGTCGGGTTCTACGGCATGTTCGCGCTCCTGTTCGCGGTCTTCGCCGTCATCACGGCGCTGCTGACGCGCGGACTCCCGCGCCGCACGACCGGGCAGGGCGTGCGCATCGACGCCGAGGGCATCACCCTCGTCCAGGAGTGCAAGTGGTGGTTCCCCGGGGTCGAGATCGCGCTCCCCTGGCGGGCGGTCAGCGGGGTCCGGCCCGACTCGCGGACGAGGTCGGAGGGGCACCGGGACCTCGTGGTCGCCATCGACCTGAACGGCGACGCACCGCCCGCGCGCTTCCCGGGGTGGGCGGTGCCGGAGGGACGGACGGTCAGCGTCATGCCCGGGAACCCGCGCCGGGACGAGCTGCTCCGCATGGTCGCGGACGTCCGCCCCGACCTGGTCGGATCCTGACCCCGCGGGTACCGGGGCCGCCATCCTCCTGCTCGGGCCGACGCCCGCCCGTGCCCGTGGCGCCGCGTCAGGCCTGGCCGGTGTCGAAGTGGGAGATCCGGCCGTCCTCGACGGTGAAGGTCCACCGGGTGCGCATGGCGCCCCAGGTGTCGTTGGTGTAGTCGGCGACCAGGGTCCGGCCGTCGTCCTCGGCGGAGACGACGTCCATGCGGCCGTTGGCGGAGAAGATCTCCCGCTCGGCCCATGGGAGGAGGTCGCGCTCACTGCCGTCGTCGGACATCGTGGCGTCCGGGGTGAGCGCTTCGCTGAACGCCACCCGGTCTCCCGCGTTGACGGCGTCGATGAACGCTCGGACGGCGGCATCGTTGATATTCGCCGGCATGGGCCCTCCTGGTGCTCGGTGCGGCTGTGCGATCCGCCTGCGGCTCCGACGGCCGCGCCGCCCGGGCCCNTGCCCGGCTCCGTCTGCGGTCTTCCCCCGGCCACGGCCGCGCGCCCCGCCGCCAGCGCGATCTTGACCGATCCGGGGGCGGCCGTTTGCCCCGCGCACACTCCTCCCCCTTGCGATGTTTGAATGTTAACATTAAGACATTGCCTGGCCGGGGGTACACGCGCCTCCGGCAGCGAACTCCCCACGAGGAAGGCGGCTGCGCCCATGACCGTGCTCGACTCGCCCATCCCCCGGTTCCACCTGGCCGTGCCCGTGGACGACCTGGACGCCGCCCGCCGGTTCTACGGGGAGGTGCTGGGCCTGGAGCAGGGCCGCAGCTCCGACACGTGGATCGACTGGAACCTGCACGGCCACCAGTTCGTGACGCACATGGCGCCCGAGCGGCAGAAGCGGATCCACAATCCGGTCGACGGCCACGACGTTCCGGTGCCCCACTTCGGCCTGATCCTGGCCGTGCCGGAGTTCCACAAGCTGGCCGACCGCCTGCGCGAGGCCGGGACGCAGTTCGTGATCGAGCCGTACGTGCGGTTCGAGGGGCAGGCGGGCGAACAGTGGACGATGTTCCTGCTCGACCCGGCCGGGAACGCGCTGGAGTTCAAGGCCTTCGCGGACGACTCCCAGGTGTTCGCGACCTGAGGCCCCGCGCCCGTCACCCGCGCACTGCGACGGGGGCGCGATCAGGGGTGAGGAGCGTGAGGGACAGGCACCCGCCGTCGGCACGGGCGACGTAGAGCCAGTGGGCGGCGAGAGAGTCGACGAGGAACATGCCGCGGCCGCTCTCGACGTCGGTGTCGGGGGCGGCCGCGCGTACGCGCGGCCGGTCGCCGGGGCGGATGGGGCCGGCGTCGCCGAGGTCGATGTAGAGCGGGCCGTCCGCGGTGGCGTAGAGGGCGAGGGTGACGGTGCCGCCGGGCAGGCCGCTGCGGGTGTGGCGGCGGGCGTTGCAGAAGGCCTCGTCGACGCAGAGTTCGGCATCGTCCACGAGCGAGTCCGCCCACAGCGGCCGGAGCCGGACCCGGCTGAGGGAGCGTGCACGGCGGAGGCCGTCATAGGTGCAGGGGAGCTGTTCCCGCTCATTGAGGACCAGGTGGTAGTCGCGAATTAGGTCGTCCATGTCCTCACCTCATCGGTGCCGACCCCTTCGAGGCACCCAACGATGACGACGTCGCCACCCTCCTTCCACAGAAGCTACAGTTCTGTCGCTTTCCGTCGACTCTGGAGACTTCTGTAGACTCCGGCAATACGATCATGCGACATGAGCGGCGACACGGACCCCATCCGCAGGAGACTCGGCTCAGAAGTTCGCCGATATCGCCTTCTAGCTGGGATGACACAAGAATCTCTCGGCAAGCGGATTCGTATCTCCAAGCCGATGGTGAGCGCCGTCGAACGCGGCACAAGACTCCCTAAACCGGACATTGTGGACGAGCTGGATGTTGCTCTGTCTACTGGAGGTGCACTGAAGCGCCTCTGGCGCGAACTCAGCGATACCCGCGATGTCCCCGAATGGTTCCGGAACGCCCTTCTCATCGAACGGAGATCACGCGAGATCCGCGAATACGAACCGCTCGTCGTTCCAGGGCTCCTCCAGACCTACGACTACGCACGAACGCTCATAGGATCCTGGAATGTCGCATCACCTCCGGAGGAGATGGGACAGGCCGCCCAAGCACGCGTTGACCGGCTTCCCGCACTACGGGGCAACCGACCGCTCTTACGGTTCGTGGTGTCCGAGACGGTGCTGAGGCATACCGTCGGGTCCCCGGCGATCATGAAGGAGCAGCTCGAACACATCGGGTCGCTGATCGAGGAACGAGTAATGAGCTTTCAGGTCCTGCACCGGACGCCAGATGGCCCAGGCACGTGCCTGCCATTGCGCATCTGTTCACTGTCCCCGGCGCGGACGATCGGGTACGTCGAGCACGCACTCGGAGGTGAGGTGGTCGAAGACCCTGAGCATGTCGGGCAGCTCATGACGGCGTTCGGAGAGCTCCAGGCCGCTGCTCTGTCCCCGAGAGAATCAGCACACCTGTTAGAACAGATCAAAGGTGAGATCCAATGAGCGAATGGCACAAGTCAACCTACAGCCACGCCCACGGCGGCAACTGCGTCGAAGTGTCCAAGGGGCTGAGAACCGCCGTCCGCGACACCCAGCACAGACACCTGGGCCACCTGGAATTCCCTACGGGCGAGTGGCAGGCGTTCCTGGGTACGTTGCATACGGAGGCGGCAGATGCAGTCTGAGTGCTGGCACAAAAGCAGCTACAGCGCGAACACCGGCCCGGAGTGTGTAGAGGTGGCGGAGTCACCTAGGAGCGCCCGGGTCCGCGACACTCAGCACAGACACCTCGGACACCTGGAGTTCCCTACGAGCGAGTGGCAGGTGTTCCTTGAAACCCTGCGCGGGGAGGCGGACGGTGCCGCCTGAGCGGTGGCACAAGTCCAGCTACAGTGGCGCTTCAAGTAGCTGCGTCGAAGTGTCCGAGGGGCTGAGAACCGCCGTCCGCGACAGTCGGCACAGACACCTCGGACACCTCGACTTCCCCGCCGCCGAGTGGGCGAGGTTCCTCTACTTCCTCAAGGACGACGTCACCCCACCGGCGTGAACGCCAACCTCAGGACGTGGTTCCCTGCCTCAAGCCTGTGCTGGGCCAGGGTCTCCGGGCCGCACGACGCCGTCCCGATCCCCTGGTGCTCAGCGTCCAGGTACAGGTGCACCCTCTCGTCCGGCTCCAGTTCGTGCGTGTGGGCCGCCGCGTCCAAAGCCGCCGTGTCCCACCTGCGCGCGGCGAAGTCGAACACCGGCGCGCCCTCGATCCGGAGCCCTCGCCCCTCCGCGCCGCGCAGTTGCAGCCACCGCGCATCCACGCGGTTGCCGTTCTCCTGAGGACGCAGGTACGGCGTCTGCAACCCGTCGACCGTGTCGGAGTAGCGCCCCACCCTCGCCGCCTGGGCGACGTCGCGGTACGCCTCTCCCGGGCCGCCCCCGAACCACTCCACCTGGTCCAGCGTCTCGGGCAGCGTCATGTGCACACCGAACCGCGGCAGCGGCCCCGGCCACTCGCCCTCCGCCTCGCCCTCGACGGTCAGCAGCAGTCGCCCGTCCGCCGTCCCCCACCGGTACGCCACGCGCATCCCGAACCCCTGGGCCGCCGGTGCGACCCGCTTCCGGACCACGAACTCGTTCCCCTCCCAGTCGAGGGAGACCAGCCGCGACGTCAGCCGGTGCAACCCGGCCGCACGCCACCCGCGCTCCACCGACACACCGTGCCGCGCGACGTCGTTGTCGGTCGGCGCGCGCCACAGGTCCACCGCGAGCGGCCCCACCCGCACATCACCGATCGACAGCAGGTCCCCGGTTCGCGCGTCGATCTCCCCCGGGCCGATGCGGGGGACGGACTCACCGGTCCCCGAGGAGGCGACCGGTGCGGGGGTGTGCGCAGCCTCGGGCGCCTCGCCGACCCTCGCCTGCCCCCAGGCCAGCTCGTGGCCCGCCTCCGCCCAGGGCTCGTCCTTGGCCAGGGTCACGGAGACGGTGATCCACGATTCGCCGTTCCCCGCCCCCTCGGGCAGGGCGGGCAGCGGAACCTCCGCCGTCTCCCCCGGCGCCAGGACGGGCACGTCGAGCCTGCCCGCACCGGGCACGACCGAAGGCGGGCCGAACACAGAGCCCTCCGACACCCACCACCTGAACTCCAGCCCGGACGTGTCCCGGAAGTCCCAGGTGTTGGCGATCGCCACCGTCCCCTTGGCGGGGTCGGGCACCACCCGCACCGGCTCGATCGTCTTCGCGTACGCCGCCAGCCCCGGGCTCGGTGTGCGGTCGGGCAGCAGCAGGCCGTCGGCCACGAAGTTCTCGTCGTGCAGCGGTTCGCCGAAGTCCCCTCCGTAGGCGAACCACTCCGTCCCGTCGGCCTCCTCCCGCCGGATCCCGTGGTCGATCCATTCCCAGATGAACCCGCCCTGGAGGCGGTCGTACCGCTCGAACAGCCGCTGGTACTCCTCCAGTCCCCCGGGTCCGGTCCCCATCGCGTGGCCGTACTCGCACTGGATGAAGGGCAGGGCCCGCCGGTGCGCGTCGGCGCCGGGGCCGTCGGTCGGCGCCTCCTCGCCCGCGCCGATCTGCTCGACCTCCGCGTGCGGCGCGTACATCCGCGAGTACACGTCCACGTAGCGGCTGTCCCGGTCGCCCTCGTAGTGCACGAGCCGCGACGGGTCGTTCCCGCGCACCCACGCGGCCATGGCCTCCAGGTTGCGCCCGGTCCCGGCCTCGTTGCCCAGCGACCACATGATGACGCTCGGGTGGTTGCGGTCGCGCGCGACCGTGCGCCGGATCCGGTCGAGGTAGGCCTCCCGCCAGCGCGGGTCGTCGGAGGGGTTGCCCTTCCACCCCAGCAGCTCGAACCCGTGCGTCTCCAGGTCGCACTCGTCGATGACCCACAGGCCCAGCTCGTCGCACAGGTCCAGGAAGTCGGGGTGCGGCGGGTAGTGGCTGGTGCGCACCGCGTTGATGTTGTGCCGCTTCATCAGCAGCACGTCCTCGCGCATGGTCTCCGGCGGCACGGCCCGCCCGTGGTCGGGGTGCCACTCGTGCCGGTTCACCCCGCGCAGCAGCAGCGGGCGCCCGTTGACGCGGATCCTCCCGCCGGACAGCTCCACGGTGCGGAAGCCGACGCGGGTGCGCACCCGCTCCCCGGGTGTGCGCACCTCCAGCTCGTACAGGCGCGGCGCCTCCGCCGACCAGGGCTCGACGGCCCCGACCCGGTGCTCGACCCCGGCCTCGGCCTCCTCCAAGCCCAGCTCGGGAACGGACACCACGGCACCGGCCGCGCCGTCGACGTCCACCCTGAGCGTTCCGGTGCCCGTCTCGGCGTCGTAGGCGGCGTGCACGGCCAGGTCGGCGACCCCGTCCTCGGGCCGGGCGATGAGGGCGACGTCCCGGAAGATGCCCGAGAGCCACCACATGTCCTGGTCCTCCAGGTAACTGGCGGCCGACCACTGGTGCACCCGCACGGCCAGCGTGTTCCGGCCGGGGCGCAGCAGGTGCCCGACGTCGAACTCCGTCGCCAGGCGGCTGCCGGTGGCGAAGCCCAGCTCGGTGCCGTTGAGCCACACCCGGAAGCAGGAGTCCACCCCCTCGAAGCGGAGCACCGCGGGCCCGTCCGGCCACTCCCGCGGCAGGTCGAAACCGCGCCGGTAGTCGCCGGTGGGGTTCTCGTCGGGCACGTACGGCGGGTCGACCGGGAAGGGGTACACGACGTTGGTGTAGGCGGGCGCGCCGTGGCCGTGCATCTGCCAGTGGGAGGGGACGGGCAGGTCGCACCAGGCGGGGCCCTCAGTGGCGCTTGCGGCGCCGGGGGCGACGGTCTCCTCGTAGCCGGGCTCCTCGAAGCCGTCGGTCCCCTCCTCGGCCCGGGGGTGCAGGCGGAAGCGCCAGGTGCCGGTGAGGCCGACCGACGGCGCGTCGGTGGTGAAGCGGGCGCGCGGCGGCCTCACGCCCCGCGACGGGGCGAAGTCCTCAAGGTAGGCGGGCTTGGCGGGCGCGGTCACGTCAGACCTCCGTCAGGTGAAGGAGCAGGGCTTGGGACGGGTTGAGCACGGGCATCTGCAGGCCCGACCGGGCCAGCACAGCGCCCGAGGCGGTGAGCCCTCCGGCGGTGAACCACGGGGGCGGCGCCGTCTCCAGCGTCGAGGGCGCCCCGGCCTCGCGGCGCCACACGAGCCGGTAGGTGCGGTCCTCCCGCAGGCCGGGCAGGCGCACCCGGCCGGGTGCGGCGCGCGCCGAGGAGGCCAGGCGGGCGTAGCGGAAGACGGCCTCGCTCCCGTCCTCGGCGACGACCCCGTCGAGCTGCTCGGCCGGGTCGGGGGCGTCTCCCCGCACGGTGACGCCGGTGTGCAGCAGCGGCCGCAGCTCCTTGTAGAGGCGGATCCACGCGTCGAGGACGGCCAGCTCCTCGTCGGTGCACGCGGTGATGTCCCACTCGATTCCGGCGTGCCCGATGAGCGCGGTCAGGCAGCGCAGCGGCAGGTCGGCGTCGCGGCCGGTGGTGTGCGCGGTGCGCGCGCCCACGTGCGAGCCGACCAGCTCGGGCGGGACCAGCAGCCCGGTCCAGCGCTGCAGGGCCAGCCGTTCGAGCGGGTCGTTGGTGTCCGAGCCCCACACCCGGTCGGTGCGCTCCAGGATGCCCAGGTCGACCCGGCCGCCGCCGGAGGAGCAGGACTCGATCTCCAGGCCGGGGTGGGCCCGGCGGAGCCGGTCCAGCAGCGCGTAGGCGGCCCGGGTCTGGCCGTGGGTGCCCGCCGACCCGGTGGGCGCGTGCACGGGTTCGAGGAGGTCGCGGTTGTGGTCCCACTTGAGGAAGGCGGGGCGGTATTCGGCCACCAGGGCGTCGAGGAGGCCGAAGACGTGGGCGAACGCCTCGGGCCGGGACAGGTCGAGCGGCTGCTGGTTGCGGCTGGGCGGTGAGGGGCGGCCCTCGGTGGTGAGCAGCCAGTCGGGGTGGGCGCGGGCGAGGTCGGAGTCGGGGTTGACCATCTCGGGCTCCACCCACAGCCCGGCCTGCATGCCCAGGGCGCGCACGTGGTCGAAGAGGGGGTGCAGGCCCTCGGGCCACACGCCGGTGTCCACGGTCCAGTCGCCGAGCCCGGCGGTGTCGTCGCGGCGGCCGCGGAACCACCCGTCGTCGAGGACGAAGCGTTCGACGCCGATGCCGGCGGCGGTGTCGGCGAGCCGCTTGAGCTTGTCCAGGTCGTGGTCGAAGTAGACGGCCTCCCAGGTGTTGAGGACGACCGGGCGCGGCGCGGGCGGGTGGTGGGGGCGGGCGCGCAGCCACCGGTGGAAGCGCGCGGACATGCCGTCGAGGCCCTGGTCGGACCAGGAGAAGAGGACCCAGGGGGTGGTGTAGGAGGCGCCCTGGGCCAGGCGCACCTCTCCGGGGTGGGGCGCCTCGCCCCCGGCGATGACGGCGTCGGCCTGCCCGGCGCCTTCGGGCAGGCGCTCGGCGAGGTGGACGTGGTCGCCGCTCCAGGCGGTGTGCACGCCCCACACCTCGCCGGTGCGGAACCCGAAGCCGGGGGTCCCGGCGGTCAGCACGAGCGGGGCGTCGTGGCCGGTGCGCCCGCGCCGGGAGGCGCGCATGCGGGTGCCCATGCCCAGTTCGCTGCGCTGGGGGGCGCGTTCGCGGCACCAGCGGCCCGTGAGGTCGAGGACCTCCCCGGCCTCGCGCGGCAGGGGCAGCACGGCCATGAGCGTGTCGAGGGTCCAGGGGGCCGGGTCGGTGTTGGTGACGGTGTGCCGGATCCGCACCAGCCCGGAGGGCTCCATGCGCAGCTCGCAGGTGAGTTCCAGGCCGTCGGCCCCGGCGGTGACGGTGAGCGACCCTCCGCCCGGCCCGCCGCCCGACTCCTCGTCGACCTCCCGCACCCGCCAGCGGGGGAAGGAGGCCCGGCCCTCGTGGTGCCCGGCGATGCCGGGGTGGCCCCGCCAGCCCTCCCCTTGGGTCGGCACGAGCGAGATCTGCTGGGGCACGTCGACGGCGTTGTGGGCGGCGGGCGGGAGCGAGGCCTCGGCGAGCCCCTCGGTGCCGTCCGAGCCGTCCGTGCCGTCTGCGCCGTCCGTGCCGGGCAGGTCGGCGCCCCAGTGCAGCACGCGCGGGAGTCCGGTCGCGGGGACCTGGACGACCAGGGCCGTCCCCGCGGCGCTGAGGCGGACGGTGCGGATCTGCTGCACGCCTCCGCCAAGGCGTCCGGCGCCGTCGTCGGTGCGGTCCGTCATCAGGGCCTTTCTTCGTGGATACCCCGGGCCTCAGGCCGGGGAGGAGGCGGAGCTCCTGCGGAGCGGGCGGGAAACCCGGCGGTCGGACCGCCGGGTTTCCTGTCTTCAGGCGGTGGAGGAGGTCAGCCCTTGCTGGCCCCCAGGGTCAGTCCGGCCACGAAGTGGCGCTGGAGTACGAAGAACACGACCAGCGTCGGCAGGGCGATCAGCACCGACCCGGCCGACAACAGGTTGTAGTCGACGAAGAAGGTGCTCTGCAGGTTCTGCAGCGCGGTGGTGATGGGCAGCTTGTCGCCGCTGGACAGCAGCGCCAGCGCCCAGAAGAGGTCGTTGTAGATCCAGGTCACCAGCAGCGTCGCCAGGGCGGCCAGGCTCGGGCGGCACAGCGGCAGCACCACGCTCCGGTACTGCTGGAACACGCTGGCCCCGTCCACGCGCGCGGCCTCGATGAGCGAGGGCGGCAGCGCCTTCATGAAGTTGCTCAGCACGAAGGTGCAGAACCCCATCTGGAAGGCGGTGTGCACGAGCACCACGCCGATGTGGCTGTCGTAGACCGCGCCGGACTCGCTGATCCAGTACGGCAGCGGCACCGCGTTGGCCATCCGGAACAGCGGCACGAGCAGCGCCTGCACCGGCAGCAGGTTGGCGGCCAGGAACACCGCCAGCATCACCAGGTTGAACCGGCGCGAGTAGTGGGTCAGCACGAACGCCGCGCACGACGACAGGAACAGGATGAGCAGCACCGACGGGACGGTGATGATCAGCGAGTTGAGGAAGTAGCCGGGCAGCTCCCCCTCCACCCAGGCGCGGCGGTAGTTCTCCAGGGTGAATCCGCCGAAGGACAGGTAGCCGTGCCGGGCGGTGAACTCGTAGTCGCGGAAGGAGTTGACCACGGCCCACAGGATCGGGAAGAGCCAGGCCAGGGCCGTCACGGCGAGGAAGATCTGGAGCACCGCGCGGGCCGGGCGCACGCGGCGCCTCGGCGACCGCGGCGCCTCGCGGGGCGGTGCGGGGGCGGCGGCTGGGGTGGTGGCGGTCACCGGTCGGCCCCTCTCAGCAGGGTGGACACGTAGATGAGGATGAAAACCAGCGAGAACGCCAGCATGATCACCGCCAGGGCCGAGCCGAAGCCGACCCGGCTCGCCTCGCCGATCACGTTCGCGGTGACCAGCGCCGAGATCAGCTCCAGGCCGTTGCGGCCGCGGTTGATGATCCAGACGATGTCGAAGGCGCGCAGCGCGTCGATCACGGTGACGACCAGCACCACCAGGTTGATCGGGCGCAGCGCCGGGAAGACGACGCTGGTGAAGGTGCGCACCGGCCCGGCGCCGTCGATGGCGGCGGCCTCGCGCAGCGACGGGTCGACCGCCTTGAGCCCGGCCAGGTAGAGCAGCATGATGTAGCCGGTGTGGCGCCAGGCGGCGGCCACGAGCACGGCGTACAGGTTGATGTCGGGGTCGCCGAACCAGTCGACGGGTTCGGCGCCGGCGGTGGCGCCCAGGAAGGTGTTGAGCAGCCCCTGGTCCTGGGAGTAGATGAGCTGCCAGATGAACCCGACCAGGCCCAGCGACAGCACCACGGGCAGGTAGAAGATGCTCTGGTAGATGCGGCCGCCGCGCAGCTCCCGGTCGAGCAGCACCGCCAGGAGCATGCCCAGCAGGGTCGGCACCACGAACAGGAACACCAGCCAGATGAGGTTGTTCCGCAGGGCCGGCCAGAACGGCGGGTAGAGGGTGAAGGCGTCGGTGTAGTTCTGGGTGCCGACCCATTCCAGGGTGTCGAGGCCGCCGATGCCGTCCCAGCGGGTGAACGAGAACACGACGGTGGCGGCGGCGGGCAGCCACACCAGGCCGATCACCAGCACGGTGGGCACGCCGATCATCAGTGCCAGGGTGATGCGGTCGGCGCGGCCGTTGCGCAAGGGGGTGCGGGCGCGGCGGGGTGCGGAGCGCGGGGGCGCCCCGCCGGGTTCGGCCGCGCGCGGCGGCGAGGGGGTGCTGGGGACCACGCGTCCCTCCTTCCGGGGGTGGGCGGCCTCAGCGGCCGAAGATGGAGACCTTCTGGCGCTGGATGCTGGCGGTCAGGTCGGCGATGTCGTCGGGGCGGCGCAGGAAGCGCTGCAGGGCGGGGATCATGACCACGGAGGCGAAGTCGGGCCGGGTGTCGCGGTCCATGTACTGGGTGAGCGCCCCGGCGTCGGCGATCATCTTCATGATCTTGGCGTCCAGCTCGGTCAGCCCTGAGGTGTCGGCGTCCTGGTGGACGGGGAGCGCCTGGGGGTCGATGGCGGTGTAGATCTCCTGGGAGCGCAGCGTGCCCATGTGGCCGACCAGGTCCATGGCGGCCTCGGGGTTGCGCGGGTCGGCGGAGACCATGAACCCGTCGATGGGGGTCTCCATCGCGTCGGCCCCGATCTCGGGGTCGAATTCGGGGAAGGCGAAGCAGTCGAGGTCGGCGAGCTGGTCCTCGGGGAAGACGTGGGTGAGGAACAGGCCGCAGAGCATCATCCCGGCCTCGCCGCGCACCAGGGCGGTCTGCGCCTCGTTGATGCCGCGCCCGAGCGGGGCGGCCTGGTGGTGGGGCAGCAGCTCGGCCCAGGCGCCGAAGACGCTGCGGACATCGGGGCTGTCCCAGGAGTGCTCGCCGTCGAGCAGCCCCATGTGGAACTCGGGGCCGTTGATGCGCAGGTTGAGGTGGTCGAAGGTGCCCATGGCGGGCCAGCCCTCGCGGACCCCGTAGGCCAGGGGCTCGAAGCCGTCCTCGCGCATGCGCTCGCACAGTTCGACGAACTCCTCGCGGGTGGCGGGCTCCTCGTAGCCGTGCTCCTCGAAGACGCTCTTGAGGTAGAAGACCGCCCAGGGCGCGGTGGAGTCGGGGACCATGTACTGCCGCCCGTCCGGGGCGCTGCACAGGTCGCGCACCTGGTCGGTGAAGGCGCCCTGGAAGCGCTCGTCCCAGACCCGGCTGACGTCGCTGATCAGGCCCCGTTCGGCGAAGAAGCGGGTGCGGTACCCGGCGAACCAGGCGATGACGTCGTCGGGTGTGCCCTGCAGGTAGTTGTTGATGCTCTCCTGGAAGCTCGTGGAGTCGATGGTGTTGAGCTCCACGTTGATCCCGGAGTCGGCCTCCCACAGGCCGGTGATCTCGCCGACGGCCTCGCGCTGGGCGTCGTTGGCGCGGTTGGAGCCCATGGTGACCACTCCTGGGTCCCCGCGCCGGGAACCGCATGCGGCCAGCCCCGGCACCGCCGTGAGCGCGGCGGCGCCGGCCAGCCCGCGCAGCAGGGCGCGGCGCCCCAGGGCCGGTGGGCCCGTAGGTCTGTGGTGCATCGGGGGACCTCCGAGGTGCGTGAAGTGGCTCACTCCGACGTTCCAGACATGTTCGACACCTAGGCCCCCGTCTGTCAACGCACTCAAACTTTTTCCAACAAATTTCCGCAGTGGTCCCCTGATCCGACGCCGCCCTTCGCGAACATTGACACCGACCGGGCGCCTACAGGACAGTGATTCCAACAAGATCCGACAACTTCGATCACACAGGGGGGCGGATGCTGGCCGCGCAACGGCAGGAGCTGATCCTCGACCGGCTGCGGCACACGGGGGCCGTCCGGGTCGCCGAGCTCGTGGAGAGCCTGGCGGTGTCGGACATGACCGTGCGCCGCGACCTGGACGCGCTGGCCGCCCGCGGCGCCCTGCGCAAGGTGCACGGCGGCGCGGTCGCCCCGGACGGGCCGCGCACCGAGGAGCCCGGCTTCGAGGCCAAGTCCACCCGGCAGGCCGCCGAGAAGCGGGCCGTGGCGCGCGCCGTCGCCGACCTGGTCGAGCCGCACACCGCCGTGGGCCTGTCCGCGGGCACCACCACGGCCGCCGTCGCCGAGCACCTGACGGCGGTACCCGGCCTGACCGTGGTCACCAACTCGCTGCGGGTGGCCGAGGTGTTCCACGAGTCCCCCCGCCCCGACCGGACGGTGGCGCTCACCGGCGGGTTCCGCACCCCCTCCGACGCCCTCGTGGGGCCGCTGGCGCTGGCCTCCATCCGCGGCCTCAACCTGGACACCCTGGTGCTGGGGGTGCACGGCATGCAGGAGCGGGCCGGGTTCACCACCCCCAACCTGATGGAGTCCGAGACCGACCGGGCGCTGGTGGAGGCGGCCGGGCGCCTGGTGGTGGCCGCCGACCACACCAAGTGGGGGACGGTGGGCATCAGCACCATCGCCCCGCTGGAGCGGTGCGACGTACTGGTGACCGACGACGGGCTGGACGCCGAGGCCCGCGCGGCGCTGGCCGAGCGCGTCGGGCGCCTGGTGGTCGCCGACGTCGGCGGCGACCGTCCGGACGGCGAAGCGACCGATGGGGCATCCGACGGGGAGGACGCATGATCAGGACCGCCGCACGCCTGGCGGACGGACGCGAGATCATCTACTTCGACGAGGGGGACGCGCCCCGCGACCCCGCCCCCGACCCGCGCGACCTGCCGCCGTCGGCCACGGGCTCGGAGATGCGGTTCGACCCGCTGCTGCGCGAGTGGGTGGTGGTCGCCTCGCACCGCCAGGGCCGCACCCACCTGCCGCCCAGCGACGACTGCCCGCTGTGCCCCTCCGGGGGCGGGCGCAGCACCGAGATCCCCGCCTCCTCCTACGACGTGGTGGCCTTCGAGAACCGCTTCCCCTCCCTGGTCGCCGACGACGGGCGGGTGCTGGAGGACGTCGGGGAGCTGGAGCACACCCGCCGGGTCGGCGCGGGCCGGTGCGAGGTGCTGGTCTTCGGCTCCGACCACGACGCCTCCTTCGTCGACCTGGGGCCCGGACGGGCGGAGACGGTGGTGGAGGCCTGGGTGGACCGCACCCGGGAGCTGTCCGCGCTTCCCGGCGTGGAGCAGGTGTACTGCTTCGAGAACCGGGGCCGGGAGATCGGGGTGACCCTGCACCACCCGCACGGGCAGATCTACGCCCTGCCGTTCGTCACCCCGCGCACCCGGCGCATGCTCGACTCGGCCGCCGAGTACCGCACGCGCACCGGCGGGGACCTGTTCGCCGACGTGCTGCACGCCGAGCAGAAGGCCGGCCACCGGGTGGTGGCCCGCACCGATCACTGGACCGCCTTCGTCCCGGCGGCGGCCCGCTGGCCGGTGGAGGTGCACCTGTACCCGCACCGGGCCGTGCCCGACCTGCCCGCCCTCACCGACGAGGAGCGCCGCGACCTCGCCGGGATCTACCTGGACGTGCTGGGCCGCTTCGACGCGCTCTACGGGGTGCCGCTGCCCTACATCTCGGCCTGGCACCAGGCGCCGGTGCGCGAGGGGCGCGACCTGGCCCGGCTGCACCTGGAGCTGTTCTCGGTGCGGCGGGGGGCCGGCNTACCTGGCCGGGACCGAGTCCGGAATGGGGGTCTTCATCAGCGACGTGGCGCCGGAGGCCGTCGCCGAGCGGCTGCGGGCGGCGGCGCCGTGAGGCCGCCGTCCCCGCCCCGCCCCCTTCCCCTCTCCCCTGGTCGTCCCGCCTTCCTCCCCCGAACTCCCCGGAGGCCCGTGTGAAACTGCTCGTCACCGGCGGCGCCGGATACATCGGCAGCGTCGTGACCGCCCTGCTGCTCGACGCGGGCCACGAGGTGACCGTGCTCGACGACCTGTCGACCGGGCACCGGGACGCCGTCCCGGAAGGGGCGCACCTGGTCCGGGCCGACCTGCACGACGCGGCCGACGTCCTGGACCCCGACACCGGCGCCATCCTGCACTTCGCCGGAAAGTCCCTGGTCGGACGGTCGGTCGAGGACCCGGAGGAGTACTGGCACACCAACGTCGGCGGCACCCTCGCCCTCGCCCGGGCGGCGGTGCGGCACGGGGTGCGCCGCATGGTCTTCTCCTCCAGCGCCGCCGCCTACGGCGAGCCCGCCTCCGGCGCGCCGCTGCGCGAGACCGACCCGGCGGTGCCGACCAACCCCTACGGCGCCACCAAGCTGGCCGCCGACCACCTGCTCGCCTCCTGGGCGCGCGCCTACGGGCTGGGGGCGGTGAGCCTGCGGTACTTCAACGTCGCCGGGGCCCACCTGGGGTTCGGGGAACGGCACGCGACCGAGACGCACCTGGTGCCGAACCTGCTGAAGGCGGCGGCCGGGCAGGACGAGTACGCGCGGGTGTTCGGGACCGACTACCCCACCGAGGACGGCACGGCCGTGCGCGACTACCTGCACGTGGCCGACCTGGCCGACGCGCACCTGCGGGCGCTGGATGCGGTCGGGCCGGGGACGCACCGGGTGTACAACCTCGGCACCGGCGGCGGGAGCAGCGTGCGCGAGGTGATCGACACCGTCCGGAAGGTGACCGGGCGCGAGGTCCCGGCCGAGGACCGCCCGCGCCGCGCCGGGGACCCGGCGGTGCTGGTCGCCGCCAACGACCGGGCCCGCGAGGAGCTGGGCTGGAGGCCGGAGCGGACACTGGAGGAGACCGTGACCGACGCCTGGGAGTTCTTCCTGGCCGGGGAGGCGGAGCATGGCTGAGGCGGCAGGCGGGTCGGCACATGCGGCGCGGGCGGCCGACACGGCCTCCCGGATGGCGGAGGTCTTCACCCGTACCTTCGGATACGACCCCGAGGGGGTGTGGGCCGCGCCGGGGCGGATCAACCTCATCGGCGAGCACACCGACTACAGCGACGGCTTCGTGCTGCCGTTCGCGCTCCCCCACACGCTGCACGCCGCGGCGGCTCCGCGCGCGGACGGGGCGGTGCGCCTGCGGTCGCTGCAGGCGCCCGAGGGGGACGGGTTCGGCGTCGCCGACCTGGCCCCGGGGTCGGTCGAGGGCTGGGCGGCCTACCCCGCGGGGGCCCTGTGGGTCCTCCGGCAGGAGGGGTACCGGGTGGACGGGCTGGACCTGCTGGTGGACAGCGCCATCCCGAGCGGCGCGGGCCTGTCCTCGTCGGCGGCGCTGAGCTGCGCGGCGGTCATGGCGGGCGCCGCCGTGCACGGGGCCGACCCGTCGGCGTCCCAGGTCATCCGGATGGCGCGGCGGGTGGAGAACGACTTCGTCGGCATGCCGTGCGGGGTGCTGGACCAGTCGGCGTCGATGCTGTCGGCCGAGGGGCACGCGCTGTTCATGGACACCCGGACCATGGAGACCGAGCAGGTGCCCTTCGCCCCGGACCGGCAGGGGATGACGGTGCTGGTGGTCGACACCCGCGCGCCGCACCGGCTGGTGGAGGGGCACTACGCCGACCGCCACCGGGCCTGCCAGGAGGCGGCGAAGGAGCTGGGTGTGGCGGCGCTGCGCGACGTCACGGACCTGGAGGCGGCCTTGGCGGCGCTGGCCTCCTCGGAGCTCCGCCGCCGGGTGCGCCACGTGGTGACCGAGAACGGGCGGGTCCTGGACACCGTGGACCACCTGCGCGCCGGCCGCCTGCGCGACGTTGGGCCGCTGCTGACCGCGTCGCACATGTCGTTGCGCGACGACTACGAGGTGACCGTCCCGGAGGTGGACACGGCGGTGCGGGCACTGCTGTCGGCCGGGGCGCTGGGGGCGCGGATCACCGGCGGGGGTTTCGGGGGATGCGTGATCGCCCTGGTCGAGCGCGAGCGCGTGGAGGCGTGCGGCAGGGCGGTGGAGGAGGCGTACCGGGAGGAGGGTTTCGCGGCGCCGTCCCTGTTCGAGGCCGCCCCGTCGGCGGGGGCGCGGAGGCTGCGCTAGGGCGTGTCGCTTGGCTCAGGTCCGTAGAAGGCGCCGGCGGTGTCATAGTCCGCTGTGCTCCCGAAAAGCAGGAGGAGACGGCCTGGGTGCGCTGTCGGCCGATGAGAACGCGGCGAGGGGCGTGCCCGGGCGCCGCGCAGTAGGGCCTGGTCCGAAAAACACGCCCTAAGGGGCGCCCCCTCTCGACCGGGGCGGACCGGTACGGCGCCCGGCCGCCCCGTAGGCCGCTCCTCCCTCGGACCGGTGGGCCCACCGGCGGCGGCGGGGGCCGGATCCGGGCCCCTCCGGACCGGTTCGGCGACCCTCGGTGCGGGCAGGGACACGGTCGGCGATACCGACCGGCGGGAGGAACCATGGCAGCGGGCGACGGCGGCGCACCCTCGGCGGAGAAGGCCCCGACCAGGTACGTCCTTGTGCTCCGGGCCGCCAAAGCGGCCGTGCTCGGCTCCGTCTCGCTGTTCTTCCTCCTCGTCGTCTTCGGCAACGTCACCGACTACGCGGTGAACTTCGAGTTCGTCGCCCGGGTGCTGTCCATGGACTCCCACGATCCGGGACTCGACGAGCTGAGCCGGACCGACTACCGGGCAGTGACCTCGCCGGTCCTGCACCACGCCGCCTACATCGTGATCATCGCCGCCGAACTGTTCACCGCCGTCGCCTGCGGCATCGGCGCCTGGCGCACGGCCCGGTCGCTGCGAGGGGCGGACCGGGACTTCAACGCGGCCAAGACCTGGGGCCTGGTCGGCCTGCTGGCCGGGATCCTGCTCTGGTTCACCGGGTTCCAGACCATCGGCGGGGAGTGGTTCGCCATGTGGATGAGCCCTGCGTGGAACGGCGTCCCGGCCGCCGACAGGATCACCACCTACCTGGTGCTCGTGCTGGTGTTCGTGACCATGCGCAACGACGGAGCCGATTGAGCCTCGGGCACCCTGTCGGCATTATGCCCGGGACACCCGATTTCCGGGCGGCCCGCGGCCACCGAGGACGGTGCCTGCACCACCCGAGCTGCAGGTGAGACCGCCTCCTTGATCGTCGCCGCCCCCGGCACTCCGCCGCCCCTCCGCCCGGCCGGGGCCGTGAGCGGGGCACCAGCCGCCCCTTGCCCGAGCAACAATGCTGTCGAACCGGTTAGCCCATTGACCTCGGGGCTCGGGGACCGTGTTCGGCGGCCCGTCGGTGGCCCGCTCCTGTGGCTCCGGAAAAGGTGGCTGATGGGGGGTTGCGCCCCGGCTTGTGAACGCTAACAATCGCATGCACGACAGAACCCGCCCCCCTCTGACACCCCCGGAATCCGCATCCGGTGCAGCGACGCCGCTGTCGAACCGGTTCGACACCCCCTCTCCCGAAGCCGACACCGATCCCTGCCAACTCCGGCCGCCGACCCCCTGCCCGCGCGGGGATCCCGCGTGGGCGACGAGCCAGGAGACGCACCCCATGCACCGAGCACGGACCCGCATCCCCCACCCCCTGCACACGCGCGCGGCCTCGGCCCTCCTCGCCGGGCTCCTCGCCGCTCCCCTGTCCCTCACGGCCGCCCCCGCGGCCGCCGCCCCCTCCCCGACCGCCGAGACCGCGGAGGCCTCCGTGGCCGACGAACGGCTCACCGTCGACCTGTCCACCGACACCGGCGCCTTCCACGGCGGCGCCTCCGGGTCGCTGTACGGCCTGTACGGCCCCGGCGTGCCCAGCGCCAACATCATCGAGGGCATGGGCGTGCGCACCGTGTCCAGCAAAGGCCAGGACGGGGCGCAGCACCCCGGCTCCGACGCGTTGGAGGTCGTCGCCCCGCTCGCCGACGCCACCGGCGGCGACATCTACATCCGCGCCACCGACTACTACCGCGGCTTCCCCTACCAGTGGCCGGGCGATACGCCCGACGAGCGGCTCGACGGCTACATGGAGGTGATGGAGACCCAGCTCGACCAGATCTCCCGGCTCGACCCCGAGTACCGGGAGCGCCTCGTCTTCGAGCCCTTCAACGAGCCCGAGGGCAACATGTTCGGCACCGGCGAGTGGAGCTACGACGGGACGAGCTGGCTCGACGACCCGGACGACTACTTCCGCGCCTGGGACCGGGCCTATGCGATGGCCAAGGAGAAGGTGCCCGGCCTGCGCGTGGCCGGACCGAACACGAGCATCCTGTACGACCAGGTCAAGGGCTTCATGGAGCACACCGTCGAGGCCGACACGGTCCCCGACATCATCACCTGGCACGAGCTGAGCCACCCGCAGAACATCCGCGATTCGGTCGCCCGCTACCGGCAGTGGGAGGAGGAGGTCTTCGCCGGGACCGGCCACGAGGGCACCGCGCTTCCCGTCAACCTCAACGAGTACGCCTTCAACTACCACACCTCGGTGCCCGGCCAGATGGTCCAGTGGGTGTCGGCCATCGAGGAGTCGAAGGTCGACGCGATGATGGCCTTCTGGAACATGAACGGCAACCTGTCCGACTCGGCCGTGGAGGCCAACCGCGGCAACGGCCAGTGGTGGCTGTTCAACTCCTACAGCCGGATGACCGGGCACACCGTCGAGGTCACCCCGCCCCGCCCCGGTGAGAACTACACCCTCCAGGGCGTCGCCTCGCTCGACCCGGACCGGTCCCGCGCCACCGCGCTGTTCGGCGGCTCGGACGGGGCCGCGCGCGTGGAGTTCACCGGCGTTCCCGAGGACGTGTTCGGCGGCGCCGTCCACGCCTGGGTGCGGGAGATCCCCTGGACCGGCCAGCTCGGCGACTCCGGCCCGCCCCGGCTGCTGTCCGAGGAGGCGCTGGAGGTCGAGGACGGCTCCGTCGCCTTCGACTTCGGCGACGCGCTGCCCGGCCTGAAGGAGTCGTCCGCCTACGAGGTCGTGCTGACCCCGGCCGGGGGCGACGGCTCCCGGCAGACCCCGCCCAACCTGTGGGAGGGGTCGTTCGAGGCCGAGGACGCCGAGTACACCGGCGGCGGGTACAGCCTCAACGGCCCGGAGGGGTCGCCGGACGACGTGTCGAAGTTCTACACCTCCGGCGGGTACAACGTCGGGGGCCTGCGCACCGGGTCGGACGGCGTCCTGGACTTCACGGTCGACGTGCCCGAGGACGGCACCTACGACCTGAGCGTCTTCGCCAACTCCCGCTACCTCGACGACCTGGTCGCCGACCAGGGCCCGACCAACGTGTTCCTGCGCGTCGACGGCGAGGCCGAGCAGGAGCTCTTCCTGCCGCTCGGCTACAAGTGGGTGGTCTGGGACCACACCCGCACCACCGTGGAGCTGGAGAAGGGCGAGCACACCATCAGCCTCGCCGCGCAGAGCCTCGACGGATCGGGCGAGACGCGCGGCGACGCGATCATCGACCGCATCACCCTGGAGCTGCCCGGCCCCGAGGCGGCCACGTCCGTCTACGAGGCCGAGACGGCCGAGCTGGACGGCGCCGCGCCGGTGTTCGGCGGAGACGCGGCGAAGGCGTCCGGGTCGGGCGCGGTGCGGGTGCGGCACGGCGAGTCGGTGACGTTCTGGGTGCACTCGGAGCGCGACGCCGAGTCGCTCCTGGACGTGCACACGCTCGGCGGGGGCACCGCCGACGTCGAGGTCAACGGCGTCCCGGCGCTGCCCACCGGCGACTCCCCGTCCTCGGCGGCGGTGGCGCTGTCCGGCGGGATCAACAAGGTCACCGTGACCGGGGCCGGGGGCGCCCCGCTGATCGACCGCATCGGCGTCACGCCCGGCGGCGAGGAGCTGTCGGCCGCCACCTACCAGGCCGAGGGCGCCCGGGCGGCCGGTGAGGCGCACACCGCCGAGCTGTCCCTGGCCGACGGCGGGGCGGCGGTCGACGGCATCGGCGGCGACCCCGGCAACGGCAACACGCTGACCTTCGACGTGGAGGCGCCGCACGCGGGCACCTTCGCCGTGCGGATCCGCTACGCCAACCCCGCCACTTCGGCCGCCTCCCACTACAACCCCAACCCGATGGCGCGGCGCGCCGACGTGTCGGTCAACGGGGGCCAGGAGCGGCCGGTGCTGTTCCCGCCGTCCTTCCACGAGAACAACTTCTGGGAGCTGACCGTGCCGATGGAGCTGGAGGAGGGGACGAACACCATCGCCTTCTCCTCTGAGGAGCAGCCCAACTTCGACGGTGAGACCTACGCGTCGGACACCTGGCCGGACTACCTGCTGCGGTCCCCGTACGCGCCGGTGATCGACGCCGTCACGGTCTCCGAGTACACCAGCGGGCGCCTGGACCGGTCCTGACGCCCCGCCGGTCGGCGCCCGTCCCCGACCGTCCGCGCGCGGGCGCGTCGCGGGTGGGCCGCCGACCGGCCCCATCGACGAGATCCGAACGACACCCCGAGGAGAAGCCGTTGCCCACCATCGGTGACGTGGCCGCAGCCGCCGGAGTCTCCCGCAGCACCGCCTCTTACGCCCTGTCCGGAAAGAGGTCCGTCTCCGAGGAGGTGCGCCGGAGGGTGAATGAGGCCGTGCACCGGCTGGGCTACACGCCCAACGCCGGGGCCCGGGCCCTGGCCACGTCGCAGACGATGGTGATCGGCCTGCTCGCACGTTTCCTGGAGGACGAGTTCGCCCCGGCGATGATGCAGTACATCCTCGGCGTCTCCGACACCGCCCGCGAGCTGGGCTACGACACCTTGCTCGTCACCGAGGCCGACGGGGTGCGGGCGCTGCGCCGCATCACCGGCTCCAGGATGGTCGACGGCGTCGTGCTGCTGAACGTGGCCCACGACGACGTCCGGCTGCCCGCGCTGCGGGAGGCGTCCCAGCCCGGCGCGCTGGTGGGCCTGCCCGGCGACTGCTCCGGCCTGGACGTGTTCGACCTCGACTTCGAGGAGGCCGGGCGGGTGATGGTGGAGCGCATGCACCGGCTCGGGCACCGCGAGCTGATCCTCGTCTCCCAGCCCGAGCACGTCGCCGAGCGCGGCGGCGCCTACATGTGGCGGCTGCGCGACGCCGCGCTGGAGCAGGCCCGGCTGCGCGGCGTGCGGCTGCACGCGGTCTCCGGGGAGTCCGGGCAGCCCGCGATCGGCGCCACGCTGCACCGCCTGCTCGACGACCACCCATCCGCGACCGGCCTGCTGCTGAACAACGAGGCCGCCGCGGCGGCGCTCCCCTCCGTACTGCACGCGCGCGGCCTGTCCGTGCCGGACGACCTGTCCGTCATCGGCCGGTACTCCGACGAGTTCGCGCGCACGTTCTCCCTGTCCTACTCATCCATCGAGAGCGCCCCCGACCGGCTGGGGAACATGGCGGTGCGCCACCTGGTGCGCCGGATCGAGTCCCCCGAGGGGCGGGAGAAGCCGCACGTGGTGCGGTTCCTCTCCCCCGAGCTGGTCGACCGCGGAAGCACGGCGCCCCCGGGCCCGCGCGGCCGCTGACCCGGCCCCGATCCGACGCCCCCGCCGCGAGCGGCGCACCAAGGAGGTCCCGATGTTCCGTCCGCCCCTGTCCGACCCGTCCGCGCGTGCCCGGTCGGTGCTCCCCCAGGGGACGCGTCCCCGCGCCGTGCGCGCGCTGTGCGCCGCCGGCGCCGCCCTGGCCGTCGCGGCCGCGGGCACCGCCTGTTCCGCGTCCGGCGGCGGCGCCGACGACGACGTCTACACCTGGTGGGACCCCTACCCCCAGCACGCCGACGGCTCCGACTGGGAGCGGCGGGTCCAGGAGTGCGGCACCGAGGCGGGCGTGACGATCGAGCGCACCGCCTACGACACCACCGCGCTGACCAACCAGGCGCTGCTGGCCGCCCAGGAGGGCACCCCGCCCGACGTGATCCTGCTGGACAACCCGGCCGTGTCCACGCTGGCCGACGCCGGGATGCTCACCACGATGGGCGAGTTCGGCCTGGACACCTCGGACATCGACGAGAACCTGCTGGCCGCCGGGGTGGTGGACGGCGAGGCCTACGGCGTCCCGATCGGCGCGAACACGCTGGCGCTGTACTACAACGCCGACATCCTCGACGAGGCCGGGGTGGACCCGGAGTCGATCACCGACTGGGCGTCGCTCACCGGAGCCCTGGAGCAGGTGGCCGACGAGGGCCACGGCGGCATCACGTTCGCCGGGATCGGCACCGAGGAGGGGTCGTTCCAGTTCCTGCCGTGGTTCTGGGGCGCCGGGGCCGACCTGCGCGACCTCGACTCGCCCGAGGCGGTGGAGGCCCTGGAGCTGTGGCAGGGCTGGCTGGACGACGGGTACGCGCCCAACTCGGTCATCGACAACTCCCAGAACACCGTCTGGGAGGAGTTCCTGACCGGCGAGTTCGCCTTCGCCGAGAACGGGACCTGGCAGGTGGACAGCGCCGAGGCGGCCGACTTCCCGGTGGGGGTCATCCCGCTGCCGGGCCGGGACGGCGGGGCCGCCCCCACGCCCACCGGCGGCGAGTTCATCACCGCGCCGGTGCAGTCCGACCCGGAGCGCTACGAGGTCACCACCCGGATCGCGGAGTGCATGACCACCCCGGAGGGGCTGGTGGAGACGGCCACCACCTTCGCCTACTACATCCCGCCCACGCAGGCCGGCCAGGAGGCGCTGCTGGAGGAGGACCCGGACCTGGAGCCCTGGGTGGATGCGGTGCGCAACGCGCGGGGACGCACCGGCGACGGGCTCGGGACCGGGTACCCGCCCATCTCCGAGGCGCTGTGGGGCGCGGTGCAGGGGACGCTGAGCGGCACGGCCGACGCGGAGCAGGCGCTGCGGGACGCGCAGAGTGAGGTGCAGAGCGAAGCGGACGGCGGCTGAGCATGGCACCACCGACACCGCGCACCCGGGCGGGGGCCCGGCGCGGGGCGCCGGGCCCCCGCCGGTGGGCGGCCGCCGCGTTCGCGGCCCCGCTCATCGCCTACCTGGCGGCCTTCTACGCCTATCCGCTCTACCGGAACATCGACCTCAGCCTGCACGACTACACGCCGCGGGCGTTCATCCAGGGCGACCCGGAGTTCGTGGGCACCGCGGTCCTGCGCGAGGTCCTCACCTCCGACGCCTTCCTCCCGGCGGTGGCCAACACGGCCGTGTTCACGCTGGTGTCGATCGCGGTGCAGTACGGCCTGGGGCTGGCGCTGGCGGTGTTCTTCCGGGGGAGCTTCCCGCTGTCCCCGGTGCTGCGGGCGCTGTTCCTGACCCCGTGGCTGCTGCCGATGATCGTGTCGGCCTCGACCTGGGCATGGATGCTCAACAGCGAGAACGGCATCGTCAACGCGGTGCTGGGCGCCGTCGGGCTGGGCCCGGTCGACTGGCTCACCTCGCCCGGGTGGGCGCTGGTGTCGGTGATCGTCGCCAACATCTGGCTGGGCATCCCGTTCAACCTGGTGATCCTCTACTCCGGGCTGCAGAACATCCCCGGGGAGCTGTACGAGGCGGCGCAGCTGGACGGTGCGGGCGCCTGGCAGCGGTTCGTGCACATCACGCTGCCGCAGCTGCGGCCGGTCTCGGCGGTCACCCTGCTGCTCGGGCTCGTCTACACGCTCAAGGTGGTCGACGTCATCTGGATCATGACGCGGGGCGGGCCCGGGGACTCCTCGACCACCCTGGCGATCTGGTCCTACCGCGCCGCGTTCGGCACCGGGCGGCCGGACCTGTCCGAGGCGGCGGCCGTGGGCGACCTGCTCATCCTCATGGCCCTGGCCGCCGGGCTGGTGTACGTGTACCTGAGGCGCCGGGAGGCCCGCCCATGACCCGGTTCTCCGCGCGGCGGCGGCCCATGCGGCGGCAGCGCCCCCGGTTGAAGACCGCGCTCGGCCTGGTGTTCACCGCGGCCATGCTCTTCCCCGCCTACTGGATGCTCAACGTCTCCCTGACCGAGACCGCGAACCTGCGGGCCTCGCCCCCGCACTGGTATCCGAAGGAGCCCACGCTCGACGGGTACGCCGCGGTGCTCGGGGACCAGCTGCCCAACCTGGCGACCAGCCTGCTCATCGGGCTGGGGTGCGTGGCGCTGACGCTGGCCGTGGCCGCCCCGGCCGGGTACGCGCTGGCGCGCCTGCGCACGCCGGGGGCGGGCGCGATCGGCTTCCTGCTCCTGGTGGCGCAGATGATCCCCGGCGTCGTCATGGCGATGGGGCTGTACGCCGCCTACGTGCGCCTGGGGTGGCTGAACACGGTGTGGGGGCTGGTGGTGGCCGACTCCACGATCGCCGTGCCCTTCGGCGTCATGCTCTTCACCGCGTTCATGTCCACGCTTCCGGAGGAGGTCCTGCAGGCGGCGAAGGTGGACGGCGCCGGGGTGTGGCGCACGTTCGTGTCGATCGTGCTCCCGGTCAGCCGCAACGCGATCATCACCGTGTCGCTGTTCGCCTTCCTGTGGGCGTGGTCGGACTTCATCTTCGCCTCCACTCTCGCCCGCAACGGCGACCACGTCCCGATCACGCTCGGCATCTACGACTACATCGGCAACAACACGACCCAGTGGAACGCCATCATGGCCACCGCCGTCGTGGCCTCGGTGCCCGCCGGGGTGCTGCTGGTCGCAGCGCAGCGGTACGTGGCCGGCGGGGTGACGGCGGGGGCGGTCAAATGAGTCCGCCGATTCCGTCCCCCGCCCGTCCGTCCCCTTCCGTCCCCTCCCGTGAGGAGCACGTGTGACCGTCCACGAGCCGACCGCGCCGACCGATCCGTGGGGCGGGCGCCCGGTCGTCCCGTCCCGGAGCCTCCACCGCCCGCTGGGCCTGGGCGAGATCGCGCTCGGGCCCGGGTTCTGGGAGACGATGCAGCGCACCAACGCGGCCGCGACACTCGGCCACTGCGAGGCGTGGATGGAGCGCCTGGGGTGGCTGGCCAACTTCGACCGGGCCGCCGCGGGCACCACCGGGCCGGACCGGCCGGGGTGGTCCTTCTCCGACTCCGAGGTCTACAAGCTGCTGGAGGCCGCGGCCTGGGAGTACGGGCGCTCCGGCGACCCGGGGGCGGACCGGGCGGTGCGCCGCCTGACCGCGCGCATCGCCCCGGCGCAGGACGCCGACGGCTACCTCAACACCTGTTTCGGGCACCCGGGCAGGCCGCCCCGCTACAGCGACCTGGAGACCGGGCACGAGCTGTACTGCACCGGGCACCTGCTGCAGGCGGCGGTGGCCCGGCTGCGCACGGTCGGCCCCGACCCGCTGACCACGATCGCCCGCCGGGCCGCCGACCAGGTGTGCGCCGTGTTCGGGCCGGAGCGCGGGGCGGACGCCGGGCCGGGGGTCGGCGGGCACCCGGAGATCGAACTGGGCCTGGTGGAGCTGGGCCGGGCACTGGGCGAGGAGCGCTACATCGCGCAGGCGCGGCTGTTCCTGGACCGGCGGGGGCGGGGGGCGCTGCGGGGCGACCGGGTGCCGTCGGGCCCGGCCTACTTCCAGGACGACGTCCCCGTCCGGGAGGCGGAGGTGTGGCGGGGCCACGCGGTGCGCGCCCTGTACCTGGCGGCGGCCGCCGCGGACGTGGCGGCCGAGCAGGGCGACGGCGGGCTGCGGGACGCGGTCGAGCGGCAGTGGGCGCGCACGGTCGAGCGCCGCACCTACCTCACCGGCGGCATGGGGTCGCGCCACCAGGACGAGGGGTTCGGCGAGGACTGGGAGCTGCCCGCCGACCGCGCCTATTGCGAGAGCTGCGCCGGTATCGCGTCGGTGATGGTGTCGTGGCGGCTGTTCCTGGCGAGCGGGGACATGCGCTACGCCGACCTGATGGAGCGCACGCTGTACAACGTGGTGGCGGCGGCGCCCTCGTCCGACGGGCGGGCGTTCTTCTACGCCAACCCGCTGCACCAGCGCGTCGCCGGGGCGGCGGGCGGCGGCGGGGAGGTGAGTCCGAGGGCCGAGACGGGGGTGCGGGCGCCGTGGTTCGACGTGTCGTGCTGCCCGACGAACCTCGCGCGCACGCTCGCCGTCTGGCACACCTACGCGGCCGCCGCGGGGCGGCGGGAGCTGACAATACTCCAGTACGCGAACGCGCGGATCCGCGCGGAGCTGGGCGACGGACGCGTGTTCGGGGTCGAGGTGGAGACCGGCTACCCCGCTGACGGGGAGGTGGCGGTGCGGGTGACCGACCCTCCGGAGGGGGCGGCGGTGCTGCGGCTGCGCGTCCCGTCCTGGGCCGCGGGGGCGGTCCTGGAGGAGGGAGGGCGCAGCCGCGGGGCGGCCACGGGGGCGGCGGTGGTGGAGCGCGAGTTCGTCCGGGGGGAGGTCGTGCGGCTGCGCCTGCCGGTGGGGCCGCGGTTCACCTGGCCGGACCCGCGCATCGACGCGGTGCGCGGGTGCGTGGCGGTGGAGCGCGGGCCGCTCGTGTACTGCGCGGAGTCCGTCGACCTGCCCGTGGGCGCCGAACTGGACCGGCTTGTGGTCGACACGTCGGCCGTCCCGGTGGACCGGGACGACGGCCGGGTGGGCGTGCGGGTGCGGTCCCTGCGGGGGCGGGAGGGTGGGGGCGGGGCGTGGCCGTACGGCCGGTCCCCCGGTCCCGCCGCCGACGCGGGAAGCGGTTCCGTGGAGGCCGTCCTCACGCCGTACCACCAGTGGGCCGAACGGGGGCCGACCGCCATGCGTGTATGGCTCCCCGCGCTCCCCGAATCCCCTCGGTATTGATCTCGGGAAAACGGCGCTGCAAATACGATTACAGCGTCGAAATCCCCGAGAGCAACGCGGGTCGGCGCGACTACCCCGCCCCCGGTCAGCGGCGCCGTGAATCGCTCAGTGCCGCTCCGCGAACGCCCCTATAGGACATCACAGTCACAGGTGAAGGTCTCACCGTCCGCATTGACGCATTCGGTGACCTTCACCGCCGGAGCGTCCTGCTTCTCCGCACACACGTCCAGACACTCCTTCATCGGAATGAAGAAGTCGGCCATCCGCGAGCAGGTCACGGTAACCACCCCGTCGGACGCGGCCGCCGCCCCGGTCGCGGCGGGCCTAGCGGNCGAATCGCCATCGGTCCCCCCTGATCACGTCTTCGGGACCGACAGACGACGGCCCCACCTGCATGATTGTGACCGCCGTCGGCCCCACAGGCACGGAATCACACGCACCCGGGCACCCTTCGCCGCCCCTGTCGTCGTTGATCTCGGGGAAGTCGGGGCTCTAGCGATCGGGGTAGGGCCGAATTTCCCGAGACCAACGCAGAGGCACGGACCGCACAAACCGCGCAGATCTCACACTCGCGCCATTACGGACGTGCCGGACACCCCCTCGAACTTCCTAGTAGGAACCGGCCGCCTCCCCCTCCCGCAAGCACGGGTTCACTCCGAGGCGACCTGTGAAAAAACCCTCATATTCGACCGGAAATGCCCGTCACCTGGCGAGGTCCGCATATCGGAGGCATTCCTGAAAAAAATGGGCCCGGAACGATGTCGACACGGCCGATCCGTGCGTGCCAGCTTTGGTCACGCCATCGGCCCCCTCTCTCCGAGGAGTCCCCGTGATCAAGGGGTACGGCGCATTCTGCGACGTCGACCGCCACTTCTACGACACCCCCCACCGGCGTGGGCCGGGTGCCGCGGAAGCGGGCGGCCCCGCCTTCGAGGCGGCGGAGCGGCCCCTCCCC
>NZ_ANBH01000002.1 GCF_000341185.1 Nocardiopsis chromatogenes YIM 90109
GGCGTGGGCCGGGTGCCGCGGAAGCGGGCGGCCCCGCCTTCGAGGCGGCGGAGCGGCCCGTCCCCACCGGATGGCGGACCCACCGGGAGGGGGACTGGCTCGCACTGCGCCCGGCCGCGCACCGCCTGCCCGACCAGGGGTGGAAGATCCACGTCTCCGCCCGCCTGGACAACGCCGAATCGGTCCTGGCCCGGGTCTGGGACCTGTGCGTCGACCGGGGGCTCGCCTTCAAGTTCGTGCCCACGCGCCCCCTGCTGCACAACCGCAACGCCAAGTACGCCGACCGCGGCTCCAGCGGGAAGTTCATCACCGTCTACCCCGCCGACGAGCGGGAGGCGGGCGCCGCGGCGGCCGCGCTGGACGACCTGGTGGGCGGCGAGCCCGGCCCGTACATCCTCAGCGACCTGCGCTGGGGCGCCGGACCGGTGCACCTGCGCTACGGCTCCTTCACCCGGCGGTACTGCTACGACGAGCACGGGGACGCGGTCCCCGCGCTGGAGCGGCCGGACGGGACCCTGGTCCCCGACCGCCGCGGCCCCGCCTTCCACCTGCCCGACTGGGTGGAGGCACCCGACTTCCTCCGGCCCCACCTCGCGGCCCGCACCGCCGACACCGTCACCGGGCTCCCCTGCACCGTCGAGCGGGCCCTGCACTTCTCCAACGGCGGCGGGGTCTATGCGGGACGGGACAAGGCGACCGGGGAGCCGGTGGTCCTCAAAGAGGCCCGGCCGCACGCCGGTCTGGCCGCCGACGGCGCGGACGCCGTGGAGCGCCTGGAGCGGGAACGCGCCGCGCTGGAGCACCTGGCGGGGCTGGACTGCGTCCCCGGGGTCCGGGGCGCGCACGATGTGGGCGGGCACCGCTTCCTGGTGCTGGAGCACATCGAGGGCAGGCCGCTCAACTCCTTCCTCTCCCGGCGCCACCCGCTCATCGGGGCCGATCCCGCCCCGGAACGGCTGACCGCCTACGCACAGTGGGCCATGCGCCTGCACGGGCGGGTCGAGGAGGCCGTCGCGGCAGTGCACGGGCGCGGGATCGTCTTCAACGACCTGCACCTGTTCAACGTCATGGTGTCCGAGGACGAGTCCGCGGTGGTCCTGCTGGACTTCGAGGCCGCACGGGCCGCCGAGGACCTGGCGCGCCAGACCGTCGCCAACCCGGGGTTCGTCGCCCCCGCCGACCGGCGCGGCTTCGACGTGGACCGCTATGCCCTGGCGTGCCTGCGCATCTCCCTCTTCTACCCGCTGACCAGCCTGTTCGCGGTCGACCGGGCCAAGGCCGGGCACCTCGCCCAGGAGGCGGCGCGGGCGTTCCCCGACGCCCGGGGCTTCCTGGAGCACGGAGCGGCGGAGATCCTGCGCGACGCGGACGGCACGAGCGCCGGACGCCCGGTCACCACCGGGGAGGAGGCGGCCCGGCCGGCGGCCGCCGGGGCGGAGCGCGACGGCGCGGGCGCCCCCTTCCCGCCGGTCGCGCCCGGCGACTGGCCGCGCAGCCGGGAATCCATGGCCGCCGCCGTCCTGGCCTCGGCCACGCCCGACCGCGACGACCGCTGCTTCCCCGGCGACATCGCCCAGTTCGCCACCGCGTGCGGTGGCCTGTCCTTCGGCCACGGCGCGGCGGGGGTGCTCTACGCCCTCACCGAGAGCGGCGCCGACACCGGCCCCGACGCCGAAGAGTGGCTGCTGCGGCGCGCCAAGGAGCCCGGCCCCGGATCACCGCTGGGGTTCTTCGACGGGCTGGCGGGCCTGGCCTGGACGCTCGCCCGGCTGGGGCACCGCGCGCCCGCATTGGAGCTGGCCGACAGGGTCCTCGGGGAGCCGTGGGAGGCGGCGGGGGCCGGCCTGCACGGGGGGACGGCGGGCCTCGGCCTCGTCTTCGACTCCCTGGCCGCCGACACCGGCGAGGCGCATCTGCACGCGGCCGCGCTGCGCTGCGCGGAGCTGTCCGCGCAGCGGGTCCTGTCACAGCCCGACGACCGGCGCCGCGCCGGGCTGCTGTACGGCGCCTCCGGCGCCGCCCTCCTGGGGATCAGGCTCTACGAGCGGACGGGGGACCCCGCCCTGCTCGACACGGCCAGGCGCGCGCTCCAGGCCGACCTGGACCGCTGCATGACCGGCGTCTCCGGCGCCCTCCAGGTCGACGAGGGGTGGCGGACCCTGCCCTACCTGGGCGAGGGGAGCGTCGGCATCGGCATGGTGGTCGACGACTACCTGGAGCACCGCCGGGACGAGGCCCTCGAACAGGTCCGGCCGCAGATCGTCCGGGCCGCACAGAGCCGTTTCTACGCCCAGCCCGGCCTGGTGCGCGGGCAGGCGGGGATGGTGCTGTACCTGAGCCGCACGACCGCCCCCGCATCCCCGGCCGCTCCGTCCCCCGGCGCCGCCGCGCCCGCCGACGACTTCGGGGGTGCCGGGTCCCCGGACCCGGCGCGGGCGCTGGAGCGCCAGATCGACGGCCTCTCCCTGCACGCCATGCGCTACCGGGGCCACCTCGCCTTCCCCGGCGAACAGATGATGCGGCTGTCCATGGACCTCGCCACGGGGACCGCGGGCTGCCTCCTCGCTCTTGCCGCCGCGTGCGGCGACAAGCCCACCGGGCTGCCGTTCCTTCCGCCGCTCCGGCGGAGAGAGGCGGCCTCGGGCCCGGTCGGGACAACCGAATAAGGAAGCGTTCCCCCGACCCATCACCGTTCACCGCGCACGACGCGCGACTACCACGAAAGGACCGTGCCATGAGCCTGCTCGACCTTCAGACCCTGGAGCCCGCGGCGGACGAGGCCCTCACCGGAGGCGGTGGCGGCAGCGAGGCCAGCCTGCTGCTCTGCGGTGACAGCAGCCTGAGCCTGACCACCTGCCACTGAGCCATCCCGCGGGCGTAGTGCCCGCAGCCGTGCGTGGCCGCCTGCGGCGGCCAC
>NZ_ANBH01000003.1 GCF_000341185.1 Nocardiopsis chromatogenes YIM 90109
CGGGGGTGGTCATGACCGCCAAAGGCCGCGCCGCCCGGGGGCACGGTTCCTTCGTCCCCCAGGGCGCGGAACCGCGCCGCGTCCGCTGGTGGGGTGGGAGGCCACGTTCGCGGATCTTCCATCCGACCAGTCCAGAACGATGGTCGCGACACCGGGACGGCCCTGCCCCTGCGCCGCCGACGCCCAGCCTGTCGGCGGGGCGCCCCCCGCC
>NZ_ANBH01000004.1 GCF_000341185.1 Nocardiopsis chromatogenes YIM 90109
GCTCCACCGCTCCGGCGAACGCCATCGCGGCGGAACCTCCGCGTCCCGGTCCCGCCCGCACACCGTCCCAAGACCGACTCCTCCGAGTTCGACGACGGGAGTCCAGGGAGGTGACACCGCTGCAGCACTCCAGCGGGCACGGCCCGCATCCCGCGTCGGTCGTGACGAATGCGACGCTGAAACCACGCTTTCGAGGATGCGTTCCCCCGGGGCCGACGAGCGGAGAGCGCTCCGGCACGACAAGCGGGCCGACCGACGGCACCGACGGCGCCGCCTCGTCGCTGTCCGCGGGTCGATGCCCGCCCGACCCCCGAGGGCCCGGTACCGGGCCCCGAGCCATCGGGGCTCCTCCGGAACAGCCCGACACCGCCCCTTGAACCGCATCAGGAAGAGCCACGGATGGCGTTCACCCACCGGCAGGACGACGAGGCAGGCGGCAGGGCGGACAGCCGGGCCGCCGACGCGCTCCTGGCCCGCGTGGCACGGGCCAGCGCCGGGCGCACCACGGGGATCCTCGTGTGCTCGGCCGGAGCGGCCGCGGCCTCCCTCGCCGTTCCCGCCGTGCTCGGCACCACCCTGGACCTGCTGCTGGACCGGGCGCCCGGCGCGGGACCCATGCTGGCCGCCGCGGCGGCGCTCGCCGCGGCCGAGGTCGTACTCGGCGCCTGCACCGCCCTGCTGTCGGGGACGGTGGGCGCCCGGTCCACCGCCCTGCTCCGCCGCAGGGCGGTCGACGGGCTGCTCGGCACCTCCCCCTCCGAGGCCGCACGGCACTCCCCCGGCGAGGTGGCCACCCGCCTGTCGGCGAACGCCGCCGAGGCCGGGGCGGCCCCCGCGGCGGCGGCCCAGGTGGCCGCCGCGGCGCTGGCCCCGGTGGGGGCGCTGGCCGCCCTGGTCCTCATCGACCCGTGGACGGCGCTGGCGTTCACCGCGGGGCTGCCCCTGCTGGTGCTGCTCCTGCGGTCGTTCGCCCGCCGGTCCACCGAGAGCGTCGGCCGCTACCTGCGCGTGCAGGCCGCCATCGCCTCCCGGCTCACCGACGCGCTCGGCGGCGCCCGCGCCATCGCCGCCTCCGCCACGGTGGACGCCGAGCGCGACCGCGTCCTCCGGCCGCTCGGCGCGCTGAGCACGGCGGGGCGGGGCATGTGGACGGTGCACGGCTCCGCGATGGCGCGCAGCGGCGTCCTGATGCCCCTGCTGGTCACGGTCGTGCTGGCGGTGGGAGGGCTCGGTCTGGCGGCCGGGCGCCTGAGCGTCGGCGACCTGCTGGCGGTGTCCCGCTACGCGTCCCTGGCCGCGGGGCTGGGGGCGGTGGCCGAGCCGCTGGGGGCGCTCGTGCGCGGGCGGACGGCGGCACGCCGCGTGGACTCCGTGGTGCGCGCGCCGTCGCTGCTCTACGGGCGGTCGGAGCTGCCGGCGGACGGCCCCGGAACACTTGAGCTGCGCGGCGTGCAGGTTCGGCGCGGCGAGGCCCGGCCGCTGCGCGGGGTGGACCTGCGCGTCCCCGGCGGGCTGACGGCCGCCGTGGTCGGCCGCTCGGGGGCGGGCAAGTCGACGCTGGCGCAGGTGGCGGGGCGCCTGGCCGACCCCGACGAAGGGGAGGTGCTGCTGGACGGCGTGCGCCTCGACCGGCTCACGGAGGCCGGGCTGCGCAGGGAGGTGGGGTACGCATTCGAGCGGCCGCACCTGACCGGGGCGACCGTGGCCGAGGCCGTTGCCGCGGGCGCCGAGGCGGTGTCGGCGGAACGCGTGCGGTGGGCGGCTCGGGCGGCGGGGGCGGACGCCTTCATCCGGACGCTTCCCCAGGGGTATGCGACACCGCTGGACGAGGCCCCGCTTTCGGGCGGGGAGCTCCAGCGGCTGGGGCTGGCGCGGGCCTTCGCCCACGCAGGGCGGCTGCTGATCCTGGACGATGCCACCTCCAGCCTGGACACGGCGACCGAGCGGCAGGTGGACCGTGCGCTGACCCACCGGGTCCGCCCCGGGACCAGGCTGGTGGTCGCGCACCGCCTCTCGTCGGCGGCGCGGGCGGACCTGGTGGTGTGGTTGGAGGAGGGCCGCGTCCGGGGGGTGGGGCCCCACAGGGACCTGTGGCACGACCCGGAGTACCGCGCGGTCTTCGGGCACGCCGATGCTGAAGGGGCGGCCTCGCCCCGCCGCCCCGCTGAGGGGCGGCCGGTGTGACACTGCACGTCTTCGGCAGGAGTGGGGGAACCTCCGTGGGCCGTGACCGCCGTCGCCGAGCGGCCGAACGCCGCCCGCCGGACCCCACCCGCGTCGATCCCGGGGAGAACGCCCCTGCAACCGCGGTCCCAGGGGCGTTCTCCCCGACATCAGCGACACAGGGGCGGGGCGAAGTGACACCGCTCCAGCGGGCGCGGCCGTCGCATGGAGGTCGCACCACTCCAGGACACGTGGCCCACCATGGAGCGGTGCCGGGCCGACTCGGGGCGTGTCCGGCCCGCATGCTCGGGGCCCGGACGGATCGGCAGGAGGTCTCCTTTGCCGCCCGGCCGATGAGGAGCCACTCCGGTCGTCGGGCACGTCCCCGGGGCCTCCCTACGCCCAGGCCCGGACCGACAGCGCGTTCGGAGGCTCAGACGCCTCCTTCGGCGGCTCCGCCGCGACCGGGGGGCCTTCGTGGGGAACCCCGGCGGCGCTCCCGCTTCACGAAGAGTCCATTGCGCTCCTCCGACGGCGTCCGCGGGACCGGGCAGGGCAGGGCGGCCGCACCTCGCTCGTGCTCTGGGACCGGGCCTTCGTCGAAGGGGATCCGATGAACACGGCCGCGACGGCTTCGGACGGTTCTCGGCGGTCGGCGGCCGACCGGGCCGGAGGGCGTTCCGGGGCGCCGCCTCCCACCGGAACGCCGCCCGACGCCGACGGTGCACGGCCCGGCGGGCCGCGGCGCCTGTACCGGGGGACCCTCCGCAGGCTCCTCCCGCACGCGCTGCGCTTCGCCCGGCGCCACAAGGGCGCCCTCCTCGGACTCGCCGCGTGGTCGCTGTTGGAGTCGGTGCAGACCTTCCTCGTCGGCTTCGCCATCGCCTGGTCCCTCGACCGCGGGTTCCTCGCCGGGCGGCCCGCCGAAGGGCTGGGGTGGCTCGCCGTCGCCGCCGCGTCGGTGCTGCTCGCCGGTCCGGTCCTGCGCGGCGTGTTCCGGCGGCTCTCCGGGATCGTCGAACCCTTCCGGGACGGGCTGGTCCGGCGCGCCGCCGACCACGCCCTGCACCGGGCCGTGGCCGACCCGGCCCGCGCGGCCGAGGCCGAGCGCTCCGCCGTCTCCCGCCTCACCCAGCAGACCGAGATCGCCCGGGACGGCTTCGCCGGGCTGGTGCTGACGGTGCGCTCGTTCGCCTTCACCGCCGTCGGCGCCGTCGCGGGGATGGCCGCCCTCGCCCCCGAGCTGCTGCCGGTCGTGCTCCCGCCGATGGGCCTGGGCCTGCTGCTGTTCCTGCTCACCCTGCCCCCCATGGCGGCGGCGCAGCGCCGGTACCTCGACGCGGACGAGGCCTTCACCGACCGCGCCGCCGCCCTGCGCACCGGCCTGCGCGACCTGGTGGCCTGCGGGACGACCCGTGCCGCCGGAGGCGAACTCCACGGCCTCGCCGACGAGGCGGACGCGGCGGCCCGGGTCCTGGCCCGGTGGACGGCGGTGCGCACCCTGGCCCTGGGGGCGGCCGGGCAGCTTCCGGTCGTCGCGCTCCTGGCGGCCGTGCCGTGGCTGCTCGACCGCGGGGTGAGCGCCGGGGCGCTGATGGGGGCGCTGACCTACCTGGTGCAGTCCCTGCTCCCCGCGCTGCGCACCATGATGACGGCGGTGGCGGCGGCCGGAAGCCGCCTGATCGTGGTTCTGGAGCGGTTCGTCCCCCCGGAGGGCCCGGAGGCGGGGAGCGGCGCCGGGCAGAGCGCGGACACCGGCCGGAACGGCGGCGCGGGGGCCTCGGACACACCGCAGGCCGACACGGAGGCGGACCGCCCTCTGGGCCCCTCGGGCGGTGGGCCCCCGCCCGCGGTCCTGTGCCGGGACCTCCGGGTCTCCTACGGTGCCGGGTCGCCGCCGCTCCTGGACGGGTTCGACCTCGCGGTCCGCGCCGGGGAGCACGTCGCGGTGGTCGGCCCCAGCGGCATCGGCAAGTCGACGCTCGCCCATGTGCTGACCGGCCTGCACTCCCCCGACCGGGGCGAGGTGCTCCTGGGCGGGGTCCCGGTGCGCGGACGCGCCTCGCCGCCGGTGGCGCGCGCCCGGGTCCTGCTCCCGCAGCAGGGGTACGTGTTCGCCGGAACCGTCCGGGAGAACCTCGCCCAGCTCGCCCCCGGGGCCGGGGACGCCCGCCTCGCCGAGGCGGTGGCGGCCCTGCGCCTGGGCCCGCTGGTGGACCGCCTCGGCGGTCTGGACGCCGACGTCGCCCCGGCCGCGCTCTCCGCCGGTGAGCGGCAGATGCTCTGCCTCGGCCGGGCCTACGCCTCCCCCGCGCCGCTGCTGATCCTGGACGAGGCCACCTGCCACCTGGACCCCGACACCGAGGCGCACGCCGAGGAGGCCCTGGCCGGGCGGCCGGGAACGACGCTGCTGGTCATCGCGCACCGGCTCTCGTCGGCTCTGCGCGCCGACCGGATCCTGGTCCTGGACGGGAAGGCCGCGGCCCTCGGGACGCACGATGAGCTGCTGAACGTGTCGCCGCTCTACCGCGACCTCGCCGGGTACTGGAGGCACCCGGGCGAAGGGTGACCGCCCACCGGCCGGTCGGTACTCCGGCCGAGGCCGGTGGCCTCCTCCGGCGAGCGGATCCCTATCGTGTTCCTGTCGTGGCAGTGGCGAGTGCGCGGCCGACGTTGGCGTTGCCCGGTCGTCCTCCTGCGCGGATACCATCGCCTGACCCCTGCACGGCGTCCATGGCTGCGCCGCTCGCGCGGCCCCATCGCCGCGAACCTATGCGGGGCCACTCAAGGAGGTAGGGCGGCATGAGCGAGGCGTACTCGCCTATCCCGGAACTGAACCTGCTCAAAGAGCTGGACGACCGGATGGGTCCGGTCTCCTACTCGGAAGGGTTCGAGCTGCGTGAGTACGGCGCAGATGCGGGCCTTCCCACCCTCTCGGGGGACCCGGAGTTCCTGAGCCGCCTCATCCCCTTCGCGCAGGCGAACGGCTCCGGCTCCGACTACGCCCTATGGCGGTGCGACGACCGGACCGATCTCGCCACTCTGCCCGTCGTCCTCATCGGCGACGAAGGGGACCTCTATGTGATCGCGCGAAGCCTGACAGAGCTGTTCCGGCTTCTCGCCCTCGACAGTGAGCCCATGATGGACTTCGGGTTCCTTGCCGCTGAAAGCGTCGAAGAGCACAGTGACGGCCACCATGAGTTCCTGGGCTGGTTGGACCGGAACTTCGGCCTTGGGCCACCGGAGGACGTGCACGCGCTCTGGGCCGAACGAGAAGAGTGTGACGATCGGTTCAGGGCGTGGGCGAGCCGGTTCCTCGATTCGGGCGCTCACCCGTGGTCGAACGGCGGTTCATGATCCTGTGCGGCGTGCCGCCGGTAGCGGCCTGTCGGGGACCGGTCCCGGTGGCGGCGTCGCCACCGGGACCGGTCGAGCCGGCGGGCCGCTTCATCCGCGGGGCAGGACCATGCTCAGCACGGAGGGCAGGCCGGTCCAGTCGCTGGTCACCGTCGTCGCTCCGGCTCCGGCCAGTTCGGCCACGCGGGCGGCGGCCTCGTCCTCGCCCGGGGACACCGGGTCGATCTCCGGGGCCACCGCGTGGGCGCCGGTCATGACCAGCAGGTAGTTGTTCTCCACGTACCACGAGGTGTCGATGCCCCCGCCGACGTAGGCCGACGCGCCGCCGTCGAACACCACGAACCAGGGCCGCAGGCCCACGTCGTCGTAGCGCTCCCTCGGGTCCCCGGCCTCGGCGCCCAGGACCGCCGGGAACGCCGCGGCCCGGCCCGCCTCGCCCGCCTGGGCGAGGTCCCGCAGGTGGCGGGCGTACTCCTCGTCGGTCCACAGGTCGTCGAAGGGGTTCTGCCGCTCGACGGTTCCGGGGATGAGCTCGATGAGGACCTTACCCGCGAGCGCGTCGCGGTCGGCCCAGCCGCCCGCGGCGGCGGCCCCGTCCAGGGTGTCCCGGCCGCCGAGCAGGTCCGCCGGGCGGTAGACGGCGTCGCCGAGGGTCGCGTCGACCAGCGTGTCGAACTCGGCCGGTCCCAGGCCTCCGGCGGCGTGGAAGCCGTCCTTCATCTCGATCTTGAGCACGACGGGCCGGTGGCCGGGCCGCGTCTCGTGCCAGGTGCGGATGTCGGTGAGGCAGGCGCGGAGGTCGCCGTCGCCGCCCTCGCGCAGCCGGTCGGGGTCGGTCGCACCGGCGCAGTTGTTGCTCTGGCCGATGAGGTCGTGGTTGACCCGCCACTTCCCGATGAGTTCGTCGGTCCACACGTCGATCTCCAGCAGCCCGGCACCGGAGTCCAGGGCGTCGGCGAAGGAGGGGAAGGCGGACTTCTCGTAGGCGTTGTGCACGCCGACCGAGGTGGTGGCGGCGATCGATCCGGAGTCGGCGTGGGCGGGCGGTGCGGGGGCCAGGATCAGGCCGAACGCGGCCGCGGCACCGAGGAGCCGCGGAGCGGGGAGGGAGCGGGGCACGGGTCCTCCTGGGGGTGGCCGTGGGGCCGTGGGGAATGTGCGAGTCGGGGTCGGGACGGAGGGGTGGGGGGCGTCGGATGGGGGCGACCGGCGGCCGCGCGGTCGCTCATGCTGCCATCCCCCGGTACTCCGGGAAACCCACGCGTACGTGAACGTCCGCTGAGACTCAAGCGCCCCGGGTCGAGTGGACGCCCCCGTCGACCGCTGGCGTGGTTCCACTCTCGGCGGTCACGGCTGACGTGGGGGCAGGCGGCCGGAGGCGGCGCGACGACAGGGCGCCGGTCGGCGGCGCCGCAGGGGCAAGGCCGCCCCGACGGAGTGACGATCGCTCCGACCTGGTCGGACGAGAGTTCTGCGGACGTGACCGGTCGCCGGGTGGGCAGGTGGTCGCCGAACGGGGCCGCGGAAGCGGCGCGTCCATGAACAGCCGCCTGCCCGGGGCCATGGCGGCCGTGCCGACCCGGGCGGGCGGTGGTCACGCGCCTCAAGGGGACATGAGCGCCCGCAGGAGACGTCGCGGTGGCCGCGCGCCGGGCCGTGGGACGGACGGTCCGGCGCGCGGCCACCTGTGGCCGGGACCGTCCGCCGACGGCCCCGGCGGCCTCTGCCGCGCAGGAAGGACGCGGTCCGGGCGGGCCGCGCCCCGGCCCGGACCGCGTGTTCTCACTCCTCCACGCCGGTGATCTCGTTGGAGGCCTCGGGCAGCTCCGTGACGGCCCGCACCTCCCCGCTCGCGATGTCCACGGCGTAGAGCTTCTTCTCACCGGGCTCGGTCACATACGCGGTGTCCCCGCGCACGAAGAGGGTGGGGCGGGGGTCCTGCCACTCCAGCGGCTCGGTCCACTCCCCGATCACCGGGTGGGAATCGGTCACCTCGGCCGAATCCGGGTCGATGACGTGCAGCGCCCCGTCGGTGCCCAGCACCAGCGCCTCGCCGTCGGGGCCGCGGCCCAGCGACCGGAAGCTGTAGCTGGTGCCCAGGTCGACGAGTTCCAGCCCGCCGTCGGCGGTGTCGGTGATCGTGATGCGCTCGGGGCGCTCCAGCTCGGCGTCGGGGTCGGTCTTGTAGTCGCCCAGGACGTACGGGGAGTCCTCGTGGCCCGCCTGGTTGCCGATGCGGCCGTAGTCGTCGGGGCTGTCGACCTTGGTGAACTCCCCGTCGCGGTAGAGCAGGACCCCGTCCTCGCAGCCGATGAGCACGGCCTCGTCCTTCGCGGTGGCCTCGCCGTGCACCCCGGGGCAGTCGTCCCTGCGCTCGATCTCCTCCCCGTCCGCGTCGAGGGCCAGGGCGCCCGGGCGCTCCTCCTCGTCGCCGTAGGTCACCACCATCTCGCCGTTCTCCAGCACCACGGCGACCCCGTGGTGGGGCTCCTCGGCGGTGTAGGTCTCGGTCTCGGGGAGCCCGTCGCCCAGGTCGGCGGGGTCGAAGGAGGTCACCTCGCCGGTGCCGTCGGAGAACAGCACGGTGCGCCCGGCGTGGCGGACCACGTGGCCGGGCTCCGGCGCCTCGAACTCGTCGTCGGTCAGCTCGGCGCCGACCGCGTCGAGTACGCGGAACCCGCTCGAGGTGGACACGAGCACGTGGCGCCCGTCGCCCGCCGGGTTGAGCCGGTTGAAGCCGTCGAGCTCGATGTCCTCCACGACGTCGAGGCTCTCGCCGTCGATGACGAGGATCCCGCCGTCGTAGGTGGCCACGAGGGCGTCGGTGACCTCGGTCGACGTCGGTTCGGCGCTCTGGCCGCCACCGCCGCAGGCGGTGGCGGCCAGGCCGAGCGCCGCCGCCGCGGACAGCACGGCCGCCGGTCGGCCGCGGCGGGAGGGATGGAAGGTGCGGGGATGCTTTCTCACGGTGCCTCATCCGTTTCTCTGAGGGTGGTGCGCTGGGCTGGGGGGGAAATCGTGGGGCCCGTAGGCGGGCGGGGCGGCCGCCTACTCGGCGAGCGCGTCCGCGATGGCCCCGGTGTTGTACCGGGCCATGTCCAGGTAGGTGGGGGCGTCCCCGTCCTCGCCGGTCAGGGACTCGGTGAACAGCGGGACGACCTCGATCTCCAGGTCGGCCTCCTCGGCCATCACCCGGGTGAGCCGGTCCGGCTGCGCCGAGTCGGCGAAGACCGCGGGCACCCCGGCCTCGCGGACGGCGTCGGACAGGGACTTCAGGTCCGCGCTGCTGGGCGAGGCCAGGGTGGTGCCGCTGGGCACGACCGCGCCGATGACCTCGAAGCCGTAGCGGTCGGCGAGGTAGCCGAAGACATGGTGGTCGGTGACGAGCCTGCGCCGCTCCTCGGGCAGGGCGCCGAAGCGCTCCTCGGCCTCCTCGTGCAGCGCCTCGACCTCTCCCCGGTAGGCGTCGGCGTTGGCGCGCACGCGCTCCTCATCGACGCCGCCGACCTGCTCCACGACCGCGTCGGCGATGAGGTCCACGGCCTCGCCCGTACGGACCGGGTCGGTCCAGAAGTGGGGGTCGGGCTGTCCGGCCGTCTCGCCCTCGGCGTAGTCGAGGGGGTCGACGCCCGCGGCGACCTCCAGCGCCGGGGCCCCGGCCTGTTCGGCGGCCTCCACGTGGCGCAGCACGCCCTCTTCCAGGCCCAGTCCGTTGTAGACGACGAGTTCGGCCTCCTCCAGCTCCGCGGCCTGCCGCGCGGAGACGCCGAAGGAGTGCGGGTTGGCGTTGGGCTGCATCAGGACGGTGACGTCGGCCTGGTCGCCGACGACGGAGCGGGTGATGTCGCCGAGGATGTTGGTGGTGACGACGATCCCGCTCCGCTCGCCGCCGAAGGCGGCGCACCCGGACAGGGAGGCGGGCAGGAGCAGGGCGAGAGCGGCCACCGCGGGGGCCGCCGCCCGGAGCGGGGCGGGACGGTCGGGGGTGTGCCGCCCGAGGAGCGAGCTGAGGTGCTGAATGGGAAACACGTCGGCGTCTTCCAATGCGTTCGGGGGACCGGGGACGCTGCGTCCCGGTCGGCGTCGAGGGATGTCCGAGGGGGGAGGGGGTTCGGACCGCCGTCCCGGCGGAGGGCTCACGACCCCGTCTCGACCATGAGGTCGGGGCTGAATTCGAGGTCGAAGGTGCGGGCGACGCGCAGGTCGTCGTTGTAGTCGATCTCGTGGACCGCGTCGGCGGCCGGGTCGTTGACGTAGGCGCGGGCGGTGTCGATCCACACCGAGGGCGGCGGGCCGTCCCCTTCGACCGGGTCCATGAGCTCCCTTTCGGCGGTGCGCTCTCCGGTGGCCGGGTCGTAGGCGCGCAGGGTCCCGTCCTCGCCGAGGAGGAGCACGGGCAGGTCCTCCCCCGCCGCGCTCACCGCGACGGCGGGCCCGGAGTCGATGCGGGTCCATTCGGCGGCGCCGACGTCGAACACCCAGGCGCCCTCGCCGTCCGCCGCGAGCCCGGCGACGACAGGCGCCCCGGGGCGGTGGTGGAACGACTCCGCCGGGGGCGCGTCCTCGTCCTCCGGGTAGGGCACCTTCTCCGCGGCGAGCGCGGCTTCGTCCTCGTCGCCGCCGTCCTCCTCGGTCACCACCAGGGCGCCGTCCGAGCAGCCGAGCACGGCGCCGCGCCGGGTCACGGCCTGGCCGGAGGGGTCGGGGCACGTCTCGTCGAGGGTGCCTTCGGGCTCGCCTGCGCGGTCCAGCACCCGCACGGTGTCCCCGTCGGCTCCGGCGGCCAGCAGGCGCCCGGCGTAGGGCACGACGGCGGTGCCGTCCGGCTGCGCGGCCGTCTCGACCTCCCCTTCGTCGAGGGACGCGCGGTCGAGTACCAGGGCGCCGTCGCCGGTGGCCAGCGCCGTGACGGCGGGGTCCCCGGGCGCGCCGAGGGCGCCCCCGGCTTCGGCCTCGCCGACCGTCCCCGGCTCGGCGCGGTAGTAGTGCACGTGGTCGCCGTGGTCGACCGTCCAGGCACCGCTGTCCACGACGGTCACGGCGCCGTCGGCGCCGATGAAGGCGTGGCGCCCGTCGGTGGCGGCCTCGCGGGCGCCCGGGACGGTGCCGAGCGGGCTCACCTCCTCGCTCGCCGGGTCGAGCAGGTGCACGGCGCCGTCCTCGGTGTCGGCCAGGACCAGGCGCCACTGGGGCTCGGCGGTCTCCTCGGCCCCTTCGATGTATCCGTGCGGCTGTGCGGGGGATTCGGCCGGGGTGTCCCCGGCGGCTCCGCCCTCCGTCCCGCATCCGGCGAGCGCCAGGGCGCCCGCCGCGCAGGCCAGGGCGGGAATGGTGCGTCTTCCGATCGTCATCGCAGGTACGCGTGCTCCGTTTCCGGGCTCGTGGCTTCCGGGGGGTCGGACGGGTGCGGGGGGCGGCGGTCCCGCAGGCGCGCCGCCAGGGCGGAGAGGAAGAAGGAGGCCACGGCGGCCGCGGCGATGGTCGCTCCTGCGGCGGTGCCCAGGTGCCAGGACAGGAGCAGCCCCACGGCGGTGGCGGCCGACCCGATCAGGGCGGCGCCGAGCATGATCGAGGGGATGCGGCGGGCCCACAGCGCCATGGCGGCCGGGGGTGCGATCAGCAGGCCGAACACCAGCAGGGTGCCCACCACGTGGAAGGAGGCCGTGATCGCCAGGGTCACCAGGCCGAGCATGGCCAGGTGCGCGCGGCGCGGGTGCAGGCCCAGGGTCTCGGCCTTGCGGGGGTCGAAGGCCAGCGCGACGAACGCCCGGTGGCCCAGCAGGGCCAGGGCCGCCGCGGCGGCGGCCGCGCCCGCCAGGACGGCCAGGTCGACGGGGCGCACGGCCAGCACGTCGCCGAACAGGAAGCCGGTCAGGTCCACGGCGAAGGACTGCGACCGGGAGACGATGATCACGCCGAACGAGAGCATCCCGACGAAGAGCAGCCCGATCGCGGTGTCCTGGGAGAGCCGGGTCCTGCGGGTCACCGCCGTGACGCCGGCCGCCATGGCGGCCGCGCTCAGGGCGGCGCCCAGGAACAGGCTGCCGCCCAGCAGCGAGGCCAGCGCCACCCCGGGGAGCATGCCGTGCGCCATCGCGTCGCCGAGGAAGGCCATGCCGCGCAGCACGACCCAGGTCCCGGCCAGGGCGCAGACGGCCGAGACGAGCACCCCGGCCACCAGTGCGCGGGCGACGAAGGCCACCTCGAAGGGGGCGGTCAGCCATTCCATGGGATGACCGTACACTGATAATGATTTTCATTGTCAATCGGGGAGGTGCCGTGAACCACCGCACACCGACCGCCGTCGCCCTGCACGGCGTGCGCGCCGGCTACGGCCGCACGGCGGTCCTCGAAGGGGTGGACGCCGCCGTCCCGTCCGGCCGCACCACGGCGCTCGTGGGCCCCAACGGGTCGGGGAAGTCGACGCTGCTGGGGGTGCTGGCGGGCGTGCACGCCCCGGACGGCGGGCGGGTCGAGCGCCGCCACCTCCGGCGCCCCGCCCTGGTGGTGCAGCGCAGCGCCGTCTCCGACGCGCTGCCGATCACCGTCCGCGAGGCGGTCGCCATGGGGCGGTGGGAGCACCTGGGACCCTGGCGCAGGCCCGGCGTCCGCGACCGGACCGTCGTGGCGGGGTGCATGGAGCGCCTGGACATCGCCGACCTGGCCGACCGCCCGCTCGGGGCCCTGTCCGGCGGCCAGCGCCAGCGCGTGCTGTTGGCGCAGGGGCTGGCCCAGCAGTCCGACCTGCTCCTCCTGGACGAGCCCGCGACCGGCCTGGACGCGCGGGCCCAGGAGNNGCGTCCTGGAAGAGGTGGCGGCCGAGGGGGTCACCGTGGTGTACGCCACCCACGACCCCGACGCCGCCGGAAGGGCCGACCACCGCCTGCACCTGCGGAACGGACGGATTGCAGCGGCGGCGGAGGGCGCGCCGCCACGACAAGCGGACGCCGCCGTATAGCCGTTTCATTCCGGGAGAGCGACGCCGACGAAACCGGTCGGCACCGGACCCATGTCTGACCGCCCCGGCCATCGGGATGACAGGGAGCGGGCAGCGCCGACAGGGGCAGCGGCCTTACCGCAGCGCCGTCGGCCGCCCGGCGTGTGCATGGCCACCGTGGTGGGCGGCGACGGCACAGCACGTGCCCCACTCACGGGCCCCGGCCGGGCGGCGGGGCTCCAGAGTTCCAGGTAGAGGCGGAGACGGAGTGAGCGGGGCGGCTCCCCGGCCCTGCCTGCCGAGTGGCAGGTTCCTCGCGGTCCGGGACGGCGGCGCGAACGGAGGCGGACGGCCGGGGGTGAGGGCCGTGCGCGCTCTCAATGTCCGTCGCCCAGAGGCCTTCCCGGGCGTCGCTGGGCGCACTTCCCGCCTCGCCCATCCCCAACGCTGAGTATTCGCCCGGTTCACGACCATGCCGCCCCGCTCACTCCGTCGCCGCCCTCCTCGCCACACCCCGGCAGCCCGCCGCCCGGCCGGGGCCCCCAAGCGGGGCACCAGCCCTGCCGTCGCCGCTTCCTCCGATGACCACGAACACGCCGGGCGGCCGACAACACTGCCGGAAGTGCCGCCATCGCCCCTCGTCGCCGTCCCTCCTGGTCTTCGGGGCGCAATGGGGCCCACAGGACCAGTAGGCTCTCCCCTGCGTCGCGCGTCACACGGATGCGTGAAGTGCCGCCCCCCTTCCTGTGAGGAACACCCCACCTGAACCCGCGTTTAGGGGGGTCGGCGAACGTCACCGCCTGTTGGAATACTCAGTGCCCGTCGGGAGATCCACCGCCTCTGACCTGAGGCGGCGTCCCCAGAACCGCGGACCGCACAGTGCGGGCCGGTACGACGACGCACAGCGGCGGCTCCACGCCCGCTCCCCACCGGGCCGCCGTCTCCCGACACCCGTATACGAATCCCCCGCACACAGGTCGGAGTCGACAGTCATGAACCGTGACGGCATCGTTCTCGCGCTGCTCCACGCGGGCCCCGGAAGCTCGGTGCGGCGCGACGACGAGGGGCGCCTGGAAGTGGCGCCCGCCTCGCGCTCCGACGAAGGCGGACAGGTCGTCCTCACCCACGACCAGCTCCTGGAGCGCGGCATGGACGCCCTCCTGGAGCTGGTGGCGTGACCGGTCCCGGCGGCAGGGCCCCTCACCCGGCCCCTCCCGCCAAGGCGGTGTCCCCGGGGTGGACGAGAGCGTCAGCGGCTCCCCTGCCCCGTTCACCCCGTAGGGCGAGTCGGGGTGCGGGTACTCGAACACCGCCAGCGGCATCGGCGGGACGTCGCCGACGGTCGGGACCAGGCAGTCGGTGAACGACGGGGGCGCCCCCGACGCGTCCGATGATCGGGGCACGCATGTCCCACCCCGTTCCGCTGGCCCGCCTGGAGCCCGGCGAATCGCAGGAACGGGGCGGGGAGGCGGCACCCCCGCCTGAGCGGGCCGTCCTGCCCGGCCCCGGAGCGGATTCATCCCGCGGCCAGGGCGTCGATCCCGGCGAGCAGCAGGGCGATGCCGTAGGCGAAGTACGTGTCGGGGTCGGCGCAGGCGCTGATGGGCCCGGCCGCCTCGATGGTGCGCGGGTAGCGGTCGGGCGGCAGGGCCAGCAGGTGGGCGCGGACCTCGCGGGCGCGCCGCTCGTCGGCGCGCCCGGCCTGGGTGCGCGCCAGGGACACCAGGGTCGCGGTGGCGTGCCCGACGACCTGCACCGCCTCCCCCGGGGAGAAGCCCGCTTCGGCCAGCAGCCCCAGCGCCGCCTCCTGGATGAGCAGGCGGTGCCCGCTCAGCTCCCCCGCCCCGGTGAGCAGGTCGGGGGCGGCGGGGTGGCGGCGCAGGACGTCCAGGAACGAGCGCAGCAGGCCCTCCAGGCGGGGCCGCCACGGGGTGCCGTCGGCGGCGGGGAGGCCGACCTCGGCCAGGACGCGGTCGGCCATCCCGTCGAAGAGGGCTTCCTTGGTGCTGAAGTGCCAGTACAACGCCATGGGGGTGACGCCGAGCTCGCGGGCGAGGCGGCGCATGCTCACGGCGGAGAGCCCGTCGGCGTCGGCGATCTCCAGCGCGCGGTCGGCGACCGCTCCGGGGGTCAGCGTGTCCACGGCCCCACTATACGGCGTACAAGGCGTCCTCTACAGTGTCCATGTACGCCGTATAAGACGAGAGGCACGGAGGCTCCGCATGACATCCGAGATCGCGGCCGAGCGCCCCCGGATCCCGGCCGACTACCAGGGGGCCGACCCGGGCTCCGACGCAGGCGCGTCTCTGTTGCCCTGGGAGTGGGCCCACACCCGGCTGGCGGAGGCACGCACGTACTGGGTGGCCACGTCGAGCGCGGGCGGCCGCCCGCTCGCCCGGCCCTTCTGGGGACTGTGGGGCGGGGAGGGCTTCCTCTTCGCGACGCACCCGACCACGCGCACCGCCCGGAACCTGGAGGAGAACCCCAGGATGCAGGTCAACCTTGAGGACGGGGAGCAGGTGGTGGCCGTCGAGGGGCGGGCCGAGCGGATCGGCGAGGGGCCCTACATCGACCGGTGGCTGGAGAAGTACGCGGCGCTCGGGGCGCGCCGCCCCGCCGAGGGCGAGGAGGTCGACCGCGTCGTCTACCGCATGCGGCCGCAGAGGGCGTACGGCTGGACGCTCGCGGCCTTCCCGGGAGACATCACCCGGTGGATCCTCGGCACCGGGGGCGCGGACTGAGGTCCCAGAAGGCGAGCCGCCCGTGGCGTCCCCTGGAGCAGGGGGACATTCCGCGGCCGTAACGACCTGGGGCCCAACCGGGGCGCACGCCCTCCTCCGAGCCCCTCGGCCAGCTGGCGGAGCTGGTAGGAGACCGCCGAGGGGGTGTAGCTCATCGCCTGGGCCGCGGCCGTCACCGTGCCGTACCGGGCGACCATCTGCAGCACCTTGAGCTTCGGGTCGATCACGCGGATATTCTGCACGATCCCGGCCGTATTCGTTCGGTATCCGTTGGACGGTCGAAGCCCAGGACACCGGGGCCGCCCGGGCCACCTCCCCGCGGGCGGTCGCCGCCCGTCTCCGGTGCCGGAGGCGGGTCAGCGGCAGGCGGACGGGCCCGGCGTGGCGCAGTCGGCCAGGCGGCGGACGAGGTCGCGGACCACCGCGCGGTCCTCCGGGGGCAGGCGTTTGGCCTGCAGATAGATCAGGTAGGCGTCGTCGCCCACGTCCTCCCCGTCCTCGGCCTCCAGGTCGAGGAACTGCTGGGCGGCCAGCCTCTTCACCACCACCGGCGGGACCCGCAGGCCCGCCGCGAGCGCCCGCAGGCGCGCGGGGGTCGGCGCGGTCGTATAGCGGCCGTTCACCAGGCCGTTGAGCCACCGGTGGTCGAGCCGCTCCCCGGTCTCGGGGTCGACGGCGCACTCGGCGAGCCGCCGGTAGCTGATCCGGTTGTGGTCGAGGGTGCGGCGAACGAAGTCGGACAGCGGCGAAGTGGGCTTCGTCACGTGCGGCCTCTCCAGGGGAGCGATGGGGCTGGGCCGGGGCGTCCGGTACAGGCGCCCGTCCGAGCACGAAATCATGACAGACCAGGTCCGTACGGGTGCAACCCGGGAATGCCTACCGACTGGTACGCACACCCCGCCGCCCTCGGACCCCGGGCGCAGGCGCCCTCCGCCGATGCGGCGTTCAGGCACCCCGGGGCAGGAAAACCGCAGGTGAGGCGCGCAATGTGCCGACGGTGCGCCCGATGGGCGCCGCGGCCTACGCCGTCCCGCGGCGCCGACAGACTGTCGCGCTGGCGCGGCACGGACGGCACCGCGCACCCCGCCCCCGGGCCGCCGCGGCGGCCCCCTCGCGCGCGACCGCGCGCGGCACCGCCGTCCGCGGATCCGCCGATGCCACGTTCGGTGTTGACGTTTTAGGGAAGGCTTCCCTTATATTGCTCCGGCACGCCCCGTCCCCCCGCCCACCGCGCCCTCCGCGCCCCGGACCGGGCACGAGAGTCAAAGGAGCACCGTGACCGCCGAAAAGGCCGTCGGCCTCCCGCATCCGCCACCGATCCGCGCACCGATCCCTGAGCCCACCCGCGAATCGGTCCATGAGTCCCTGTTCGACTGCATCGGCGACACCCCGGTCGTCGCCCTCCGGCGCCTCTTCCCGGGGCCCGGCCCCGAAGTGCTGGCCAAGCTGGAGCTGATGAACCCCGGCGGCAGCATGAAGGACCGTTCGGCCCGCCACATCGTGGAGGCCGGTCTGGCCGACGGGTCCATCCGGCCCGGCGGCACCGTGGTCGAGAGCAGCTCCGGCAACTTCGGCATCGCCCTGGCGATGGCCGCCCTCGTCCACGGGCTGCGCTTCGTCTGCGTCGTCGACCCCAAGACCACCAGCGCCAACAAGGCCCTGCTGCGCCGCCTGGGCGCCACCGTCGAGACCGTGACCGAACCCGACGAGGCCGGCGGCTACCTGCACACCCGCATCCGCCGCGTCCGCGAGCTGACCGCCGAGATCCCCGGCGCCGTGTGGGTCAACCAGTACGCCAACGACCGCAACTGGCAGGCCTTCTACCACGGCACCGGCGCCGAGCTGGCCCGCCAGCTCGTCCGCCCGCCGTCCTACCTGTTCGCGCCGGTCAGCACCAGCGGCAGCATCCTGGGCTGCGCGCGCCGCCTGCGCGAGACCTTCCCGGACCTGCGCGTGGTCGCGGTGGACGCGGCCGGGTCGGTGATCTTCGGCGGGGCGCCCGCCCCGAGGGAGATCCCCGGCATCGGCTCCAGCCGCGTCCCCGAGCTGCTGCGCCCGGAGGAGATCGACGAGGTCGTGCACGTGGACGACGTGGAGGCCGCCGAGAACTGCCGCGAGCTGCTGGCCGCCGAGGGGGTGTTCGCGGGCGGCTCCAGCGGGGCCGTGGTCGCCGCGATCCGGCGCACGCTGCCCCGCCTCGGCCCCGGCGACCGGGTGCTGGCGATCTTCCCCGACCGCGGCGACCGCTACCTCGACATGGTCTACGACGACGCGTGGCTGGAGAGCATGCGCGCCCGCCGCCGCTCCCCCGCCACGCTCTAGCCCCGGGCGCCGCGCGGTTCCGTCCGTGCCGCGCCCGTGCCATGCCGTGCCCGGGACGGCGACGGCCCGGCGCCCCCGCCTCGACCGACGTACACGCACCACCGATTCCCGCCCCGGCCGGGCGCCGCGCCCGGCCGCTCCCACCACGGAGGACCCATGGACCCGAACGCCGCCCCCGCGGACAAGCCCGAGATCCTGTACCTGAGCCGGGGCGACGTCGCCTCGGTCGGGGGCGACCGCTCCGACCTGTACGTCCGCGCCCTCGACGAGGCGCTGCAGCAGCACGCGCTGGGGCGGACGGTCCAGCCGCTCAAGCCCTACCTGCGCACCCAGGGCAAGGCGGGCCACATCGCCGACCGCATCATCGCCATGCCCGCCCACGTCGGAGACCCGGGGATGTCCGGGCTGAAGTGGATCGGCAGCAAGCACGACAACCCCGCGCGCACCGGCCGGGAGCGCGCCAGCGCGGTGATCGTCCTCAACGACCCGGCCACCAACTACCCGGTCGCGATCATGGAGGGCGGCCTGATCAGCGCGTGGCGCACCGCCGCGGTCACCGCGCTGGCCGCCCGCCACCTGGCCCGGCCCGGCTTCACCGACGTCGCCCTGGTCGGCTGCGGCCTCATCGGGTCGACCCAGATCGCCGCCCTGCTGCAGCAGTTCGGCGGGATCGGGACCGTGCACCTGTACGACACCCGCGCCGAGGCCGCCGAGGCGCTGGCCGCCCGCCTGACCGCCGAGCACCCGAACCTCGGGGTGGTGGTCGCCGACAGCGCCGAGGCGGCGGTGCGCGCCGGGGACGTGGTGGTGCCGTGCACGGTCACCGACAGCCCCTACATCGAGGCCGACTGGCTCAAGCCCGGGTCGTTCCTGGCGAACGTGTCGATCATGGACGTGCACAAGGACGTCTTCCTCGCCGCCGACAAGGTCGTGGTGGACGACTGGGAGCAGAGCAACCGCGAGAAGAAGGTCATCAACCAGCTCGTGCTGGAGGGCCGCTTCTCCCGGGAGGCGCTGCACGCCGAGCTCGGCGAGATCCTGGCCGGGACCCGCCCGGGGCGGGAGGACGACGCCGAGCGCATCGTGCTCAACCCCATGGGCATGGCCGTGGAGGACATCGCCTGCGCCGCCGAGGTGTACCGCCGCGCCGTGGCCGCGGGCGCGGGCACCCGGCTGGACCTGTACTGAGGACGGTGCGGCCATGACCTGCCCTGACCCTGCGGAGCTGGTACTGCGCGACCTGGTGGACACGGTGCTGCGGGAGGGCCTGTCCCCGGGCGCGGGGGCCCCGGACCCCGCCGTCTCCGCCGCCGGCGGAGACCGGCGGTATACGGACACCCCGATCGACCCGGTGGTGCGGGAGGTCCCGATCCCGGAGGCGGCTCCGGACCCGGCACCCGGCCCCGCCACGACGCACGCCGACGCCACGCCCCCGACCACCGCCGACAACGGAACCCGGCGGTACAGGGGCACCGCGATCGACCCCGTGGTGCCGAACGGGACGGCCCCGGCGACCAAGGTGGAGGAGGACGCGGCCCCGTCCCCGGTGCCGGATCTCGCCCCGGCACCGGGGACGGCCGGGGCGCCTGCACCCGGGGTGTCCCCGGCGCCGGACGCCGCTCTCGCCGACGGCGGCCGCGCCCCGCACCGCTCGGGTGCCGGGGAGGACGCGCCCCCGGGACAGGCCGACGCCCTGGCCGCCTCCCCCGTGCCCGGCGTCGACCTCGCCCCCGGGGAGGCCTGGTGCCGACTGGGCGGCCTCGCCTTCCGCGTCCGCGACGGCGGGGCACTCCAGCGGCTCCGTCTCTCCCGCGGCCCGGTCTGGCTCGTCGGCGCCCCCGGGCCGCCCCGGCCCCTCGCCCCCGACGAGGCGCTGCGCGCCCTCGCCGACGGCCCCGCGGCCGCCGATGCCGCCGCCGACCTGCGGGACGCCGTCGCCCACGCCCGGGTGGTCCTGCGCGGCGCCCGCGCCCTGCCCCACCGGGCGCCCCGCCCCGGCGGGCTGCTGGCCGGGGAGCGCCTGGCCGCCACCCGGAACCGCCCGTTCCACCCGACGGCGCGCGCCGTCTCCGGCTGGTCGGCCGCCGACGTCGCCCGCTACGGTCCGATGCGGGCCGAACCGCTCGGTGTCCACTGGGCGGCGGTCCGCAGCGACCACCTGCGGTTCGGGTCCGGCCCCGGCTCCGGCGACCCGGCCGCCGCGCTGCTGGACGACGACGGCCGCGAGGCCCTGCGGTCGCTCGCCCGCCGGGCGGGCGCGGACGACGGCGCCTACACGGCGGTCCCGGTCCACCCCTGGCAGTGGGACCACGTCCTGCCCACCGAGTTCGCCCGCGAGCTGGCCGACCGCACCATCGTGCCGCTCGGGCAGGGCGTGGGCCGCTTCCACCCGACCTCCTCGCTGCGCACCCTGGCCGCCGCCCCCGAGCCCGGACCGCACCTGAAGCTGCCGGTCGGCGCGGCCACACTGGCCGCCGCCCGCCTGCTTCCGCCCCGCTACCTAGACAACGGGGAGCGGGCGCAGTCCTGCATGGAGCACCTGTTGCGGACCGACCCCGCCCTGGCCGCACTGGTCGAGGTGTGCGACGAGCGGACCTGGTGCGGGTGGTCGGCGCCCGGCGCCGACGACGCGTTCGCCGACCGGCCCGGCCACCTGGCCGCCCAGGTGCGCCGCTACCCGCCCGGCCTGTTCGCCGACCCGGACGCGCTGGTGCTGCCCATGGGCGCGCTGGCCGCCCACGACTGGGACGTGCTCGGCCCGGCCCTGTCCGCCGCCGGGTTCGACCCCGGCGACCCCGTGGGACTGTTCCGCACCCTCGCCGAGGCGTTCTGCGCCATGGGCCTGGCGTTCCTGGGCCACGGCGTGCTTCCCGAGCTGCACGGGCAGAACACGGTGGCCGTGCTGGCCGACGGCCGGGTGCGCCGGTTCGTCCTGCGCGACCACGACACGCTGCGGCTGTGCCCGGAGCTGATGGCGGCCGCCGGGACGCCCGACCCGGGCTACCGGGTCAAGCCCGGGGCCCCGCAGTCGCTGAGCCTGGACCGGCCCGAGGAGCTGCTCGGCTACCTGCAGACGCTGGGCTTCCAGGTCAACCTGTACGGGATCGCCGACGCGCTGGCCCGCCACTCCGGCACCGACGAGCGTGTGCTGTGGGGCGGGCTGGGCGCCGCCGTCGCTTCCTGCCTGGGCCGACTCGACCTGCCGGAGCCGGTGGCCGCGCTGGTCGAGGAGCGGGTGCTGCGCGCCTGGGAGTGGCCGCACCGCCGGGTGCTCGGGCCGCTGCTGCGCCGGGGCCGCTCGGCGGGCGTGAGCATGCCCGCCGACACCGGCCGTGTGCCCAACCCGCTGGGCGCGGTGCCCGCGGCGGTGCGGTGATGGCACCGCCGGTCCCCGACACGGAGCGCCGGGCGTTCCGCACCCTGTGGTTCGGCCAGTTCGCCGCCGTCGCGGGGCTCACCGTGGTGGTGCCGCTGCTCCCCTTCTACCTGGCGTCCCTGGGGCTGGGGCCCGCCGAGGTGGCGTGGTGGACGGGCGTCTCGCTGGCCGCCCCGGCGGTCGCGCAGCTCGCCGCCGCCCCGCTGTGGGGGATGGTCGGCGACCGGTACGGCCACAAGGCGATGGTGGTCCGCGCGCACGCCGGGCTCGCCGTGGCCGTGGGGCTGATGGCGCTGGCCGACGGCCCGGCCTTCTTCCTGGCCTGCCGACTGCTGCAGGGGGCCTGCGGCGGGGTGGTGGGCGCCACCGCGACCTACGCGAGCACGCTGGCCGACGACGGTCGCCGGGGCCGCGCCCTGGGGACCCTGTTCGGGGCCACCGGGGCGGGGTCGCTGGTGGGGCCGCTGGTCGGCGGGGTGCTCGCGGGGCGGTTCGGGTTCGGCGCGCTGTTCGGGTGCGTGGCCGCGCTGCTGCTGGTGGCCGCCGCGCTGGCGGCGGTGCTGCTGCCGAACCGGNCCGGATCCGAGGCGCGGCCGGGGCTGGCCGCGGTGCTCGGGCGGATCGCGTCCGACCCGTGCGGGCGGTCGCTGGTGGCGGCCGGGATGCTCGGCCAGGCGTCGGTGTTCGCGCTGGTCGTGGTGTTCGCGCCGCGGGTCGCCGAGCTGACCGGGTCGATGGCGGCGGCGTCGGTGTGGGTGGGGGTGCTGCAGGCGGCCACGTGGGCGGCGTCCCTGGCCGGAGGGCCGTGGTGGGGGGCGCGCAACGACCGCGGGCGGCCGGCGGTGAGCTTCGCCGTCGCGGCGGCGGGGTGCGGTGTGGCGGTGGCGCTGCAGGGGGCGCCCGCGTCGCCGGGTGCGCTGCTGCCGCTGCGGGCGGCGCAGGGGTTCTGCTTCGCCGCGCTGGTGCAGTCGGTGCAGCACACGGTCTGCCGCGTGGTGCCCGAACAGAGCCGGGGCGCGGCGCTGGGCACGGCCAACGGGCTGGTCGACACCGGCCAGGTGGTCGGCCCCTTGCTGGGGGCGCTCATGGCCGGGCTCCTCCCGGCGCCCGCGGCGTTCGCCGCGATCGGGGCCCTCCTGCTGGCGGCGTCGGGCCTGGCCGCCTGGGGCACGCGCGGCGACGCCCCGAAGCCCGTCCCCGGACGGTTGGAGGCGTCCCGACCGTGACAGCGACGGCGACGTGGAACGTGGACTCTCCTTCCCAGAACGGCGTCGGCGGACCATTCGGCGGCCGCGACGGCCATGGGCGGGCGGCCGAAAGCCGACCGCCCACAGGCAGGACGCCGGTCGGGGCGCTGAAGCAGGGGCCAGAGCCGACACGAAGCGGTGACGATAGCGCCGACCCGGTCGGACGGAGACCACGCCACTCCAGCGAACGTGACCACTTGCCGGACGAGGCACGCGGAGCGGGCGGTCGCAGGACCGCGCCCGCTGCACGCTCGCACCGGACGCCCGCTCAGATCGCACATCCCGCCGGGCGGGCACGCCTGCGAGCGGCCACCCCGCTCCAGCGGACACGGCCGGCCGCGGCCCCGGTACCGGCGGACACCGTAGGTGCTTCGGCCCCTCCGGGCGGCCTTGCGGGACCGCTCGGAGGGGGCGGGAGCAGTCCTCCTTCTGCCCCTTCTTCTGTCCGGGGAGGCACGACGGGCGACCCGCGTTCGGCGCACCGGCCCCGGGGACGCGGTCGCGAACGCGGTACGGAACGGCGCTGTCAGAGGCCCCGGCCGCCCCGCGAGTGGATGGCGGCCGCTGAAGGGGTGGAGCCTTCGACGCCCATGGCGGCCATGGCCGCCATGGGCGGGCGGCCGAAAGCCGACCGTCCACGGGCAGGACGCCGGTCGGGGCACCGGCGCGGAGGCAGGACCGCCCCAGAGCCGCGGCGACCTCGCTTGTCCGGTCGGCGTGGCATCCGCGCCCGCGCCGACAGACGGGCCTTGTCGGTCGTCGGGCGCACAGAGCAGCGCGGTTCCCTTGCCGGGCGGCCGAAGACCGCTGGGCGTAGGGCGGCCACGGCCGCAAGAAGGTGCATCACTCCAGCGGCCCCGGGCCCGGGCCCGGCCACAGCAGACCCGAAGGCGATGACATGACCTCTCCCCCGACGACAGCACCGGCAGGAACGGAAGTCCCTGTCGTCCGGCAGGCCCGCGCCACGCGCCGGTGGGCCCGCGCCCGGCCGGTACGGGGGCGGCCGTTCCACCGGTCCAGGGCGCCCTGCGTCCGGCCCAGGCGGCGGCGCCGCGCTACCGGCACGACGGCCTTCGCGCTTCGCAAAGGTTCGACGGCGCCCAGGACCTCAGTGCCCACGAATGCGCCTACGCCTGTGCCCCCGAACGCCGCCCACCTGCGTGCCGGGGCCGCGCGGGCCGTCTTCCCGCGGCCCTCCGCGCCCCGCCACCGCACCTGCACCCCGACGGCCCCCGCACCACGAGGACGAGTCCGATGACGCCCACCACCGCGCCCGCGCACCGAACGCGGGAACCCGCCGACCGCACCGACCCCCGAGCCGAGGCCGAGCGGGCCGCAGCGCAGCGGCTCCTCAACTCCTACCTCCGTGAATCCGGGACCCCGCTCCCGGCCGAGGGCGGCGATGGTGCGCTCGTCGCGCGGATCGCCCTGCCCGTCGCGGACGCCTCCCTCGTCGTGCCCGTCGTCCACCGCTCCGTGTTCGGCCACCACGCCTACGGCGCCCCCGTGCGGCTGGAGCCCTCGCACGGCCCCTCCTCCCCCGTCCGCCTCGACGAGCTGGTCCGGCTGGTGCTCAATGAGGTGGAGGCGATCGCCGCCCGCGTGTTCGGCCCGGTTCCCGACGCCGACGACCGCAAGCGCGCCCTCGCCGAGCAGATCCAAGGCAGCGTCGACGCCACCGCCCGCTACCTGGAGCACCACCGGGACACCGGCGCCCCCGTGCCCGACGACCCGACCCGCGCCGCCGAGCAGTCCGTACTCCTGGGCCACCCCTTCCACCCCACCCCCAAGAGCATCCAAGGGTTCGGCGACGACCTCGCCTCCTACGCCCCCGAGCTGGGCGCCTCCTTCGTCCCGCACTGGTTCGCGGTGGACCGCCGCATCCTCCTCGAACGCCGCACCGGCCCCGGGCCGTGGACCCCCGGCCCGGTCGCCGCCGCGGCCCGGGAGGCCCTGGGCGACCGCGCCCCGGTCGGCGCCCCCTCACCGGGCGCCGACCCCGCCCTGGTCCCGGTCCACCCCTGGCAGGCCCGCCACCTCGCCTCCCGCCCCGAGGCCGCCCGCCTGACCGCCGACGGCCTGCTCACCGACCTCGGCCCCCTCGGCGCGCCGGTCTACCCCACCTCCTCGGTCCGCACGGTCTGCGACCCGCGCTTCCCCACGTCCTGGAAGCTGCCGCTGCACGTGCGCATCACCAATTTCGTCCGCACCAACCCGGTGCCGCACCTGGTACGCGCGGCCGACGCCGCGGCCGTGGTGGGGGCGCTCGCCCCGGAGTGGGACCACCCCGGTTTCGCCGCGCTCGCCGAGACCGGCTTCCGCACCCTCGACCCGGGCGCCGTCGGCGACGGCCTCGCCGCCGACCTCGGCGTGCTCTACCGGGACAACCCCTTCACCGTCGGGCGGCAGGCCCCTCAAGTGCTCGCCTCCCTCCTGGAGGAGCGCGACGGCGAGGAGCCCGGCATCGTCCGCGAGGTGCGCCGCTGTTCCCCCGACCCCGGCGCGCGCCCCGGCGCCGAGCACACCGCCGACTGGCTGCGCCGCTACCTCGCCGTCTCCCTGGTCCCGCTGCTGGAGGTGTTCGAGCGCGACGGCGTGGCCTTCGAGGCGCACGCGCAGAACGCCCTGCTGGTCACCGACGGCGGCCGTCCCGAAGCCTTCCGGGTCCGGGACATGGAGGGCACCGCCGTCAGCCGGGGCCGCCTGCGCTCCGGCACCGGCCTGCCCCCGGACAGCCCCCTGCTCTACGGGGAGGACGAGGCCTGGCTGCGCCTGCGCTACTACGCGGTGACCAACCAGCTCGGGCACGTGGTCGCCGTGCTGGGGCGGCACACCGGCGCCGACGAGCGCGCGCTCTGGCACACGGTACGCAGCGTCCTGGCCGACCGGCCCGGCCCCCGCGCCGCCGACCTGCTCTCCCACCCCTCCCTGCCCGCCAAGGCCAACCTGGTCAGCCGGTTCGCCGGGCGCGGTGAGGACCCCCTGTACGTCGACGTCCCCAACCCCTTGTTCGAGGTGAACCGATGACCGCCCCGCCCGCCTCCCAGCCCCCGGTCGCCGCCGCGCTGCGCGCCCCGGCCCACGACGCGGTCCGGCGCCGGGTGTTCCGCCAGCTGCTGGAGTCGCTGCTGTACGAGGACGCGGTGCGCACCGCCGACGCCGGTGGCGGCGCCGTCGCCGTCGAGGGCGCGGACGACCGCGGGGACCCGGTGCGGTACGTGTTCACCGCCCGCCGCCGGTACGGCTTCGGCCGCGTGGCACTGGGCCCCGAGCCGGTCCGCCGGGAGGCCGGGGGCGCCTCCGCCGAGGCCGACTCCCCCGCCCGCTTCCTGGCCGAGGCGCGCCCGGCGCTGACGGCCGACCCCGACTGCCTGGCCCGGTTCGCCCGGGAGCTGGAGGCCACGCTGGTCAAGGACACGCTGGCGCAGTACGTGCGCGCCGAGCGGGGCGACGCCATGGCCCGGCACGACTACGACACCCTGGAGGGCACGGTCACCGACGGGCACCGGTACCACCCGGCCTACAAGTCCCGCATCGGGTTCGACCTCGACGACCACGCGGCCTACGGCCCGGAGTTCCTGAACCCGGTCCGGCCGCTGTGGGTGGCCGCCCGCCGGGACGTCGCCCGGGTGTCGGCGGCGGCCGGGCTGGACGAGGGCGCCTTCCTGGACGGCCAGCTCGGCGCGGACACCGCGGCCGCGTTCCGGGAGCGCCTGGCCGCCGGCGGCCTGGACCCCGGCGACTACGCCCTGGTGCCCGTGCACCCCTGGCAGTGGCGCGAGCAGATCGCGCCACTGTGGGCCGCCCAGTTGCGGCGACGGGAGGTGGTGCCGCTGGGCGAGGACCCGCACGCGTTCACCGCCCAGCAGTCCATCCGCACCCTGAGCTGCCGGGACGCCCCCGAGCGCCCCTACCTGAAGCTGGCGCTGTCCATCGTCAACACCTCGACGAGCCGGGTGCTGGCCCCGCACACGGTGGCCAACGCCCCCCTGGTGTCGGACTGGCTGCGCGGCATCGCCGAGGGCGATGGGTACCTGCGCGACGAGTGCCGGACCATCGTGCTCGGCGAGGTGATGGGCGCCTCCGTCGACCCGCCTCCGGCGGCCGAGATGGTGCGCTCGGACACCTACGGCGCGCTGGCCTGCATCTGGCGCGAGAGCCTGCACCCGTTCCTGCGCGCGGGCGAGCGGGCGGCGCCGTTCACCGCGCTCACCGCCCGGGAGCTGGACGGCACCCCGGTGGTCGACCCGTGGGTGCGGGCGCAAGGCGTGCGCCCGTGGGTGCGCGCCCTGGTGCGGGCGGGGGTGCTGCCGCTGCTGCACCTGCTGTTCCGGCACGGCATCGCATGCGAGGCGCACGCCCAGAACATGGTGCTGGTGCACCGGGACGGGGTGCCCGAGCGGGTGGCGCTGAAGGACTTCCACGACGGGATCCGCTTCTCACCCGGGCACCTGGCGCGCCCGCAGGACCGGCCCGGCCTGGCCGCTCCGCCGCCCCACCACGTCAACGCCAACTCGTTCCTGGAGACCGACGACCCGGCCCAGGTCGCCGACTTCCTGCTGGACGCGCTCTTCTTCGTCAACGTCGGTGAGCTGGCGCTGTTCCTCGACGACGCCTACGGGTTGGCCGAGGCGGAGTTCTGGTCGCTCGTCCGCGACGAGGTGCGCGCCTACCAGAAGCGGTTCGCGGGCCAGGAGGGCATGGAGGACCGCTTCGCCCTGTTCGACGTCTTCAAGCCGACCCTGGAGGTGGAGAAGCTGACCACGCGACGCCTGCTGCCCGACACCGAGCTCCGCGTGCACGCGGTGCCCAACCCGCTGTCCGGAACGGGGGCGGAGCGGTGCTGAGGCCCAACGCGGTCCGCGCGGCCCTGCGGGAGGGGCGGGAGGTGTACGGGCTGTTCTGCTCCATCCCGAACCCGGTGCTGGTGGAGATGGTCGGCTGTGCCGGATACGACTTCGTCGTGCTGGACAGCGAGCACGCCCTCGTCGACCCCGAAGGGCTGGAGAACCTGGTGCGGGCGGCCGAGGCCGTGGGCACCACCCCGTTCGTGCGGGTCCCCGAGAACGACCCGGGGGCGATCCTCAAGGCGCTGGACGCGGGCGCCATGGGGGTCGTCGTCCCGCACGTGCGCACCCGCGCCGACGCCGACGCGGCGGTCCGCGCGGCCCGGTACGCGCCCGAGGGCATGCGCAGCCTCAACGGCGGGCGCGTGCCCGGGTTCGGGCTGATCGACCTGGCCGAGTACGTGCGGCGGGCCAACGAGGAGGTGATGGTGGTGGCGATGGTCGAGGACGCCGAAGGGGTCGACGCCCTGCCGGAGATCCTGGCCGGGGGCGGCATCGACCTCGTCCTGGAGGGCGCCGCCGACCTGTCGCAGTCCTACGGGGTGACCTGGCAGACGCGCCACCCGGTGGTGGTGGAGGCGCTGGGGCGGATCCACGCCGCGTGCACGGAGCACGGGGTGCCGTACTGCGCCCTGCCGCGCACGCCGGAGGACCACAGGGCGTGGCGCGAGGCCGGGGTGAAGGCCTTCGTCCTGGGAGAGGAGCGCGGGCTGGCCTTCCGCGCCTTGCGCGGGCACCTCGACGCGCACCGCGACGGCGGCCCGGCCGGGTCAGGCGGGCCGGGCGGATCGGCCGCGTCGGGTGGGAAGGGCGGTGAGGCCCGGTGACCGCGGTGACGCCTCCGCCCCCCTCCCCTTCCCCCTCTGTCCCCTCCGCGCCCGGCGACGCGCTCGCCGACGCCATCGCCGACCGCGTGGCAGGGCCCGATCCGGTCTGCCTGTTCGGCTACGACCTGGACGCCCTGGCCCGCCACGCCGAACGGGTGGTGGCCCCGCTGCCGGACCGGTGCCGGATGTTCTATGCGATGAAGGCCAACAGCGCCGCCCCGGTGCTGCGGACCCTGGCCCCCGTCGTGGCCGGGTTCGAGGTGGCCTCCGGCGGCGAGGTGGCCAAGGCGCGGGCGGTGGACCCCGGCATCCCGGTGATCTTCGGCGGACCGGCGAAGACACCCGAGGAGATCGCCGACGCCCTGCGGCAGGGCGTCACCCGCCTGCACGCCGAGAGCGTGCTGGAACTGCACCGCATCTCCCGGGCGGCGGTGGCCGCCGGTGCCGAGGCGGAGGTGCTGCTGCGGGTGAACCTCGCCGGGCCGTTCCCGTCGGCGACGCTGGCGATGGCGGGGCGGCCCACGCAGTTCGGCATCGACGAGGCGGACCTTCCGGACGCGGTCGCCGCCGCCGTGTCGCTCCCGGGCATCCGGCTCGCCGGGTTCCACCTGCACTCGATCTCCAACAACCTCTCCGCCGAGGCGCACCTGGACGTGCTGCGGATGTACCGGGACAAGGCGGCGGCGTGGGAGCGGGAGTTCGGCGTGCGGTGCGAGGTGCTCAACGTCGGCGGCGGCATCGGGGTCGACTACACCGACCTCGACGCGCGGTTCGACTGGGAGGGCTTCACCCGCGGGCTGGCCGACCTGGTGGAGACGTTCCCCGACCACGTGCGGGAGATCGACTTCGAGTGCGGCCGGTTCCTCACGGCCGAGTGCGGACGGTACGCGGTGGAGGTGCTGGACGTGAAGCGGAACCACGGTACGTGGTACGCACTGGTGCGGGGCGGCACGCACCAGTTCCGGCTGCCCGCGTCGTGGCAGCACAGCCACCCGTTCACGGTGTTCCCAGCGGAGGGGTGGGAGCCGGGCCTCCCCCGCCCGGAGGTGTCCGGGGAGCCGGTGACCGTGGTGGGCGAGCTGTGCACGCCGAAGGACGTGCTGGCCCGGGACGTGCGGGTGCCCCGCGTCCGGGCGGGCGACGTCCTGGTGTTCAGCCACGCGGGGGCGTACGGCTGGGAGATCTCGCACCACGACTTCCTGTCGCACCCCCACCCGGAGCAGGTGTTCCTCGGCGACGGGCGGGGGTGAGGAACCGGTCGGCACGCCGATCCCCCGGCGCGCGGACCGGGCTGCGGCCGGGATGACGGCAGGGGCGACGGGAGGGAGCGAAGCGGGCGCCGCTGCCCGGTCCGGGCCCCCGCCCGTGCCACCGACCACTCCTCCGGAAACGACCTTGACGTCTCTGACCTGGAGTTCTGTGGTTTCTCCACAGCTTACGAATCCGCCCCTCGTTTGCCGTACCCCCGTTCTAACGTCGGTGGCATGGCAAGCGAACAGCACACCGGCGGCCCCGCCCGGCTGGGGAGTGGGGTACCTGCCGGGTCGTCGCCCTCCTGGATCGCGAGGTGCCTGACGCCCGGCGGGCAGGGCCGGATGGGGGCACCTGCTGCTCCCGTCGCCGCAGACCATGGCGACCACTCACACGCCCACCGCCTGACAGCACCGCGGCGGGGGCCGCCGACCGTTCCCGGTCGGCGGCCCCGCTGGTGTTCCGGTGGGCCGTCGGCCGACCGGAGGGTGCGCGGGGAGGGGGTCCCGCTGCTCTGTCAGGGCTCGTAGACGGTCACCGGGAACGACACGCGGACGATGCTGCGCAGGTCCTCCAAGGTCGCCTCGGGGGACACCAACCCCGCGCTTCGTGCCTGGACCAGCAGGTTGCCGATGGCGGTCGCCTCCACTGGACCGGCCACCACCCGGCGCCCCGTTCGACGCGCGGTCAACCGGCACAGCAGTGCATTCTGCGAACCGCCCCCGACCACGTGCACCGTCCGCACCCTCCTGCCGGACAGCTCCTCCGCCGCGTCGATCGTTCGGGCGTAGGCCGCCGCCAGCGACTCCAGGATGCTCCGGACCACCTCGGCCCGCGACCCCGGCGGCCGGACCCCCCGTTCCCCGCACCAGTCACGGATGCGCGCGGGCATGTTCCCCGGCGGGACGAACCGCTCGTCCGCCGCGTCGAAGACGGGGACCTCCCGCTCCACCTTCGCCGCCTCGTCGAGGAGTTCCTGCAGGTCCGCGCCGTCCCCGGCCGCGCCGGGGCGCCTGTCGGCGTCGCGCCAGGTGCGGACGGACTCGCTGAGCAGCCACAGCCCCGACACGTTGCGCAGGAACCGGACCCGCCCGTCCACCCCGCCCTCGTTGGTGAAGTTGGCCGCGCGTGCCTGCGCCGTCAGGACCGGAGCGTCGAGCTCCAGCCCCACCAGCGACCACGTCCCCGAGGAGATGTAGGCCGCGTCGGGCGTCTCGAACGGCACGGCCGCCACGGCCGAGGCCGTGTCGTGCGACCCGACCGCCGTCACCTGCACCCGGTCCCGGTCGGCCCCGAGGCGCTCGGCGACCCCGGCGGTGAACGGGCCGATCCGCTCGCCCGGTCTGACCAGGTCGGCGAAGAGGCCGGGCGAATACCCCAGCCGCCTCATCAGCTCCGTGTCCCAGGTCCGGTCGGCCACCGACAGCAGCCCCGTGGTCGAGGCGTTGGTGGCCTCGGCGCGGGCCCGCCCGGTGAGCCAGTAGGCCAGAAGGTCCGGGAGGAGCAGCAGCCGGTCGGCCAGGTCCAGGAACCCGGACTCGCGCTCGGCGGCCAGCTGGAACACCGTGTTGAAGTCGAGGTGCTGCAGGCCGTTGCGGGCGAACAGCTCGGCCCCGTCGGCCTCGGCGTGCACCAGCTCCACGCCGCGCGCCGACCGTGCGTCCCGGTAGTGGTAGGGCACCCCGAGCATGCGGCCGCCGCGCAGCAGCGCGTAGTCCACCGCCCAGGAGTCGATCCCGATACTGCACAGCCCGGGGGCCGAGCGCACGGCGGCGCCCAGCCCCTCTTCGACCGCGCCGTAGAGCGCCTGGATGTTCCAGTGCAGCCCTTCGGTGCCGTGTCCCTCCGTGAAGGGGACGGGCGTGTTGGGGAACCGTGCGACCTGCTCCATGGCCAGGCGCCCGGACTCCAGGCGGCCGACCACCACCCGCCCGCTCGTCGCCCCCAGGTCGACGGCCGCGAGGGCAGGGGGAGAGGAACCCTCGCCGCCGGTTCGCCGCTCGGTCACCGGCCTCACCGCAGGAAGGCCGCCGCGACCCCGGCGTCGACCGGGACGTGCAGGCCCGTCGTGTGCGAGAAGTCGCTCGTGCACAGCGCGAAGACCGCGTTGGCCACGTGCTCGGGCAGCACCTCGCGCTTGAGGATGGTGCGCTGGGCGTAGAACGCGCCCAGGTCCTTCTCCTCGATGCCGTAGGTCTTGGCCCGCTGGGCGCCCCACCCTCCGGCGAAGATGCCCGAGCCGCGCACGACGCCGTCGGGGTTGACGCCGTTGACCCGGATGCCGTGCTCGCCGAGCTCGGCGGCGAGCAGGCGCACCTGGTGGGCCTGGTCGGCCTTGGCCGCCGAGTAGGCCACGTTGTTCGGGCCCGCGAACACCGAGTTCTTGGAGGCGATGTAGACGATGTCGCCGCCGAGGCCCTGGGCGGTGAGGATGCGCGCGGCGTTCTTGGCCACCAGGAAGGAGCCCTTGGCCATCACGTCGTGCTGCAGGTCCCAGTCCTTCTCGGTGGTCTCCAGCAGCGGCTTGGACAGCGACAGCCCGGCGTTGTTGACGACCAGGTCGACGCCGCCGAAGGCGAGGACGGCCTCGTCCAGGGCGGCCCGCACGGCGGCCTCGTCCGAGACGTCCGCGGCCACACCGACCGCGGTGTCGGGCCCGCCCAGCTCCTCGGCGGCCGCGCGGGCCTTCTCCGGGTCGAGGTCGGCGACGACGACGCAGGCGCCCTCGGCGGCCAGGCGCCCGGCGATCGCCTTGCCGATCCCGGAGGCCGCACCAGTCACGAACGCGACCCGGGCGGCCAGCGGCTTGGGCGCGGGGCGGCGCTTGAGCTTGGCCTCCTCCAGCGCCCAGTACTCGATGCGGAACTTCTCCTCCTCCCCGATCGGCCGGTAGGAGGACAGCGCCTCGGCGCCGCGCATCACGTTGATCGCGTTGAGGTAGAACTCGCCCGCCACCCGGGCCGTCTGCTTGTCGGCGCCGTAGGTGAACATGCCGACGCCGGGGACGAGCACGACGGCCGGGTCGGCGCCGCGGATGGCCGGGGAGTCCTCGGTGGCGTAGCGCTCGTAGTAGGCGCGGTAGTCGGCCCGGTAGGCCTCGTGCAGCGCGGGCAGTGCCTCCAGGACCTGCTCGACGGGCGCGTCCGCGGGCAGGTCGACGACCAGCGGCTTGACCTTGGTGCGCAGGAAGTGGTCGGGGCAGCTGGTGCCCAGCTCGGCCAGCGCGGGCATCTTCTCCCGGGACAGGAAGTCGAGCACGGCGGCGCTGTCGTCGAAGTGCCCGACCGCCGGCCGGTCCGCAGAGGCGATGCGGCGCAGGTGCGGGGCCAGGGCCGCGGCCTTGGCGCGGCGCTCGGCCTCGGGCAGCGGCGCGCGGCCGGGACGCACGGCCCCGAACGGCTCGTCCGCGCCGTTCTCCTCGATGTACCGGGCGGCGGTCTCGATGATCCACCGGGAGTTGGCCTCGGCCTCCTCGGAGGTGTCGCCCCAGGCGGTGATGCCGTGCCCGCCCAGGACGGTGCCCACGGCCTGCGGGTTGGCCCGCTTGACCTCGGCGATGTCCAGGCCGAGCTGGAAGCCGGGGCGGCGCCAGGGCACCCACACCACCGTGCCGCCGAAGATCTTCGCGGTCAGCTCCTCGCCGTCGGCGGCGGTGGCGACGGCGATGCCGGAATCGGGGTGCAGGTGGTCCACGTGCGCGGCGTCGACGAGCCCGTGCATGGCGGTGTCGATGGACGGGGCGGCGCCGCCCTTGCCGTGCAGGCAGTAGTCGAAGGCGGCGACCATCTCGTCCTCGCGCTCGACGCCCGGGTAGACGTCGGCCAGGGCCCGCATGCGGTCCAGGCGCAGCACGGCCAGGCCGCCCGGCGTGAGGGTGCCCAGGTCGCCGCCGGAGCCCTTGACCCAGAGCAGTTCGACGTCCTCCCCGGTCACCGGGTCGGTCTCGGTGCCCTTGGCCGAGGTGTTGCCGCCGGCGAAGTTGGTGTTGCGGGGGTCGGAGCCCAGCGCGTTCGACCGCGCGATGAGCTCGGCGACGGTCGGGTGGAGTTCAGGCATCGCTTTTCCGTTCTCTCCGTTCATGGTGGGCGTGGGGCGGGGCGTGCGGGGTGTGGTCCGGTGGGGGCGCGGAGGGTCAGGCGCCCCATCCGGCCTGGACGCCGCCGACGCGCTCGGCCTCGATGGCCTCCTGGTAGCCGGAGTCGAGGTAGGCCCGCATCGGGTCGGCCGGAAGCCCGCGGCCCACGCGCCATTCGGCGAGCATCGGGCGGACGTCGGTCTGGAAGGCGTCCATGAACACCGCGTTGGCCTCCAGCACGTCCCCGGCGACCTGGGCGGCGCGCAGCGCCCCGGTGTCGAGGAGCAGCGCCCGGGCGGTCATCTCCTGCACGTTGAGCACCGAGCGGATCTGGCCGGGGATCTTCTTCTCCACGTTGTGGCACTGGTCGAGCATGAAGGCCACGTCCGGGCTGTTGAGCCCGCCGCCGCGCACCACCTCGACGATGATGCGGAAAAGCTGGAAGGGGTCGGCGGCGCCGACGATGAGGTCGTCGTCGGCGTAGAAGCGCGAGTTGAAGTCGAACGAGCCGAGCTTGCCCAGCCGCAGCAGCTGCATGACGATGAACTCGATGTTGGTGCCCGGCGCGTGGTGGCCGGTGTCCAGGCACACCACCGCCTTGTCGCCCAGGGCGGCCACCTGGGCGTAGCTGGTCCCCCAGTCCGGCACGTCGGTGTGGTAGAAGGCCGGCTCGAAGAACTTGTACTCCAGCACCAGGCGCTGGTCGTCGCCGAGGCGCTCGTAGATGGTGCGCAGCGACTCGTGCAGGCGGTCCTGGCGGCCCCGCATGTCGGCCTGGCCGGGGTAGTTGGACCCTTCGGCCAGCCAGATCTTCAGGTCGCGCGACCCGGTCTCGTGCATGATGTCGATGCACGCGAAGTGGTGGTCGATCGCCTTCTTGCGGATGCGCGGGTCCTCGTGGGTGAGGGCGCCGAACTTGTAGTCGTCGTCCTGGAAGGTGTTGGAGTTGACAGTGCCCAGGCGCACCCCGTTCTCCTCGGCGTGCGCGCGCAGGGCGGCGAAGTCGCACCGGTCCCAGGGGATGTGCAGGGCGACGGCGGGTGCCAGTCCGGTGTGGCGGTGCACCTGCGCGGCGTCGGAGATCTTCTCGAAGGGGTCGCGCGGGGTCCCCGGGGTACCGAAAACCTTGAAGCGGGTGCCGGAGTTGCCGAACGCCCACGACGGCAGTTCGATCGCCTGGGCGGCGAGGTCGTCGGTGATCTGCTCGAAGGCGGTCACTGCGGGTTCCCTTCCTCGGTGGTGTCGGCGGCCGGGGCCCCTTCGCCCAGGGCCGCCATCTGGTCCTCCAGGTGGAAGACCTCGCGCAGGCGGACGGGGCCAGCCTCGAACGAGCCGCCCTCGGCGAAGAAGGGGCGCATGGAGGCCTGCCACCGCGCGTTGATCTCGGTGGGCTCCATCCGGGCCTGGGCGGCTTCGTAGTCGTCGGTCTCCAGGTAGCCGACGACGGTGCCGTCGTCCTGGGCGAAGAGGGAGTAGTTCGTCCATCCGGCCTCGTACAGGGCCCGGAGCATCTCCGGCCACACGGCCCGGTGCCGTTCGATGTACTCGTCGAGCCGGTCGGGCCGCACCTGCATGCGGAAGCACACGCGCTCCACCGGTGCCTCCTTTCTCGGGTCGTGCGCGGTGTCGGGGGCCGGGGGCGGGCCCGGCCCCCGCGGGGGTCAGTTCCCGGCGCCGGCCTTGGCCGGTGCGCCTGCGCCGGGGTCGAGCACCCGGCCGTAGCGCTCGACCTCGATCTGCTCAAGGCTCTTGCCCTGCGTGCGGGGCGCCCAGACGGTGCCGATGGCCAGGGCGGCGACCAGCAGGCCGAGGATGAGCACGCCCACCCCGTGCAGGCCGACCTGTTCGAGCATCAGCGGGAACCAGAGGCTGAGGACGCCGACCATGACGCGGACGAGCATGAACATCACGCCCTGGGCCGAGGCCCGGTAGCGGGTGGCGAACAGTTCGGCGGCCCACAGTCCGTAGAAGGCCTGGGCGCCGATGCCGGCCGAGATGCCCCAGCCGATGGCGAAGAACAGCAGCGAGAACCAGCCGGCCGGGCCGTAGATGAGGACCGCCCAGGCGGCCACGCCCAGGGCGGCGCCGATGAAGTAGAGCCAGCGGCGGGGGAAGCTGTCGCCGTGCCGCATGAAGCCCCAGAACGTCGCCGCCGACGTCAGGGTCCACACCAGGACCTGCAGGAGGTACTGGGAGGAGGCGTCGGTCAAGCCGGTCGCCTCGTAGATGCGCGGTTGGAAGATGCCCGCCTGCCCGGCCACGGTGTTCCACAGGCCGTACACGCCGACCAGGAACAGCAGCGCCGTGAGGTTCTTCTTGTTCGTGAGCAGCTGGAGGAAGCCCTTGTAGGTGCCGACCCGGTCGGGGTTGGCGTTCTTCTCCTTCCAGCGCTGCGACTCGTCCAGGCCGCGCCGCACCCACCAGGTGACGGCGGCGACGACGAACAGGTGGGCGAAGACCAGCCGGGCGCCGAGCAGGCCGAGCGGTTCGACGAGCACGGCGAGCAGGAACCCGACGGCCGGGCCGATCGACCAGGCGAGCTGGGCCACGCCGACGTGCCCGGCGCGGCGGTCGTCCGGGGCCTCCTCGGCGATGTAGGTCCAGGCGGCCGTCACCCCGGCGCCGACCGCGATGCCGGTGAGCACGAACCCGGTGAGCAGCATGCCGAAGTTCACCGCGAACACCGCGAAGAGCGTGCCCAGCATGTACAGCAGCAGGTCGTAGGTGTAGATGAACTTGCGGCCGAACCGGTCGCACAGCGGGCCGCCGATCGCGGCGCCGATGGCCGCGCCGAAGGCGTTGGCGCTCAGGGCGCTCAGCAGGCCCACCGCCAGGCTGTCCAGGCCGAACTCGGTCTGCCACAGGCTGAGGCTGGTGGCGATCGCGATGATCGAACCGGCCTCGATGTAGTTGGACATGGCCACGGCGGTGGTGGCCTTCCATTTCGACGCTGACGTCGTCGCAGCCTTCATCTGCGCTGTTCTCCAAATCGTCGTCGGCGGGGACCGGGCGGCGCTCGCCTCGCTCTCCGCCGGAAGGGGGCCGCCGCCGGTGGACGCAGGGGTGCCGTACGAACGGGGCGGGCGATCACCGTGAACCCATATGAAACGATTCAAAGTGACGGGCGCTACATTTGCACGCATGACACTCGACGTCAACCCCTTCACGTGAATTCACGAAGCGTACCGACCCCACCGCACAACGACGCTCTACACCTGCGAAAAAACGGCTCGCCACAGGCCGATGGGACACCGCCGCACCCCCGGCCGTCCGACCGCCCCGCCCTCCCGCCGCCCTACTCCTCTGCAGACGGAACGGGATCCGCCCCTGTCGCCTGCCCCCGCCCCGCACCCGGGGCGCGGAGGCCCGGTGCCACGGAAGCGCACGTCGGGGAGCACCTTGACACCGGCATGAGGCAAACCATATGGTTCCCGCCACATTCTGAATCGATTCAAGTTCCACGCCTCCCCCGCCTCCCCCTTTGTCCCCCACGCCTCAGAGGAGACCGACGTGGCCCCTCCCCGCACGTCCGCCCGCCGCCGCGTCCTGGCCGCGGCGGCCGCGGCCCCTGTCGCCGCCGCCCTGCTGCAGGCCCCCGCGCACGCCGCCCAGGACGCGCCCGGCCTGACCCCCGCCGACGACACCGTCCTGGACGACCGGGCGCTCTACTTCGTCTCCTACGACGGCCTGGTCAACAACTCCTCGTACCAGCAGGACGCGATCCTCACCCACGGCCGGTACCAGTACGCGACCTGGTACACCGAGGACCGGTCACCGGTCATCGCCCGGCGCACCGCCTCCTCCGGAGGCGGCACGGGCGACTGGGAGAGCGTCGTCCTGCCCCACTCCCTGTCGGTCGACGACTCCCACAACACCATCTCCCTGGGCGTCTCCCCCGAGGACGGCCGCATCCACGTCGCCCTGGACACCCACTCCAGCACCGTCTACTACTTCCGCTCGGAGGCCGGGCTCGCCGACGCCCCGGCCTCGGACTGGGCGGCGGACGCCTTCGGCGGGGTCCAGCGCGACCTGGAAGGCGTGGACGTCGGCACGTTCACCTACCCCCGGTTCGTGCAGAGCCCGTCGGGGGCGCTGCAGCTCAGCTTCCGGAACGGGATCTCGGGCGACGGCACCATGGAGCTGGCCGAGTACCGCGACGGCGAGTGGGCCAGGCTCGGGCCGTGGACGTCGGCCACCGGCACCTACCGGGACCACGGCGGCACGAGCGAACGGCGCAACCTGTACCTCCACGGCATCGACTACGACGCCGACGGCCGCCTGCACGCCTCCTTCACCTGGCGCGAGCGGTCGGGCGACATCGCCTGTGGGCCCGGCAACGTCACCAACCACGACACCGGGTACGTCTACAGCGACGACGAGGGCCGCACCTGGCACACCGACAACGGCGCCACCGCCGCGGTCACCGGCGGGGGCCGGATGCTGTCGGTGAACACGCCGGGCCACGTGGTGGACCCGCTCTCGGCCGACCACGCCCTGCTCAACCAGGAGGCGCAGGCGGTGGACTCGGAGGGGAACCCGCACGTGGTGATCAGCTACGTGCCGGGGCGGTTCACCCAGTGCGTCTCGGACTTCACCGAGGACCGGCGGGACCACGGGTACGCCTTCCACCTGTACCGCGACGACGCCGGGGAATGGCACAAGATGGAGATCCCCGAGGCCCTGAACGCCTTCGGGCGATCCCGGCTGGTCCTGGACGGGGACGACGACGCCTACGTGGTCATGCCCGGCGGCAGGATCATGGCGGCGAGCGCCGAGAGCGGCTGGACGGACTGGACGAAGGTGCACGACGGCCTCGGCGCCTTCGGCGAGGTCCTGGTCGACGCCGACCGCGTCCGCGAGACCGGCCGGTTCTCGGTCCTCTACCAGGAGCCGAGCACGGGCACCACCCCGTCCCCGATCCACGTCGCCGACTTCCGCACCGACTGATCCCGGCCCCAGCAGACCCGGTCGCCTCTGCCGTGCCGCCCCCGGCTCCGCTCCGGGGGCGGCGCTGCTACACGAAGAGCGTCCCCCGGGCGACGACGACCGCGGACCCCGCGACCTGGACCGCGTCGATCCGTTCGGGCGTGCCCAGAGCCCGCGCGTGCATCGTCGAAGGGCGGCCGATCTCGACCCCCTGGCGGATCTCGGTCCACTCCCCGACCCCGACCAGGCCGTGCCGGACCAGATGGACCGCGAGCGCACCGGCGGCCGACCCCGTGGCCGCGTCCTCCGCCACGCCGTAGGCGGGAGAGAACATCCGCAGCCTCCACCGCGTCCCCGACCCCGCGAAGCAGTTCGCGGCGATATCGGGCAGCCGGGCGAGGACCCTCAGGTCCGGTTCCAACGCGGAGAGCGCGTCCACGCCGCCCAGGCCGACGAACACGTGCCGGGGGCCGTTGCGGTAGACCTCGACCGGCAGGGTGCAGGCGGACGGCGCCAGGCCGAGGCCGGCGAGCAGCTCCTCCTCCCGTTCGTACGGCCCCCAGGTCGGGACGGGCTGCCTCATACGGGCCGCCCCGACCCTGCCGTCCGGTCCGCGCTCCAGCTCGAAGGCCACGGTGCCCATGGCCGTCTCCATCCGGAGGCCCCGCGCCGTGGTCCTCTCGCCGAGCACGATCGCGGTGCCCAGGGTGGGGTGCCCGGCGAACGGCAGCTCGTTCACCGGGGTGAAGATCCGTACCCGCACGTCGCCGTCGCCTTCGGCCGGGAGGACGAAGACCGTCTCCGACAGGTGCATCTCCTGCGCGATCCGCTGCATGCGCCCGGGGTTGATCCCGGCGGAGTCGACGAAGACCGCGGTCGGGTTGCCCTCCAGCGGAACGCCGGTGAAGACGTCGGCCACCGCGTACTCGTACCTGCCCACAGGTGCCCCTTCTTCCAATGGTCGGATCCCCGAACGGACCGGTGCCGGGCCGTCACCCGCCGCCCACGGGCTCCGGCGTCCGCGGCGCGGCGATCACGGCGGTCGTCTCCATGGGCAGCCCCGCGGTCCGTTCGACGTACAGGCCCGCCCGTTCCAGCAGCGCCGTGAGCCCGCCGAGCGTGCGGTGGGCGCCACCGGTCGTCATCAGCAGGTGCAGGTCCCACAGGGAGGGCAGCACGGTGGGGTCCTCGTCCTCGACGAAGCGGTCGAGGACAAGGACACGCGACGACGCGTCCGCCATGGCGTCGCGGCACTCGGCGAAGAGGGCGACGACCGCGTCGTCCTCCCAGCGGGCCAGCATCCGGCACAGGATGTAGACGTCCCCGCCCTGGGGGACCCCTTCGAACATGTCGCCCCCGACCAGCCGGACGCGGTCCAGCCCGACGGCGGCCTCCAGGTGATCGCGCGCCGCGGGCAGCATGTGGTCGCGGTCGAAGAACGTACCCTCGGCCTTCGGCGCGGCGCCGAGGATCACGGCGAGCAGGTCCCCGCCCCCTCCGCCCACGTCCACGACCGTGCGGTCGGAGAAGTCGAACACCTCGGGCACCTGCGGGAAGAACATGTTCCCCGCGTTCAGGGTGTTCTGGAAGCGCCGGGCGGTGACGGGGTCCCGGCCGAGGTGGTCGTAGAACGGGCGGCCGAAGGCCGCCTCGAAGCCCGAACCCGCCGTGCTGATGGCGTGGTGGGCGTGCCCCCAGGCCGTGTAGTAGTCCTCGCCGTGGAGCAGGCACATGTCGCGCAGGGAGTGCGGCCCGTCGAGCAGGGTCCTGCTCACGCGGGTGCCCCGGTAGCCGGCCGCCCCGTCGCCCTCGAACACGCCCATGGCGACGAGGAGGCGCATCAGGCGGCGCACGCCCTCCTCATCGGCTCCGGTCTCCCGTGCGAGCCGCGCGGGGGTGCCGCACCCCGCCTCGACACGGTCCGGTATCCCGAGTCTGACCGCGGTGTACAGGGCCTGTGCCCGCCAACCGCCGGTGATGATGTCGATCACGTCCCGTGTGGCCTCGATGTCGGCCGTCATCCTCGCCTCCCCGTTCCTTTCCTCCGCACCGGCGCCCGGCCGGGCCCCCGGGGCCGGGCGTCCGGTCAGGACGCGCACGGCCCCGGAACCGCGGCACGGGCTCGGGGTCCTACGTGGGAATACCGCCGCGCTTGATCTTCGGCACCTCGATCCCCAACGCGCGCAGCTGCTGGAACGGGTTCATGAATTCGCGGTTCTGCTTGATCCTGCCGTTCTCCAGCAGGAACGCGTGGATGAAGTGGTTGCGGTAGTGGCCGGGCGGGTAGTCGGGGTAGCGGATCTGCCCCTCACCGTCGCATTCGACCCAGAACCTGTTGGGATCCTGCGTCTCGTAGATCTCGACATTGATCCATTCCCAGTCCGGGAACATCTTGAGCGACCACTCGCCGTGCGCCTTGAGCCTCTCGTGCCCCTGCGAGACGATCGGCTGCCCGGTGTCGGTGGTGTACAGTCCGGCGCTGCCGTCCTCGGTGAAGAGCAGGTACCGCGTCAGGCGGTTCTCGCCTTTCCGGCTCATGTAATCGGCGACGACCTCGCGGTGGCGGCGGCGGAGTTCTTCGTCGGTGCCGAACCCCTCGGAACGGTTCTCGGTCTCGGCCATCCCGTCTCCTTTCCTCTTCGACGGCGCGGGGCCGTCCTCGGCCTGTCGGGGATCTCCTCCGGGGGGCGGCGTCACGGCTGGAGCCGCCCTGTACGCCACCCGGAGCGGTCGCGGTCGTAGCGCAGGCGCCGGTGCAGCCGCCCCGGGTCGGCCTGCCAGAACTCGACGGACTCGGGCTCCAGCAGGTAGCCCAGCCAGCGGGCCGGGCGGGGCAGCGGCGCTCCGGCGCGCTCCAGCCGCTCGGCCCGCTGACGCAGCTCCTCCTCGTCCGCGAGCGGTGCGCTCTGCCGCGAGGCCGTCGACATCGGATGGGCACCGGGCGGGCGGGCCGCCCACAGCGCCTCGGACTCCTCGTCCGGCAGGGGGCCGGTCGGGCCGGACACGATCACCTGGCGCCCAGCCTCGCGCCAGTACAGCACCCCCGAGGCCCAGGCCGTCTGGGCGAGGTCCCGGCCCTTGCGGCTGTCGGCGTGGCTGGTGAAGACCAGACCGGTGTCGCGGACGTCGAGCACCTGCACGATCCGGTTGGAGGCGCGGCCTGAGGCGTCGGCGGAGGCCAGGGCCAGCGCCCCCGGCTCCCGGACCCTCTCCTCGACCGCGCGGTCGAACCAGGCGCGCAGGAGGCCCATCGGTTCGGCGGGCGGGGCGGTGAACGCGTCGGCCGCGCCCGGGCGGCGGGCGGTGGTCACGACGACCTCCCTTCCGGGGCGAAGGCCCGGCCGCGTTCGAGGGGGTGCCCCGAGTGGAGGCCTTCGACGACGGCCTCGACGTCGAAAGCCATGCGGTGTGTCGGCGGGTACCCGATGAGCTCGCTCGCCCGGTTCGGCGGCAGGGGCGCGTCCGGGTCGGCCGTGGAGTCCCACAGCATCACCGCGCCCCAGCGGCCGGTGGGCTCGTCCGAGATCCAGAACTTCAGGCGCAGCCCGGGGACGTGCTCCCACGGCTCGACGCCCTCGTCCCGCAGGTACTCCCGCAGGGACGCGTTGGTCTGGTCGGACCGGGACAGGTCCCACCAGGCGATGGCGGCCTTCATTCGCTCAGTGCCTCCTGGGTCGTGGTCATCCGTTCCAGCAGTCCGCCGAGGATCCGCTCGCCGTCGCGGGTGAGCACCGATTCGAGGTGGAACTGCACGGAGGCGAAGAACGGCCCGCGCAGGGCGTGGACCTCGCCGGTGCCGGGGTCCAGGGCGGCCCCCACCTCTCCGATGCCGGGGCACTCCACGCGCTCGGCCTCCGCGACGGCCACGTAGGAGTTGTAGAACCCCACCCGTTCCCGTGAGCCGAACAGGTCGATCTCCCGTTGGGCGCCCTGGTTGGGCACGTCCCGGCGCCGCAGGGCGAACCCGAGGTGCCGGCAGAGCAGCTGGTGGCTCAGGCAGACGGCCAGGAAGGGGATGCGCCGGGACACCAGGCGCCCGATCGTCGACGCGATGCGGGCCATGCGGGGGTGGCCGGTCTCGCGCGGGTCGCCGGGTCCGGGGCCCAGGACGACGATGTCGTGGTCGTCGAAGTCGTGGGGCTCGTCGAAGCGGGCGAGCCGCACGGTAGGCCCGACGGCACGCAGCTGGTGGGCGAGCATGGAGCTGAAGGTGTCCTCGGCGTCGATGACCAGCGCCCGGCGCCCGTCCAGCCGCGGTCGCGGCCGTGCCCGGTGCTCGGCGTCGTCGAGCCAGAAGCGGGCGATGGTCGCGTTGCGCCGCTCCAGCGCCTTCCTGACCTGCGGGTGGCCGTCGAGCCGCTCGTCGGCGCCCAGGGCCGAGAGCAGCCCCGCGGCCTTGGTGCGGGTCTCGGCGACCTCGGCGACGGGGTCGGAGTGGCGGACCAGGGTCGCGCCCACGCCGATCTCGACGTGTCCGATTCCCGATCCGTCCGAGCGGATGTCGGCGGTGCGGATGAGGATGGCGGAGTCCATGGAGCGCCGCCCGGCCGCGTCGCGGCCGATGAGGGCGGCGACGCCGGAGTAGTACCCGCGGCCCTGCGGCTCGTACCGGGCGATCACCCGGCAGGCGTTCTCCAGCGGGCTGCCGGTCACCGTGGGGGCGAACATCGTCGCCCGGAGGATGTCCCTGGGATCGAGGCGGCTGCGCCCCTCGATGGTGTACTCGGTGTGCGCGAGCCAGGCCATCTCCCGCAGGAACGGTCCGGCCACCCGGCCGCCGCCCTCGCAGACCCGGGCCATCATCTTCAGTTCCTCGTCCAGGACCATGGACAGCTCGTCGGTCTCCTTGCCGTCGTCGAGGAAGTCCATGACCTCCGACAGGACCGGCCCGGTCGGGGGGTAGCGGTAGGTGCCGCTGATCGGGGTCATCGCCGCGACGCCGTCGCGCAGGCTGACGTGGCGCTCCGGGGTGGCGCCGACGAAGGTGCGCGTGCCGGTGTGCACGAGGAAGGTCCAGTAGGCGCCGGTCTCGCGGGCGAGCAGGCGGCGGAACAGGCTGAGCGCGCTGCGGGTGGAGTATCCGGAGATCGTGGTGGTGTAGGAGCGCTTGATGACGAAGTTCGAGCCCTCCCCTGCGCCGATCTCGTCGTCGAGCACCGCGCGGACGGTGTCGGCGTAGTCCTCGTCCCCGATGTCGAAGCCGCCGCCGGTCAGGGTGATCGGGTCGTCGGGCAGGGTCCTCATCGCCTCCGGGACCGGGATGCGGCCCTGCTCCGACACCTCCAGCGCGAGCAGCGGCGAGGAGTCCTCCGGGGCGGCGAAGCCGCGTTCGGCGATCTGCCGGTAGGGCACCAGGACCAGGACGTCGTGGTGCGGCTCGCCGTGAGGCGCGGGGCCGTCGTCGGGCCGGGCGCCGAGCGGGATGTCGGCGAGCAGGGCGGGCGTGCCGACCGTTCCGAGCAGGATCTCGACCCGGTCCGGGCCCACCGTCTCGGGGCGGTGCAGGAGGGCGAAGGGTCCCGGTTCTGGGCCCAGCACGTGATGAAACAGCCGCTCGGCGCTCATCGCAGGACCTCCTCGGTCGTGGTGACCACCGAGCAGCGCAGGGCCGCGTAGTCCAGGGCCAGGCGGTGGTAGTCGGCGGAGAAGTCGCCGAGGGCGTCGGCGACCAGGAACGCCTCGATGTCGTTGGTGAACGCCTCCAGGGCGGTGGCCAGGACTCCGACGTGGGCGTACACCCCGCAGACGATGAGCTGGTCGCGGCCCATGCCGCGCATCCGCGCCAGCAGGTCGGAGCGGAAGAAGGCGCTGTAGCGCCACTTGGTGAGCACCGGGTCCTCCGGCCGCGGGGCCAGCTCCTCCGCGATCTCCCGGTCGCGGGGGTCGCTCCGCATACCCGGCCCCCAGAAGTCCTTCAGGAGGCCGCGTTCGTCGTCCGTCATTCCGCCGGGTTGGGCGGTGTAGTAGACCGGCACCCCGTGGGCGGCGCACCGCTCGCGCAGCTGTACGCAGTGGCGCACCAGCGGGTCGCGCACCGGCGCGGGGAACGGCGCGAGGAAGTAGCGCTGCATGTCGTGCACGAGCAGCACCGCCCGGGCCGGGTCGACGGTCCAGTGCACGGTGCCGGCGGGGAGGTCCTCGGCCGTGGGCAGGGGGTAGGCGGGGATCGGCGCTATGCCCGGCACGTCTCTCCTTCGGCGCGTTCCGTCATGGTCGGTGCCCGCCAGGCCGAGACCACCGATACGGCCTGGCGGGGGTTGAGCCTCGGGTCGCACAGGCTCGTGGAGCCGTTCTCGGCCGGGGCGGTCGCGCCGTCGGCGTCGACGCACTCGGCCACGGCGTCGGGGGTCGTCTCCAGGTGTATTCCGCCCGGTGTCCCGCCGGCGGCGCGGACGGCGTCCTGGAAGGCCCGGACCTCCCGGACCACCGTCTCGACGACCCGGGTCTTGCGGCCCTCGGCGGTCGTGCGCGTGTTGCCGTGCATGGGGTCGACCAGCCAGACGACCGGGTGCCCGGCGGTGCGCACGGCCTCCACGAGCGGCGGGAGCGCTTCGGCCACCGTGTCGGCGCCCAGCCGGGCGATGAGGGTGAGCCGCCCCGGTGTCCGCCCGGGGTCGAGCCGCGCGCACAGGGCGAGCAGGTCGGTGGCGGTCGCCTCTGGTCCGACCTTGCAGGCGACGGGGTTGTCCACGTCCGCCAGCAGCGCGACGTGCGCCCCGTCGGGCCTGGCCGTACGCGCGCCGATCCACGGCCAGTGCGTGGAGGCGAGGACGCGGCCCCCGTACCGGTCCCGGCGCAGCATCGGAATCTCGTAGTCGAGCAGCAGCGCCTCATGGCTGGTCCACACCGGCGGCCCGACACGCTCCCACGGGGTCGCGGCGAGATTGGCCAGGACCCGGCTCGCCGCGCTGTACCCCGCCAGCAGCCGCCAGGGGTCGGGCCTGCGCGCCTCCGGGTCCGCTTCGGGCCCGTTGACCATGTGTCCCCGGTAGACCGGGATCTCGACGCCGCCGATCCTCTCGGTGTGCGCCGACCGCGGCTTGGCGTACTGCCCCGCGATGCGTCCCACCCGCACCACCGGCTGACGGGTGATCGCCTCCATGGTTCCGGCGAGCAGGTGGAGTAGGCCCGCTTTGCGGTCCACGTCGTGTGCGGTGCATTCCGCGGGGTCCTCCGCGCAGTCGCCGGCCTGCACCACCTGCGCCCGCCCGGCGGCGGCCTCGGCGAGCGCCGTCCGGAGCCCGCTCAGTGACGAGGGCTCGATGAGCGGGGGCAGGGCCGCCAGCGCCGCGCGGACCCGCTCGACCTGTCCGGCGTCCTCCCACCGGGGCTGCTGATCGGCGGCGAGAGCCTCCGCGACCTCCGGCGAGGCGGCACTCAATTCCGGTTCCCGTGGACGGGAGCGGGGGCGAAAACGTTTCCGAGCGGCAAGGGAATAGCGGTCGCAGCATTCGGCGGCGTGTACTCGACTCTCATCACGATGACTTCCTCGAAAGATGACTTCCTCGAAATGAGCATGATGACCGCAGGGAAACGGCACTTCTCCGGTTTCCGGCAACAGATCATCCACGGGCGCCCCTTCGGGGAGGTGGCTCCTGCTCCCCTCAGTGATTGCCATAGAACCCTGGGCAACCTGCACTGTCAAGGGATGATAGGGGTCTGCGACACCCCGCCCCACTCACCGGCGGCACGACGGAGGGCCGCCTGGGCCATCGAATTGCATTCGATCTGCTCAGAGGCCGAATTCCACCCGGGAAACCGACTGGAAACATTTTTTCCAATGACCGTGCGCGCGGCGGTGAACTGCGATTACGGCCAGACCGGGGGCGCGACTGCCGATGCCCCGCCCTCCGGGGCGCCGATCCGTGAATGGATGGCCGACAAAGAAACGACCTGCCATTACTACGGTGAGTAAATAATTCATTACAGGAGAAAAATTCCGTGGCCTCCCGAAGCGGGAGTACCGGGAGGCCAGGGGCCGGGCCCGGGGCCCAAGGGGCCGCCTAGGGGGTAGCGATCCCTCTGAGTCCGGGGCCCACGGGGTTGCCCACAGGGGCGCATCAGGGCGCCGGTGGGCGGCCGGTGTCTGAGGGGGCGCGCCGGGAGAGCGTCGGGAGGGCTCGCCAAAGGGCGGCACCGCGCCGAATTGCGGCCGACCGGTGAGGCCTGCCTCAGATATGCCCGGATCTTCTTCAGACCGTATGCCCAGGCGGGCGGCAACGATTCGGGGACGGTGCTCCGGTACCCCGTCGCCCTGCGGACGGACCCGTCAGGTGGTGCGGCCGAAGTCCTCGGGGGTGATGGTGTCCAGGAACTCCCGGAACTTCTCCACCTCGTCCTCCTGCTCGTCCGGGATGGGGACGCCCGCCTCGTCGATGACCTCTTCCTTGGCGTAGATCGTCGCTCCGGTGCGCAGCGCCAAGGCGATGGAGTCCGACGGGCGCGCGCTCACCTCGACGCCGTTGGAGAACACCAGTTCGGCGTAGAAGATGCCGTCGTCCAGGGCGGTGATGTTGACGGTGTCCAGCGTCGCGTCCAGGGCCTCGAGGACGTCGCGGAAGAGGTCGTGGGTCAGCGGGCGGGCGGGGGTGACCCCTTGCTGGGCCAGCGCGATCGCGGTGGCCTCCACCGCCCCGATCCAGATGGGCAGGTAGCGTTCGCCGCCGGTCTCCTTCAGCAAGACGATCGGCTGGTTCGAGGGCATCTCGACCCGGACGCCGACGACCTCCATGTGCTTCACTGCGGCTCCGTCCCCACGACTGGTGTACCGGATGGGCACCGGCCCGGCTGTGCTGTCGTTCCCGTCCTCGTACAAGGCTAGGCCGCCGCCTCCGGACGGGGCGCCCTGGGGCCTGGGGCCGCTCCGCGCCGCTGCCGACGGTCTTCGATAACAAGGCTGTCCGGTCGGGGGCGGGCGCAAACCTTCCGCGCCCGGCCCCTGTGCGCGTTCCTGGTCAGCGGCGCGGCTTGGTCAGCAGCACCAGGCGGAACTTGCCGATCTGCACCTCGTCGCCGCCGCCGAGCTCGGCCTCGTCTATGCGCTCGCGGTTGACGTAGGTGCCGTTCAGGCTGCCCACGTCGCGCACGCCGAAGCCGTCGCCGCGGCGGAAGAACTCCACGTGGCGGCGGGACACCGTGACGTCGTCGAGGAAGATGTCGCTGTTGGGGTGGCGCCCGGCGGTGGTGACGTCGGAGTCGAGCAGGAACCGGCTGCCGGCGTTGGGGCCCCGCTTGACCACCAGCAGAGCGGTACCGGGCGGGAGCGCGTCCACGTTGCCCGTGTCCGCGGGGGCCTCCTCGGCGGCGTCCGTCTCGGCCTCCAGGGCCTGGATGCCGGCGATGGAGATGGTGGACGTGGTCTCGCCGACGGAGTCGCGGCGCTCACCGGCCCGGGCGGGCTCTTGTCCGCCCCGGTGCAGGGGGGTCCCACAGTTGGAGCAGAAACGGGCATCATCCGCAACGGCGTGACCGCACTGCGTGCAGTTAACGCTCGACATAGGTCGGCTCGGCCTCCTACCGCACGGGGGCGGTGCTCAGATACGTATCGGCTGCTGGTCTGGTCTGCCTGGCGGCCGGAGCCGCTCACCTCCCAGGCTCTCCCTCCCTGGCAACGCAGAAGGTGCTCGCCGGTGTTCCCGGATCGCCCTCGGCGTCCTCCTCCTTCCCCGAGGCGTCCGTCCGGCCTGCCCCGCCCGCGTCGCCAGTGTTGCGGGAACACTCGACTCTAAACCATATCCAGCCCCCGCCGGAGCGCCCGCGGGCCCTGAGCCGCAACGGATTTCGGCCGACTCCGGCCGTGGGGTGCGGACGGCCCGCAAGCCCTCCGCACCCCCGCCACCGGGGCCGATCCCGGCCTACCCCTCGGCGCGCTCCACGACCGCGCCCCACTCGTCCAGCAGTCGCTGGGCCGCGTCCGAATCGGACCCCTCGGCCCAGATCCGGGTGACCGCCTCGGCGGTGTCGGGCAGTACCAGGGCCCAGTCGCCGTTCGGCTCGACCACCCGGACGCCGTCGGTAGTGTCGATCTCGCGGTCGCCCGCGGCCTCCACCACCGCCCGCATCACGCTGCCCTTGACCGCCCAGGGCGTGGGCACCGAGCGGCGCAGCTGGTGCGCCTGCGGGATGCGGCGGTCGATCTGGCCGAGCGACAGCCGCGTGCGCGCCACCAGGCCCAGCAGCCGCACGAACGCCGCGATGCCGTCGGAGGTGCGGGAGAACTCCGGCAGGATGTACCCGCCCCGCCCGTCCCCGGCGAAGACGATGTCCTCGGCCTTGGCCGCCTTGGTGAGCTCGTCGGTGGCGGTGGGGGTCCACTGGACCTCGACGCCGTGGAAACGGGCCACCCTCTCGGCCACGCGGGTGGTGGTCACCGGGAGCGCCACCCGCCCACCGCCGCGCTCGGCGGCCACCAGGTCCAGGACGACCAGCAGCGCGCGCTCGTTGTCGACGAACTCGCCGTTCTCGTCGACGATGGACAGCCGCTCGGCCACCGGGTCGAAGCGCACCCCGAAGTCGGCCTTGGAGGACTCCACCAGCTCCCCCAGGTGCTGCAGGTCGCGCATCTGCTTGGCCAGGGTGTCGGTGGGCGAGGCCTCGTCCAGCCGGTTGTTCAGCGTCATCACGTCGGCGCCGACCTTGCTGAGCAGCGACGGCAGCACCAGCGCGCCGGTCCCCCCGGCGCAGTCGACGACGACCTTCATCTCCGCCTCGTCGATGCCGGAGGTGTCGATGCTCCGCAGCAGTTCCTGGGTGTAGCCCTCGATACCGCGCGAGGGGAAGGACAGCTCGGCGATCTCGCCGGGGAAGGCACGGCGGAACTCGGCGCGCGAGTAGACGCGCTCCAGCTTCCGCTGGGCCGCCGGGGAGAGGTCGGCCCCGCTGGAGTCGAGGAAGACCAGGTCGACCGACTGCGGGTCGCCGGGCGTGGTGCGCAGGGCGATGCCGCCGCTGACGCCGCTGTGGGAGGTGTTGTAGCGCGCCACCGGCATGGGGACGGCCTCCAGGTCCCGCACGTCGATCGCGCCCGCCGTCAGGGCGCTGACGACCGCGCGCTTGAGCGTGCGCGCGCCGCGGGAGGCGTCCCGGGAGGTGGTGACGACCGACCCCTTCTTGAGGGTGGTGGCATACGCGCTGGCCAGGCGGACGGCGAGTTCGGGGGTGATCTCGACGTTGATCAGGCCGGACACGCCCCGGGGCCCGAACAGCGAGCGCTGGCCGCGCGACTCCCAGATGACGTTGGTGTTGACGACCGCCCCGGCCTCGATGGTCTTGAACGGGTAGACCTTGATGTCGTTGGACAGGTACGCCTCGGCCTCGATGACGCATTCCTCGCCGATGATGGCGCCCTCTTCGATGCGGGCCCCGGACATCACGTCGGTGTTCTTGCCGACGACGCACCCGCGCAGGTTGGTCGAGGCGCCCACGTACACGTTGTCGTGCACGACGGTGCGGTGCAGGAATGCCTCCGAGCGCACCACGGCGTTGCTGCCCAGCACGGTGTACTCGCGCAGCTCGGCCCCGGCCTCCACCTTGGCGTAGTCCCCGATGTAGAGGGGGCCCTTGAGGACGGCCTCGGGGTCCACCTCGGCGCCTTCGCCGACCCACACCCCCGGCGAGACCTCGAAACCGTCGATCTCCACGTCCACGAGGCCCTTGAGGACGTCGGCCTGGGCGCTGAGGTAGGACTCGTGGGTGCCCACGTCCTCCCAGTAGCCGTCGGCGATGTAGCCGTAGAGCGGCTCGCCCTCCTTGAGCAGCTCGGGGAAGACGTCGCCGGACCAGTCCACCACCTCCCCGGCGGCGACCCGCTCCAGCACCTCGGGCTCCATGATGTAGATGCCGGTGTTGACGGTGTCCGAGAAGACCTGCCCCCAGGTGGGCTTCTCCAGGAACCGCTGCACGCGCCCCTCGTCGTCGACGATGATGATGCCGAACTCCAGGGGGTTGGCCACCCGTTTGAGGCCGATGGTGACCATGGCCCCGTTCTCGCGGTGGAAGCGCAGCATGTCGCTCAGGTCGATGTCGGTGAGCGCGTCACCGGAGATGACGATGAACGGTTCGCCGTGCAGGTGCTGCTCGGCGTTCTTGACGCTGCCGGCGGTGCCCAGCGGCACCTCCTCGGCCACGTAGTGCAGCTTCATCCCCAGCTCTTCGCCGTCGCCGAAGTAGTTGCGGATGAGGGTGGCCAGGAACTGCACGGTCACCACGGTCTCGTCGAAGCCGTGCCGCTTGAGCAGCCGGAGCACGTGCTCCATGATCGGCTTGTTGACCACGGGCAGCAGCGGTTTGGGCTGGTTCGCGGTCATGGGGCGCAGGCGGGTCCCCTCACCGCCCGCCATGACGACGGCCTTCATCTGGGGCACCTCCGGTCCGCCGGGGCGGTGCGCCTGCCCGCCGCCGGTCTGTGTCGCTCGTCGCTGGTCCTGCCCCCGGTCGGTCGCTGGTACGCCCTCGGGCGTGCTCTCATGGCGAGGAAGTCGCTCCCTTCCTGTCACTGCGGGGTGGCCCCGGGTCACCGGAGGAGGGGGCCTCCGGCCCTGTGGCCGTCGGCTCCTCGCCCTCGCGGGCCCCGGATGCGCCGCGCGTGGCCGCCGCGACGGCGCCGGGGTCGTGCCCCTGCGCGATCGCGCGGTCGGCCCGCCGGGCCTGCCTGATGAGGCTCTGGCCCTGGACCGCGTACAGCAGTCCGGCCCACCAGTAGATAGCAGTTCCCCACAGTGCGAACGCCCAACCCGTGATGCGGGCGACATCGCCGACGATTCCGCCGTACCCGGCGACGAACAGCAGCGGGAAGGAGTAGAGCAGGCACAGCGTCGCCGCCTTGCCCGCGAAGTTGACCGGGAGCGGCCCGTACCCGAAGTGCCGCAGCACCGGCAGCGACCCGATCATCAGCACGTCGCGCAGCACCAGCACGGCCATCAGCCACCAGGGCACGACGCCGCGGACGACCAGGCCGAGCACCGCGGCGAAGATGTAGAGCCGGTCGGCCATCGGGTCGAGCACGGCACCGAGCCTGCTGGTCTGGTTCCACGCGCGCGCGATCTTGCCGTCGAGCCAGTCCGACAGCCCGGCGAACGCCAGGACGCCCAGGGCCCACCAGTCGGCCTCGGGGACCAGGACGAGCCACAGGAACAGCGGCACACCGAGCAGCCTCAGCATGCTGAGCATGTTCGGGATCGTCCACACGCGGTCGCCCGGCGTGTTCGTACGGTTCGCCACCCCACCTCCAGAGTTCCCCGTTCCGAGCCTACCGGTCCCACCTCTGGCGGATTCTCAGCGTCCGAAACCCTTTAGTGGGGTCTTTCCCCGCTTGGGGTACGGCCGACCGGCCCATATCGGACCGTGTCGGGGGCCGGAGGCGCGGAGGGGCGCCCCTCACACGCGGGCGCCCAGCGCGCGCAGCGCGGGCATGCCGGTCGGCTCGCCGGGGGTGAGGGCGAGTTCGACGGCGCCGGTCCGGGCGAAGCGCCGCCGCGCCGCCGCGAGCGGCTCGGGGGCGGCGTCCTCGGGGACCTGGTTGATGACGGCGGGGCCCAGTCGGAACCCGGCCTTGGCGAGCTGCTCGGCGGCGCGCTCGGTCTCGGCCAGCACCATGCGCCTGGGGATCATCACCAGGCGCACCCAGGCGTCCCCGCGGAGGCGGTCGGCGGCCCGCTCCAGCTTGTGCCTGCGCGCGTGCAGCTTCTCCAGGAGGGGGTCGTCGGGCGCCTCGCCGGGGCCGCCGAGGATCCCGGCGGCGAGGCGGTCGGCGTCCAGCACGCGCTCGCGCTGCCGGGCGAGCCCCCGCACCCAGGGGGTGAGGAGTTCGGGCAGGGCGAGCAGCCGGAGCAGGTGCCCGGTGGGGGCGCTGTCGACGACGAGCCGGTCCCAGGTGCCGGGGACCTCCTCCATGGTGTCCATGAGCAGGTCGGCCAGGGCCGACTCGGCCATGCCCGGGCTGGAGGCGGCGTGCTCCAGGTGGCGGGAGACCGCGGGCATGATGTCGCGGGGAAGCGCGCGGTAGGCGTCGTCGGTCACCTCGCCGATGCGGCGCTTGACCGCGGTGTCGGCGTCGGGTTCGCGCGCCCAGAGGGCGTCGGCGACCTTCACGGGCCGGTCGCCCAGGCGGGTCTGGAGCGCGTCGCCGAGCGAGTGGGCGGGGTCGGTGGACACGAGGAGCGTGCGCAGTCCGGCGTCGGCGCAGTTGAGGGCGTAGGCGGCGGCCATGGTGGTCTTGCCGACGCCGCCCTTGCCGCCGAAGAAGACGATGGGCGGCTCGTGCGCCCCGTCCTCAGCCGGGCCCTGACCCCTGCTCAACAGCACACTCCCGGATCGCCGAACTCTTCGCGCCCCATGCGCTGGTGCCATTCGTGCAGGTCGGCGACCATGTAGGGGATGAGGTCGAGCGTCTCATAGGCCACCGGCCCCTCCACCCCCAGGGTCTCCAGGAGCATCAGGGCCCGCAGCGTGTCCTGCTGGGTGCGCGCCTCGCGGCGCATGACGTGGCGCCACCGGGTGTCGAACCAGGCGGTGTGGAACTCCTCCACCGTGCGCCAGGCCGCACGCAGGCGTTCGAGGCGCGCACCCATCGCTCGGGCCTCCCGTTCTTCCTCAGGCCCCGGTACCGGCGGACTCGTCCTCACCGCCGGCCCGGGCCTCGGCCGTGCCGCCCTCCGGGGCCCCGCCGGCGCTGCGCGCGGACCAGGCCTTCCACAGGGCGATGCCGGCCTCGACGATCAGCCAGAGCGCGACGACGAAGATGACCGCGTCCAGCGGCGCCAGCAGCACCCGGTCGATGAGCTGGTCGGAGGTGGCGAACTTCAGGAGGTTGGTGATCAGCGCCCAGGAGGTCATCACCATCAGGAAGACCAGCGGGATGAGCACGGCGACCGGGTTGCGGGCCTTCTTGGTGACCCACACGGCCACGACGGCCAGCGCCAGGCCGGCGGTGAGCTGGTTGGTGGTGCCGAAGAGCTGCCACAGGGTGCCGAAGGCGAAGTCGCCGGGGATCATCGCCAGCGCCAGCGGCACCAGGGTGGCGACCACGGTGGCCAGGGTCAGGTTGCGCGCCAGCGGGCGGATCCGGGTGATCTCGCCGATCTCCTGCACGATGTAGCGCTGCAGGCGCACGCCGGTGTCCATGGTGGTGGCGGCGAAGCTGATCACGACCACGGCGGCGAACACGGTGGCGGTGGCCGCGGGGATGCCCAGGTTGGAGGCGAACCCGGCGACGCCGTTGACGAAGTTGCCGGTGGCCCCGGCCGAGGCGGTCTCCCAGTCGGCGTAGAGCGCCGACCAGTCCTGGTCGCCGACGATGACCACGCCGGCCGTGCAGGCCAGGATCGAGCACAGGGCCAGGCTGCCCTCGCCGATGGCGCCCATGTAGCCGACGTAGCGGGCGTCGGTCTCCTTGTCGAGCTGCTTGGAGGTGGTGCCCGAGGAGACCAGGCTGTGGAAGCCGGAGATGGCGCCGCAGGCCACGGTGATGAACAGCAGCGGGAACCAGTTGGGCGAGCCCTCGGGCACGTCGTGGACGACCGGGGCGGCGATGGTGTCCATGCCGACCACGACGCCGAGCAGGATCAGCAGCAGGGCGACCAGCATCTGCTGCTGGTTGACGTAGTCGCGCGGCTGGAGCAGCAGCCAGACCGGCAGGCGAGAGGCGAGGAAGGCGTAGGCGAAGATCAGCACGATCCAGACCATGCGCGGCTCGACGCCGAGCAGCCCGGCCAGCGGGTCGGCGGTGATCGGGAACGTCTGGCCCAGCGGGATGCAGGCGTAGATGACCACCAGGGCCACGATCGAGGGCAGCAGCGCGGCGGTGCGGCGGCGGTAGACCCACTGGCCGACGGCGATCGCCAGCGGGATGGTCACCAGTACCGGCAGCACCGCCTCGGGGGTGCCGATGAACAGGTTGGTGATGACCACCGAGAAGACCGCGTTCACCAGGGTCAGCAGGAAGAAGATGATGACCAGGAACAGCGAGCGCGAGCGGGGGCCGACGACCTCGCTGGCCAGGGTGCCGATGCTCTTGGCCTTGTGGCGCACGGAGATGGCCAGGGCGCCGAAGTCGTGCACGCCCGCGGCGAAGACGGTGCCCAGGACCACCCACACCAGGGCCGGGCCCCAGCCCCAGAACACCGCGACGGCCGGGCCGACGATGGGGGCGGCGCCGGCGACGGAGATGAAGTGGTGGCTGAAGACGATGTGCTTGTTGGTCGGGACGAAGTCCACGCCGTCCTTGTAGGCGTGGGCGGGGGTGGTGAACGCCGGGTCCAGCGCGAAGACGCGCTTGGAGAGGTAGGCCGAGTAGTACCTGTAGCCCAGCGCGAAGATCGCCAGTGCGGCGACCAGCACGACGACTGCCGGCATTGAGGGATCCTTACTGTCCGCGGTTCGTTCCCCTTGATTCGACGGGCCTCGGGGGTACACCGCAAGGGGGTGGCTGGGAAGCGGATACGTCGATTCGTCACGAATCGTGTCAAGATCGACTAAAGTCACCAGAAGTTAGCATGAGATCCCGATCACTACAAAGGCGTGACCTGCATGGCGGCTCCCGACGACATCTCCGGTGCCTGGCGGCGGGCGGTCACCGCGGAGCTGTGCTGGACCGGCCCGGCGGGTCCGGCCGGGATCCCCGTGGTGCCGCTGGTCCTGGACGGGCGCCCGTGCGCCGCGCTGCCCGCCGCCCACCTGGACACCGCCGACACCCTGACCTCGGGGCGGGCGGCGTTCGCGCTGACCTCCGAGCGGCACGGCGGGCCGGGGATGGTGGCCTGCGGCCCGGTGGAGGTGGTCGCCGACGCCGACGGGAGGCTGTTCACCGAGCACCTGCTCGCCCAGGAGCTCGTCAAGCATCCGCCGACGCGGCTGCGCGCCGACAGCCTGATGGCCCAGCGGGAGAACTGGTGGTGGCTGCCGCGCGTGGTGGTCGTGCTGTCCCGCGTGGAGTCCGAGCGGGAGCTGCCGGTGCGGTCGGCCCCCGAGGACGCGGTGCTGGTCCGCCCGCCTCTGGGGCCCGGCACCGAGGCCGAGGCCGCCGAGGACCCCCGTGTGGACGTGGTGACCGCGGACGGATGGCCCCGGGAGGGCACGGACCCGGCGTGGCTCCGCCGCCTGGACGGCGCCCCGCTGCACGGCCGCGGGGAGCGGGCGTTCCTGTTCGGACACCGGCACAGCCCCGACTTCGAGCGGTGGGAGCGGTGGCACCGGGCCGGGACGCTGACGGGCGGCCGGCTGTCCGTGGAGGAGGCGGAGGGGGAACCGATGGGCGAGGTGGCGCCGTTCGGGGTCTTGGAGCGCCTGCGCAACCACCGCGAGCTGGTGAAGGCGTGCAAGGCGGGCGTGGCCGCGCTGGAGGCCCGCCAGGGAACGGGCGGCTGAGGCGACGGCCCTCCCACTCCTCCGCCCGTGGGTTTTCGCAGGCCACAGCAGGGGCACCTCTGAATGCGTTCAGTGCGCACATGAATTCGGAGGGTAGTCGACATGCGGATGCTCCTGCGGGCGGGCACGGCGGCCGGTGCCGCCGTGCTGGCGATGGCGCCGGTCCCGGCGGCCCAGGCGGCCGGGACCGAATGCGAGACGGTCGCCTCGGCCCTGGACTCGACCGGCGCGGGACTGTGGATCGAGGTCTGCGACCCGTACCGCGTCCGGGCCGGAGGCGAGGGCCTCTCCCCCGGCGACACGGTCGAGCTCCGGGAGGCGGGCAAGGGGATGCTCCTCGCCGAGGCGGTCGTCCCCGACGGGGAGGACGAGGCGGCCACCGAGTACTGGTCCGGGTACGTCGGCTACGGAGATGAGCGCCCGTACGGGCACGTGGCCTCCGTGGACCTCGGTGGGGACGGCTCGTTCGTCGTGCGCGACTACGGCCGCTCCCGCTGATCCGCGGGGGCGCCGACGCGTCGGACGGGGTCCAGCGGCTCCCGTCCGACGGCGTACCCCGGGGCCCACACGGTCAGGCGGTGGCCGACGCGGGCCGCCTGGCGGGCTCGAACAGCTCGACGAGGTTGCCCGCCGGGTCCGCCAGCAGGATCTGGCGCCCGCCCGGCCCCGACACCTGCTCGCTGCGGAAGGACAGGCCCTCGGCCGCAAGGCGGTCGATCTCGGCGGACAGGTCGTCGACGATGAGGTGGATGCGGTTGCGCCCGCCGGTGGCGGCCGCGTCCTCCGGCGTCGCGCGGGCGCCGGAGCTGGCCGGGCCGGACAGCAGCAGCCGCAGCCGCCCCCGGGTGACCTCGGCGAAGGCGGGCGCCGCGCTCATGCCCGCCTCGAAGCCGAGGTGGGCGGTGTAGAAGGTGACGGCCGCCTGGACGTCGTCGACGATGTAGCGGACGCTGGCGTGGTCGGTCTCTGCGGTCATGACCGCACCTCCGGGTGGGGCTGGTCGATGAGCACGGGCAGCAGGTGCCGGACGCGGGCCTCGATCTCGGCCGCCGTCCGCGCGAACCCCCCGTCCGCGCTCCTGTCCGCGTCCCCGTCCGCTCCCCGGCCGGCGGCCGGGGCGGGGTCGGGCACGCTCCAGTGGATCCTCCGCGGCCGCCCCGGGAACTCCGGGCAGACCTCGCGCACGCGGTCGCACAGGGTCACGACGTAGTCGAACCGGCGGCCGGCCAGGGTGTCCAGGTGCCGGGGCCGCCGTTCGGCGATGTCGATGCCGTACCGCTCGCGCAGCACGCGAACGGCGGCCGGGTGGACGCGCTCCTTCGGGGCCGACCCGGCGTCGGCCGCCGCGACGCGTCCGCCGGTGCTGCGGCGCATCAGCGCCGCCGCGATGGGCGAGCGGGCGCTGTTGCCGGTACAGGCGAACAGCACCCGCGGCGGGTCGGGGAGCTCCGGGACCGCCGACGGGTCCGGCGGCACCGGCGGCACCATGCGCAGGGCCGGGTGCAGGGCGCCGCCGGCGGCGGCCAGCTCCCCGGCACAGCGCTCCAGGTCGAGCCGGTAGTAGGTGTCGCGGCCGTCGTGGCCGCTGCGCCGCGCGGCCACCAGGCCCCCGGCGCGCAGGCGGCGCAGGTGGTAGGAGACCAGGTTCTGCGGCTCGCCGACGCCCTCCGCCAGCTCGCGCACCCGCCGGTCACCCCCGGCCAGCACGGCGAGCAGCCGCCACCGCAGCGGATGGGCGGCGAGCTCGACGAACACCGGCGGCTCCGGGACCGTGGGATCCATGTGAGCCAGAATACATCAAACCCATTTGACGGAATAGGAGCGGCGGGAGGGGGCGGAATGGGCGGCGACGGCGTGAGCGGGGCGGTTCCCCGGGCCTGCC
>NZ_ANBH01000005.1 GCF_000341185.1 Nocardiopsis chromatogenes YIM 90109
TGGCGGGCTCCTCGCGGTGCGGGTGGGCGGCGGGTCGGCCGGTACCCCGCTGACGGGCCCTGGCCGGGCGGCGAGTGGCCGGGGTGCGGGGTGGTTGACGGCGACGACGAAGGTCAGCGGCCCTACCTGCTGCGTTGTCGGCCGCGCGGTGTGTGCATGGTCGGGGTGGTTGGCGGCGACGGCGTGAGCGGGGTGGTTCCCCGG
>NZ_ANBH01000006.1:0-35728 GCF_000341185.1 Nocardiopsis chromatogenes YIM 90109
GTAGATGGCGGCGACGGCGGAAGCAGGGCGGTTCCCCAGGCCTGCTTGCCGGGCGGCGGGTAGCCGGGGTGTGAGGTGGAGGGCGGCGACGACGCAGGTCGGCGGCCCTTGCGGTGGCATTGTCGGCCGCCGGGCGTGTGCGTGGTCGCCGTGTATGGCGGCAACGGCGTGAGCGGGGCGGTTCCCCGGGCCTGCCTGCCGGGCGCCCGGCTGCTCGCGGTGCGGGTGGGCGGCGGCTCGGCTGGTGCCCCGCTGACGGGCCCCGGCCGGGCGGCGGGTTCCTCGCGCCCCGGGAAGGCGGCGCCGTGGGGTGGGCGGGTGCTCACCCGCGCCCGTGGCGGGGTGAACGGGCACCGCATTCCGGGCATCCCGGACACGGGGCGGGCTGCCGGGCATCGAGTGCGCAGAAAAGCGCACACTGGGCGCGTGGGAGTGGTCGAAAGCGCACACTCGTTACCCCGGGGCGCGTTGAACGTACGATGGGGAACCCCGGGGCCGGACATTCCGGGCATACCGGGTGCGGCGGGGAAGGGGCGGCGATCCCGCGCGGCGGATCCGCCACGCGATCACACTGAAAGCGTCCCTTTCGCCGCGCGAGAGGGCCCCGGGTCGTCCGTGGCGTCCGGAAGGCGGGTTCCGGCCCGGCCGCTACCGGCCCGGTGTCCGCTTCGCCCGGATTCCCGGGGCACCGAGGCCCCTCCCTCGCCCTGTTCGGCGCCCGGGGCGGCAGTGGGGGCGGCGGGGGTGCACGGTCATCGCGATTCCAGAACACGTTCTGCCTCCAGAAGGGCCCCAAACGGCACAGCGGGACCGTTTGCCGCCCCGCTCGCCACCCTGTGTAGCCGATATCGGCCCGGAGTGACCTCCGAGCGCCCAGCGGGAGCACCGGGGTGCTCCCGCACCCCCTTCGGCGCCCGAAGTGAACGCCCCAGACGGACATGAACCGGGCATTCCGTTTCCAGAACGTGTTCTGGGATCGCCGACTTCGCACGCCCGGGACCCTCGCGGGTGTCGCTGAGCGCGCTTCGCGGCCCTCCCACCCCTTAACAGGGAGTGTTCACCCAGGTCATGGCGCTGCCGGATTCAGGGCGGGCCCGGCGGGGGCGGGTCCGGGTGTCGGAGAGCGCGAACCCCGGCCCCTGGGTCTCACCATGCGGGAGATTCCCGTCGGAGGGGTGCACGTTGGTCGAGACGGCGCCCGACGGCCGCCACGAACGCGAACAAGCCTCACCTTCCCTGTCGCGCCGCCGCCCGGACCGGAGGCGCCCCCGAGGAGGGTGCACATCATCCGGCCCCCTCCCCCCCCCACCAGGTGAGACGCCACGGCCCGGAAACCGGGCACACCGGCCCCCCTCACGCGCGTCGGCCGATCGAGCGCGGTGAATGAACCACCCGAAGGGTGATCGCGTGGTGCAAGCACCACCCCGCTGCCCTCGGACCACCCGACAGCCTCGGCGGGGGCCGCCCGCCGTCGTCGCCGCCATCCACCAGGCGCCCCGGCGGCCCGCCGGACGGCCGGGGCCCGGGAGCGGGGCACCGGCCGAGCCGCCCACCGACCCGGACCGCGAGAAGCCCGCTGGACGGCATGTCGACCATGGTCGCGTCCCCTCCTCGGCCCGGGGCGGTCCGGTCGATGGCCCGGTCGGCGATCGCGGCGCGGGGCGGACGGGTTCGGCCAGGTCCTCGCGGATCCGCTCGGCCGCGGGCACAGCGCGCTCAGTCGCGCGACGTGGAGGCCTCCATCCATGCCTGCGTCCGCTGGCGCACGTCGGCGTCGGTCACCGTGACCGTCTTCCTGCCCTGCTTGCCGCCCTGCAGGCGGACCTCCGGGCCGCGGCCGCCCGGGAGGAAGGCACTGTGGAACGCGAAGGAGAAGAGCCGCCACTCCCGGCGCTCGGGGTCCTCGACGAACCTGAACCACAGCGGAGAGGCACGGCGCAGGTCCTCGCCGCCGTCGTAGGCGTTGGCGGCGATGCCCTTCTTGAACACGACCGGGAGCCCGAGCGCCCCCAGGGGGAAGTGCGTCTCGTCCCCGTAGACGACCTCCTCGTACTCGGGGGTCTTGATGCAGGGGTCGTAGCGGGCGTCCGGGGAACGGTTCGGACGCGGCGCCCGGAAGTGGCGGTACGCCTCCCCGGCCTCGGCGGCCGCTTGGCGCCAGGTGCCGCCGCTCGGCTCGCCGAGTGCCGCGATGGTCGCGCCTTCACCGAGCACGGGGTAGTGCGGGGTGCCGCCCGTGCGCCCGTTCGGCTCGGGCAGGTGCTTATCGACGCAGTCCTCCAAGGCCTCCGACACGGGCAGGTGGCCCAGGGCCCGGTAGTGGTCGATCCCCGGGGTGTCGGCGGAGTACCTCCGCCAGGTCTTCGGCAGGGGGCCGTCCCGATGGGTCAGGCGCACGCCCCCGAACCCCTTGCGCGTGCGGGCGCCGAACCCGCCGTAGGTGCACGCCAGCCACAGGCTCGCCATCGTCAGTGCGTCGGCGCGCTCCTCGCCGGAGAAGCCCACCTTGAGCGTGAACGTGCCGCCGGGCTCGACGTAGGGGCGCGTGTTGAAGAACTTCCCGGTCTCGCGGTTGTAGGCGACGTGGCCCTGCCCGAGCAGGTAGGCGACCCACTTGCCGTCCTCGTCGGAGAGCGGCAGCCTGCCCACGGCGCCCCGGAAGGTGTCCCTGGGCTGTTCGCTCAGGCGGAGCCGCACCGGGCATTTCCGCTTGGTGTTCCCGAACACCTCTTGCTCCAGCTGCGCCAGCCCCTTGATGTCGTCACCGAACCGCGTCCCGGCCAGCGCACGCAGCCAGTACCGCATCGCTCCCCGGATCGACGCCACCCGCAGGCCCGTCTCGGTGTCGTCGTGGTTGAACAGGGGCGTCGTGACCTTCAGCCCGAACGTCGTCCACGCCATCGGTGCCGCCCTCCTTCCTGGACGTCTCGGACGTTGCATCTGTGTCGTCCGCGCCGTGCCTGTGCCGTCTCCGCTCAGCGCTCCGAGCGCCAGCGCTGATGGGACAGGGGCGCGGTGACCGGTTTGTCGTCCCAGAGGATCTGTGAGAAGACCCCGGCCGCCAGGCAGACCGCGGTGGCCAGCGCCAGGATCGCCGTGGGACTGCCCGGCCGCCTGGGCGGTTCCGCCTCCGGTGAGGCCTCCGTCGGGGCCGCTGAGGAGGCGGCGGCCGTGTCCTCGCCTCCGGACCACGCGGTGCGCAGCCGGTCCCCGTCCTCGGAGAAGACCGGGGCGATGAGGACCATCCCCAGCAGGGCCACGAGGAAGGCGTGGGCGAGCCCCGTCCCCGTGGCCAGGGCGGCGCGGGCGACGACCCGCCTGCGGACCCGCGTCCGCCCGCCCCCCTCGGGCACCTGGCCGGAATTGTGGTTGCGGACCTGGGTGAGCAGGTAGCCGAACGGCGCCGCAGCGATGAGCAGGGCCGTCCCGGCGCTCGCCCACCCGAGGGACAGGTCCGTCCACCAGTCGGGGTGGAAGGCGACCAGCACGATCAGCCCGACCACGGCGGCGGCGGGGAAGCGCAGCATCAGGGGCATGGCCCAGCGCCGCCCATAGGCGAGCGTTCCCACTCCGATCGCCGCATAGGCGGCCCCGGCGAACCCGGTGGCGACGTACCACGTGCCCAGCGCCCCGGACGCGGCGGCCGCGGTGACGGCCGCGACGGCCCCCAGAAGGGCCGTGCCGAACACGGCGCCGAACAGCAGGGCCTGCCCTGGATCGCGCCAGGCGCCCGGCCTGCCCACGACCGCCGCCCAGGCCTCCACGACGGCGAAACGGGGCAGCAGGTGGTGTTCGACGACGTCCTCGGTGACGGCCCGGTCGGCCGGGAGCCCGGCGGGGCCGCGCTCCGGCCCGGAGTCCTTCTCCGGGACGCCGTTCCCCTCACCGCCGGCGCCGCCCTGCGCGAGGTCGGCCAGGACGAGCGGACGCCCGCCGAACTCCGACACGAACGCCAGCGCGCGCACGTCCTCCTCGGCGGAGAAGGGCGGCGCATGGTCGAACAGCGGCACGGACTGATACGCGCCCAGGTGGGCGCGCCACGCCTCACGCGCCTCGCGCGCGCGCCGGATCAGTTCGACCCCGGTGTCGTAGCCGAAGACCCGCCCCAGTGCGGTCGTCGACGCCCAGGACGGCTCCCACAGACCGAGGTCCCGGAACGGCTCGGCCAGGACGAGGAAGCGCATACGGGCGATGAGCGGCTCCCATCGGCGGATCCGGTGCGCCCCTGCCGAGTCCCCCTGGGCGTACTCCCAGAGCGCGTCCACGGTTCCCGCCAGGACGCACCACACGGCCGGACCCTGGGTCTCGACCTCCTCCTGCGTGAGATCCGACCGGATACGGAGGACGCGCGGCAGCCACGCGGTGACCGCTTCCGGCCGGTGGACGAGGACGCGGGCGGTGTGCGGCTGCTCCTCCCAGAGGCGGAAGAGGCCGTCGCGGGCCTGCCCGTAGCCGACCTCCGCGCCCTGCTGGGCCCTGTCGACCTGGAGCACGGCGTGCCGGAGCTCCGCCCCGGCCAAGGCGGCCGCGTCGTTGCCGGAGGCCGCACCGCCCCGGCCGACGCCGTCGCGTCCGGCGTCGGCCACGGCCCCCAGGCCTGTGGCGAGGCGCTCCGACAGAGCGACGAGCATCGACGGCAGGGAGGGCTCGGGCGCAGCACGGTCCCTGTGCTCGGGGTGCGTGTCGCTCACGGCTCTTTCGCAGCCTCGGGGAGCATCTCGTTCAGCGCGTACCCGAACGGGGTCAGACGCCACTCCCGCCTGTCGCCGTCGAAGTCGTAGGCGAACCCCTGCAAGGGCTTCCCGTCGGGCGGCTCCGTCCTGAAGACCCCGTCCCCTCGTTCGACGCCCTTGAACTGGCGCCCGAGGAACTCCCTGTGAAACGACCGCAGCGGCAGTTCGACCGCGCTGGCGGAGCTGAGTTCGTGCACGGCGTACGCCTTCACCATCCGGGGGCCGAGGATGCTGCGCAGCGCCTCGGCCATCCCGAGGAGGAACGGCAGCGCGCCCTTGAAGCCGCCCGAGGTGTGGAAGCGGACCACGCGCTCACCGGCCCCGGAGGCCCCGGCGCGCTCGGCCAGGCGCCGTACGCCCCGCCCCACCCCGCCGAGGTTGCGCATCGCCTCGATGAAGCCCGCCGTGTTCCCGGCGTCGAGCCCCGGGACGCGGACGATGACGACCGCGCCGTCCAGGGAGGCCACGGCGTCGGAAGGGTCGTGCAGGTAGTGGACGCGCCCCAGGTCGCCCCCGGCCATGGCGGCGGCGTTGACCAGGGCGGCCCGCAGCCCGGGACCGGTGTCGCTGGCGATGAGCACCGCCGTGTCCTCGGCGGGAAGGACGCACACGCCCTTTCCCTGCCCACCGTCCGCGCGTCCCAGATAGGCCGCCAGCGCGGACAGCTCGGCGCTCAGGCCCGGCTTCCACTCCTCCACGCGCACCTCGCGCAGCAGCGCGGCGAATTCGGCGCGGGCCTCGTCGCCCTCCGCCACGGCCCGCGCCAGCCACTCGGCCTGCCGGTCCCGCTCGTCGGAGGGGTGGGCGTAGGCGTCCTGCTCGTCGTGCAGGCGCTCCCGCAGCGCGCGGATGCTCTCGGCGACCTCGCGGTCCAGCCGGTGCCGCTCGGTCAGCCTGGCCGTCCCGGCCCTCAGGTTCCCGAACAGGCTGAGGCCGACGCTGACGATGTGCACGGTCCCGGTGGCCGTCACTTCCGCTTCCCCTTCTTCGGCCCCTTGCCCGCACCCGCCGGTCCCCCGGCGGCGGGGGCGGGGGCCGGTCGGCACGTGAAGTACCCGTACCCGGCGGTGGTCCGGCCGCCGATGCCGCTCTCGTCCCCGGCGCGCTCCAGCCACTCGGCGGCGGTGCGCAGGTCCTCCTCATCGTCGCCGAGCAGGTCCACGTGGAACGTCCCGCTGACCGACAGGAAGGGCACGGGCACCGGGTTGTGGTGCTCGGCCGGCGGGCGCGGCGCGGCGGGGCCACCCTCTCCGGGCATGGTGTCGGTGTAGTAGGGCTGCTGGTGCGGGGTGATGACGTCGTTGTACACCTTCACTCCCTTCTCACCGGGAAGGGCGTCCAGGAAGCGGACGGATCCCCGCCCCTGGGGGCCTTCGCCGTCGGCGGCGGGGGCCTGGCCCGGGCGGGGGTCTCCGAGGATCCGGCGGACCTTCTCGTGCAGGACGGGGATCAGCTCCGTCCGCTCCTCCGCCTTCAGCTCGTTCTCCACGATGCGGGCGCCCTCGACCGCCACGCCCTTGAGGGTCGAAGCGGGGATCACCGGCCACCCGTACGTGCCGTGCATCGCCAGGCCGTTCTCCAGCTCCCCGTACTGCAGGCCCAGTCCGGTGACGATGCGCCACTCGGGCACCAGTCCCAGGCGTTCGGCGTAGCGGCGGGGCTTCTCCCGTGTCCTCCAGCGCTCGACGAAAGCGTGCCGACGCGCCAGAGCGCCCGTGAGCAGCTCCGCATGGCCCTTCCTGAGCCATGAGTCGGCCGCCCACTCGTTGAGCAGCCCCCGCGCCTCGGCGACCTTGAGCCTCTGGTCGCCGTCCTCCTTCTCGAATGCCAGCCGCTGCAGGAGGACGAGGGCGTTGGCGCTCTTGTCGACCTTGTCCCCGCCGTCCATGAGGACCGGGTAGGGGTGGCCCTCCTTACCCTTCTCGTCGACGGGGGTGCGGCGCTCGACCCGCACCCGGGCGCCCAGCGGGCCGTAAGCGGGGAAGCGGTGGACCTTCTCCTCGACCGCGTCTGCGTTCCCGCCCGCGCCGGGGGTGCGCCTATCCCTGGGCATCGCCGCCTCCGTCCCCCGGGGGCGGCTCGTTCCCGGCCCCGTTCCCGTCGTCCGAGCGGTCCCACAGCGCGTCAGAGAGACGGGAGAGCCAAATGGCCAGGGCGTCGATCTCCGCCGAGGCGCGCGCGTACTCCATCGGGGTGGCGTCGGCCAGGTGCCTCAGGCACTGCTGCCGGGTCATGGTGTCCCCCGCCTTGCCGAGGATCCGCTGGTCCGCGAGGCGCTGGGCGATCTTGTCGGCGAGAAGGCCGTAGGCCCGCCCGAGCTGGGCCTTGGAGTCGTTCTTGGAACCGTCGGCCTTGGATTCGTTGGCGCGGGCGCAGATGAAGGCATAGCTCGCGGCCAGGCCTCCGCCCCTGAGGCGCGAGGGGAGTTGCCGCATGCGGGTGCGGACCTCCTTGGTCACCTTCTCCGGGAGGATCTCGTAGGCGATGGCGGCGAGTTCCTGGTCGATGCGCTCGGCGCCGCTCACGTGGCGTCCCCCTCCCCCTTGACCAGGCGGGTCCACACCAGGCCCTTGCCCAGGGTCTCGTCGCCGCCGATCTGCAGGACCCTGCCGTCGAGGAGCTCGTCGACCCGGTCGGCCAGGCCGGTGGAGGCCGCGCCGTCGTCGCGCAGGGTCAGCACCGACACGAGCAGCGTTTCGGCGGGCAGGTACTCGCTGGTGAAGGGGCCGTTGGCGACGGTCTTGTTCTCGGGGTCCAGCTGCACCCGGACCGACAGCTCGGTGCACTCCCTGAGGAGCTGGCCCATGACCGTCTCGTCGACCACGATGAGGTCCTCGCGCAGCTTGCCCGCGAAGGGGGCGAAGAACGGCTCGTCGCCGATGCCCTCACGGGCGATGAGGTCGGCCCACTCGGCCACCGGGTCGGGCTCGCCCTTCCTGGCGCCGCGCACCGGCACCACGCACGGGCCGAGTACCTGCCGGGTGTCCTCCCACTTGCCCTCGGCGCAGACGCCTCCGCCGTCGGGGACGGCGGGGAAGGGGCGGGTGCCGCGGTCGTCGCAGACGCGGGCGTGCTTGCGGGCCAGCCGGCTGAGCGCCAGGGCCGAGGTGGCCCAGGCGAAGGTCTCCATCAGGGTGGGCACGGGGAGAGCGAGGAGCTGGGCATCGCCCACCACAAGGCGGCCCGCGTTGGCGTTGACGCCGGGGCCGTCGTCGTCGCCGGTGGTGGCCCGCCCGAAGAGCGTGTCGAGGACGGTTCCACCGTCGGCGGCGCCGTCCCGGTCGTCCCCCCAGCCCGCGTCGTAGGCGGCCTGCCGGAGCGCGCCCTTGAGGCTCTGGCCCCACACGAGGGGGTAGCCGGTCGCCGCCTCGCGCTGGATGGGCAGGTCGACCGAGCCGTCGGCCTCGGCTCCCCCGGCGTGCAGGGGCGATTCGGTGTACAGGTAGAGCAGATAGGTTCTCACGACCACACTCCGGTCAGAACGACTCCGAAGCCCGCGGTGTCCATGCGCTCCCGTGCGGGCGGGCCGAGCGCGCGGGCATGGTGCTCGGCGGCCCAGACAGCGGCCTCCTCCTCGCCGGGGAAGCGGAGCAGGTAGATCGATCCGGGTGGAACGGCCCAGGCGAGCACCCGCTTGCTCCAGAAATCCTCGCCGTTGTGCTTGGGCGAGGCGGAGGCGACCGCCAGGGGGTCGCCCACCACGGCCGAGACGAGTTCGGCTCCCGGGGGCGTATCGGGGCGCCACCCCCGGGGCCACAGGGCCGGGGTGGCGACGTAGAGGAGGACGCGCCCGCCGGGGAAGCGCGCGGGTGCCCGGGGCCAGTCGGTGCCCGGGGCCGGGTCGACGTCGGCCATGCGGGCAAGCCCGCCGAACTGCACAGGGTCGGGCGGGCCGATGTCGACCTGGCGCTGCTGCTCGGGCTTGGGCGTCACGTGCGCGGCGAAGGCCCATCCCTGCTCCAGGCGCATGTGCGTGGTGCGGTAGAGCATCCCGTTGCGGACGGTGCGCGTGCGCGGGTCAAGGCCGATGCCGGTGCGCGGCTCGGGGACGACCGGGTCGTCGACCGCGTCGAGTTCCTCATAGGGGGCCACGCCCCCGGAGACGACCAGGTCGCCATGGAGGTAGTCGTGGAGGGTGCGCCCAGGGAGGAGCGCGTCGCAGGGCTCGGTGCGTTCCTTGCCCTCCGCCCCGCTGGGGAGGGTGAGCAGCCGCAGGCCGCCGGTGCCGTCCTCCTCCGTGCAGTGGAGGTCGGTCGCGGATGCCGGTGCGCCTCCGTCGGAGCGCGCCCCCGGCTCCGCTACCGGCCCGCCTTCCAGGCACATGCGCCAGACGTCGTTGCGCGCGGGGTCGGTGTGCAGGTCCTTGGGGGCGGGGAAGTAGGGCCGCCATCCGTCGCCCGTCTCCCGCACGAGGACGGGGCCGCGCACGCTCTGCAGGTCCTCGCCGCCCAGTGCCGCGGTCAGCGCCCCGGCGATGGTGGAGGGCCACGGGCGCACGCTGTGGGCGATGCCGCCGGTTCCGGCGTCGAAGGAACGCCCGTCGCGCACCTGGACGGTGTCGTGGGGCTGTACCACCAGCCACCGGTCGGTCACGGGCGGGCGGGGTGTCCGTGCGTTCACAGCACCTCCTGGCGGAGGAAGACGGCCACGCGCACCGCATCCTCGTCGAGCAGGCGAGTCCCAGGGGCCAAGCGCGCGAGGGCGGCGACGGCGTCGCGCGCGAAGGCCTCCTTCAGCTCCTCGTCGTCCCTCTTCTCGTGGCCCCTCTCCTCCTCGTCCCTCGGATCGGCGCGGCCGCCGGGCGGCGGGGCGATGGTGGTGTGGCGCCGGATCAGGCGGCGCATCTCGGCTTGGGCGACCTGGCGCGGCAGCGGCCGGTGCCCTTCCCCGGCGCCGTCGGTACCGCCCCTGTCCAGGTGGGGCCGCTCGGCGACGAGGTCGGCCAGGAGCCGGGGCGAGAGGCGGATGCGGGCGCGGTCGCCCTGGGGCATGAAGACCCGCAGCGCGTCCTCGGGCGGGGAGCCGTCCGCCCAGCCGACGACGCAGTCGGCGTGCGCACCGCTGTTGCGGATGTAGCCGATACCCAGGCCGTGCTTGCCTTTCCGGCGCTTGGCCTCCACGAGGAGTTCGTGCGCACGGTGCAGGGCCTCACGGAGCGAGGAGTCGTGGTGGAAGAACAGAAGTCCCGTGCTGGCGGTGGGCAGCGGGGCGCGGACGGCGTCGTGGCAGGCGCGCGCCACGTCGAGGGCCCGGGAGGCGGGGACGAGCGCCAGGAGGTCGTCGCCCCCGGCGTAGACGACCGTGCCGAGGGCCTTTTCGACCGCGGAGCGCTGCTCGGCGGCGACCTCGGACAGCATCCGGGAGATCCGGCCGTGCTCCTCCGCCGTGACCTCCAACGGTTCACCGTCCTGGCCGGGGACCTCGCGGGGAACCTTGCCGGACAGGAAGCTCCCCATGGAGTCGAGGTCCTGGACGAGCACGGCCAGGTGCGGGGAGGGGGGCGCCAGCCCGGCCTGCTCGCCCGCCCGGGCCAGGGTGGTCGAGGCCATCGCGCCGAGCCCGACCGACACCTCGAACAGGTCGAACCCCTCACCCTCGCCCTTGACCCCGAACCGGTGTGCGAGCGAGTCGAGGTGCCACACGCCCGGGTAGACCCACTGCGCGCCCCGCCCGCGGAACCAGTCGGCGGCCGGATCACCGGCGCCGGCCTCCTTGACCTCGTCGGTGAACCCCGGCAGAGGCGCCTCGGAGATGTCCTCCCGGTCGACCTGGTCGACGCACTCCTTCAGCCCTCTCACTGCGTCCGCGATCCCGGGCTCATCCCATTTGCGCAGGACATCGGCACGGTAGTGGGCCGAGGCGATCCCCTTGGTGGAGGGGAAGCCCGTCTGCTTGTCGCCGCCGCGCCGGTGCCACAGGCGCTTGACCCAGCTCGGGACCGACAGGTCCTCGTCCCGCATGTGCTCGGGAGCGCGCTGAGGGGGCGGGACCGACCGCCAGCGGGGCGAGAGCGTGCACAGCGGCCGGGGGGCGTCGAGGGGCTGGACGAAGTCGCGGATGTTCTTGCGTCCGGCGAGCAGCCGCTGCGCCCGGCGCCACTGGGCGGCGTAGTCACCGGCCTCTGCGGGGATGCTCACCCACTGGACGACGGGCCAGCCGGGGGTGTCCAGCTCTCCCCGAGCATTCCTGCCGTCGCCCTCGCCGAAGACCTGCCCGACCCAGTGGGCCCACTTCTGTTCGAGGTGGCGCCCCACCTGTCCGGCGGCCTGGGGGCCCGTCCCGGCGGCGAGGAGGGCGACGATCCGGTTGGGCATCCCGTCCTCGGCCCCGCGGGCGCGCCCTTCGACCGGGAAGACGATCCGGGCGTCGGCGCGGTCGTCCCCGAGCAGGCACTCGACACCGGCGGCGGCGAGCCCGGCGATGATCTGACTCCCCGCCCGCAGGTCGGTGGTGGTGCGGGATTCCTCGATGTAGCGCTGCACCCCCGCGAGGGCGACAACGACGAGGTCACGTCCGGTCATGCGGCGTCCACCCGGGGACGCCGCCGAACCTCCCGATCGGGAGGGGTGGCTGTGGGGGGCATGTTCTCTTCTCGGCGTCTGCTGGCGGTCCCTGGTCTGTGTCCACCGTCCGGTGAGCACGACGGCGACCGCCTCCCACCGCATCGGAGGAGGCAAACGCTAGCAAGCCCGACGCGTCCGCCCCGCCGGTTCCGCCACCAGTGGCCGGATGTGGCAGGAGTGGTCCCGACGCGAAAGGACGTCCGGCGCCGCATGGCCGGCCTGAGCCGTCAGGCGAGAATGCCCTCCCGACGGCACCATGCGGCGAAACCACCCGGTGAGAAGGGCAAATACATCCGCCTGGGCCGCTTGTCCTCGGAAACGCCGCAGCGTGCGACGGCCTGGTGAGACTCCCGAAGCGCCTCCACGAGCGCGGAGGCCCCGGCGGTGGTGAGCTGCCCGTCGTTACAGGCGTCGGCGAGGAGCCGGAGCGTGCCGCACACACTCAGCCCCCCTCTTCTCGGCCACCTTCCGTGCGTTCCTGTCGTCCGGGACAACGGTTCCGCCGTGCAGATCGGCATCGGCGCACACTGTGGCCTCGCCCAGATGGCGGCGACCGGCGACGCCCGCAACGACGGGCAGTCAGCGAAACGGGACAGCCAGCGATTCACCGGTCGAGACGACATGGAGCCAGCCGGTGTCCCGGACGAGCTCGTCGGCCTGCGGTTCCGGCCGTGGTCCGGCGCCCTTCGACCACCCCGCGGCCGAGCCGCGAAGGCCGGGAACACCGAGGGGCGGGAGGCGTTCGCCTCCCGCCCTCGTTCTCCACGCGCGGGTCAGACCTTGCGCCATTCGGGGACCCAGGTGCCGTCCTCGTCGACCGTGTAGTCGCCGAACAGGGACGGGGCCTCCTCGCGGACCGTTTCGGCGATCTTGCCGAACAGGAGGCGGATCTCCTCCTCCGCGCCCGGGGCCGTGCGGGCCTCGATGGCGTGGCGCAGGGTGCGCACGTTCGCCGTCCAGACCAGGCCGGTGGCCACGCCCTCAGGGGCGAAGCGGCGCATGAACGAGGTCTTGTGCTTCTTGTCGGCGAACTTCTTGCCCTCTTCGTCGAGCTCGAAGTGGTCGGCCATCCAGAGCTGGAACTCCTCCATGCGCCGCAGCATGTCGGTGGCGCGCTCCATCAGTTCCGGGTCGTCCTGGGCCCACTCGGGGAACCAGAACGGCAGGTCCGTCAGGCGCACGAAGCGCAGCGACTCCTGGGAGACCGCCACGCCGGGCCGGTGGCGGATCAGCTCGTGCGTCAGGACGCGGCTCACGTTGTGCAGCACGAAGCTGAAGCTCACGTGCTCCAGCACCGACCCGTGCAGGCTGCGCAGGATGTTGCTCAGGTAGGCGTCCTGGTCGGTGCGCACCCGGGTCACGTTCGGGTTCAGCCCCGGCTCCCAGGAGCGGTAGCACAGGCGCCCGGCGAACTCGGCGAGGTTCTGCGGGTCGTTGAGGTGGGCGTCGAGGTCGCCCCGGTCGAAGCGCTCCAGCCACTTCTCCCCGCCGACGTCGGCGAGGTAGGCCGCCACCTCGCCGTAGTCCAGCTGCGGCTTGGCGACCAAGTGGACCTCGGGCTCGACCTGCTTCATCGTGCTCCCCCTCGACGAACGCTCGCGCCGCGGGGGCCGCCTCGCCCCCGGGCCGCATCGACCCTACCGGGACCTGGGCAGGGCCGGGGACGGGCGGGCGGGGTGGGCCGGGGCATGGGGCGTGCCGCTCCGGGCCGGGCCGGAGCGGCCTCCGCTCACCCCTGGGCCCCGCCTCCCGGCAGGTACGGCGCCAGTGCCTCGGGGCCCGCGAACGCCCCTCCCTGCGGGCCGCCGTGCCAGAACGGGTCGTCGTCGGGGAACTCACCGGAGTACACCGCCGCGTCGTCCACCGGCCGGTAGCCCAGCTCGTTCTCGCCCGCCGTCAGGTCCCAGAACCGGCGCGCGTTGGCCGACACCGCATAGGCCGCGACGAAGTTCACGTTGTCCGCCGTCAGCGCCGCCTTCACGAAGCCGACACAGTCGCGCGGGCTGAGCCACGTGGCGAGGTGCCGCGTCTCGCCGGGCTGCTCCTCCAGGGAGCCGATCCGCAGCGCCACCACCTGCATGCCGTAGGTGTCGGCGTACAGCTGCCCCAGCGCCTCGGCCGCCACCTTGGTCACGCCGTAGAAGCCGTCCGGGCGGGGCGGCTCGTCGGGGAACACGTGGTGGTGGATGGGGTAGTTGCCGGTGACCCGGTTGCTGGAGGCCAGAACCACGCGCCTCACCGAGGCGCGGCGCGCCGCCTCCAGCACCGCCAGGGTGCCCTCGACGTTGGCCTTGAGGAGGTCGGGGACCGGGGCCTCGTCCGCGATCGCGGCGAGGTGCACGACCGCGTCGGCCCCCTCGAACGCCTTCACCATCGCCTCGACGTCGGTGATGTCGGCCTCCACGGCCGTCTCCCGGTCGGCGTTCGCAGGCTCGGGCAGCGGGGACCGGTCGATCAGCACCACGTGCTCCGCGTCGCCGAGCCCTTCGCGCACGGTGCGGCCCACCCGTCCCGCCGCTCCTGTGACGGCCACTCGTCCGAGTTGTGAATCCATAGTCCGAAGCCTACGAGCGACGCGCCGTTTCAGCATCGCGGACGCGGCGGACGGTCCCCCGCCCGTCGTCGGCGGGCGGGGGGCGGTCCTCCTCAGGCGGGCCGTCGGGCCAGCCGCAGCGCGCGCTCCACGATCGCCTCGCCCACCTCGGCGGTGAGAATGGACTCAGGGTGGAACTGCACCGCCCACCTGTGCTTGACCGGGTCCTCGATGGCCATGACGACGGGCTCGGGCCCGTCCTCGGTCACCGCGGTCACCCGGTAGCCCTTCACATGGTCGGGGGTGGAGTAGACCGAGTGGTAGCGCGCGGCCTGGAAGGCCTCCCCCTCCAGGGCGCCGAGCAGTTCGCCGCCGGTGACACGCACCCGCCCCGGCTTGCCGTGCACGGGCTCCTTGAGGGTGAGCAGCTCCCCGCCCGCGTGTTCGACCATCGCCTGCAGTCCCAGGCACACCCCGAACACCGGCAGGGACCGCTCCTCAAGGGCGTCCAGGAGCGCGCCGGTGTCGAAGTCGGACGGCAGCCCGGGGCCGGGCGAGAGCACGGCCAGGTCGGGCGCCATCTCGTCCAGCAGCCCGGGGTCGAACCCGTAGCGGACCGTGGTGACCTCGGCCCCGTGCCGGCGGAAGTAGTCGGCCAGGGTGTTGACGAACGAGTCCTCGTGGTCGACCAGCAGGACCCTCATGCCCTCCCCGGCCGGGGCGGCGGCCGGGGCCGGGGCGGCCTGGGGGGCGCCGGGCGCCCGGCCTTCCCGGACCTCCTCCTCGACGTCCTTCAGGGTCTCCAGCAGCGCGCGCGCCTTCAGGAACGTCTCCCGCTCCTCGGCCTCGGGGTCGGAGTCGTACAGCAGGGTCGCCCCGACCCGCACCGTGGCCACCCCGTCGCGGATCTGCGCGGTGCGCAGCGTCAGCCCCGTGTTCATGGAGCCGTCGAAGCCGATGACCCCCACGGCGCCCCCGTACCAGCGGCGCGGCGAGGTCTCGTGGCGCTCGATGAACCGCATCGCCCAGGTCTTCGGGGCGCCGGTGACGGTCACGGCCCACATGTGGGTGAGGAAGGCGTCCAGCGCGTCGAACTCGGGCCGCAGCACCCCCTCGATGTGGTCGACGGTGTGGATGAGCCTGCTGTACATCTCGATCTGGCGGCGGCCGATCACCCGCACGCTGCCCGGCTCGCACACCCGGGACTTGTCGTTGCGGTCCACGTCCGTGCACATGGTCAGCTCCGACTCCTCCTTGAGGGAGGACAGGAGCGCGCGGATGTTGTCGGCGTCGCCCAGCGGGTCGTCCCCGCGCTGGATGGTGCCGGAGATGGGGCAGGTCTCCACCCTGCGGCGGCCGTCGGACCCGGCGCCCACGCGCACGAACATCTCCGGGGAGGCCCCGACGAGGTACTCTCCCTCGCCGAGGTTGAAGAAGAACTCGTAGGGGGCGGGGTTGCGCTCGCGCAGCCGCTCGTAGAAGCGCGCGGGCGAGGAGCAGGGCCCGTAGGTGCGGTGCCCGGGGACGACCTCGAACAGGTCGCCCCTGCGGAAGCGCTCCTTGGCCTCGGCCACGACCGCCGCGTAGGAGCCGGGCTCGGGCTGGGCGGGCACCTCCGCCGGGACGACCTCGGGGGTGGGCTCGGTGGTGCGCGGCAGGCCGTCGGTGGTGGCCGGGCCGTGCCCGCCGGTGCCGGGGGCGGTGAACTCATAGGTGTAGCGGAAGCAGGTCTCGCGCTTGCGGTCGTGCACGATGACCGCGTCGGGCAGGTGCAGGACCAGGTCGCGGTCGCCGGGGTCGCGCTCCTGCACCCGCTCCACCGGTTCGAACTGGAACGCCAGGTCGTAGCCGAACGCCCCGTACAGGCCCAGGTTGGGGTCGGCGTCCGAGGAGAAGGCGGCGACCAGCGAGCGCAGCACGGTGAAGACGCCGGGGCGGCGGCTGCGCTCCTCCTCGGTGAAGAAGACCCGGGGGTCGGGCTCGGGTACGGCGACGGCCACCGTCGCCCCGTCGGGCCCCTCGGCGGCCACCGGGCCGTGCTCGGCCAGGGCGGCGGCGACGGCCGGCAGCAGGATGCGCCCCCGGCCGTTGAGGGCGGTCGCGCTCACCCGGCGGCCGCGCGCGGCGACCTCCAGGCAGGGGTCGACGTAGCCCAGGTGCCACCGGCTGTAGCGCCCCGGGTACTCCATCCCCGAGGAGAGCACACCGCCGCGCCGCCCCTCCACGGCCTCGACGAGGCCGGTGAGCGCAGCGGGGTCGCAGGGGGTCGCGGTGCGGCGGACGGCGATCCCGCCCGCGGTGGTATAGGCGGCGGGTCGGGCGTCGTTGCTGGGTTCCACGGGTGGTCCTTCATCGCGCTGGGTGGGCTCGAGGCCGCCGCGCCGCCTGGCCGGGGCCGCGCCGTGCACGCGATGCGACCGCCGTCCGGGGCGGTCGCCGTGGCCTGTGGAAAGGGCTGAACTCGGAGCGCCGCCTAGGAGCGGCGCCACCACTGCGTGAGCGTTCGGGTGGTCTCCGGGTTCCGCATGTGCCGAAGTGTAGCGCGCATACGGGCGCGATGGGGAGCGCAGGGAGATGCGGGCCGAGAGAAGCGGGAGGGGTGAGGCGGTGCGGGGCCGCGGGAGAGGCACGCGCGCGCACGCCGTGGTAGGGTGTCCCCTTCGAGAGATCGAAACGGGCCACACTCGTCCACTCAACATGGAGTGTAGCAAGGCAATGGAGCAGAGTCAAAGCGCGGGACGCAACCCCCTCGCCGTGTCAATCCGCGCCGAGCAGGACCACGTCTCGGCGCTCTACGGCCGCCTCGACGCCGAGCGCGCGCACGCGGCCCACGCCTTCCGGCGCGCCCAGGGTTCGGGCGGCGGCGGGTACGGAGCGCTCATGGACCGGGAGGCGAGCGTCGACGAGCAGGCGCGCCGCCTCACCCGCCTCGAATCGGTCGAGGAGGGGCTGTGCTTCGGCCGGATCGATCTGCGCGGTGGCGGCGGCGCCCCCGGGGAAACGCTGTACATCGGCCGCATCGGACTGCGCGACGGCGACCGCGAGGTCGCCCTGGTGGACTGGCGCGCCCCGGCGGCGCGCCCTTTCTACTCGGCGACCCCCTCCTCCCCCTCCGGCCTGGCCCGCAGGCGCCACCTGTACACCCGGCGGCGGACGGTGGTCGGCCTCGACGACGAGGTCTTCGACCTGGAGGGGCTGAGCGACGACGACCGGCGGTCGCTGGTCGGCGAGGCCGCGCTGATGGCGTCCCTGCGCGCCGGGCGCACCGGCCGCATGCACGACATCGTCTCCACCATCCAGAGCGAGCAGGACCGGGTGATCCGCTCCTCGCTGCAGGGCGCCCTGGTGGTCCAGGGCGGGCCGGGCACGGGCAAGACCGTGGCCGCGCTGCACCGCGCCGCCTTCCTCCTGTACACCCACCGCGACCTGCTGGAGCGCCGCGGCGTGCTCGTCGTGGGCCCCAACCCGGTCTTCCTGCGCTACATCGGCCAGGTGCTCCCCTCGCTCGGCGAGACCGACGTCGTCATGACGACCGTCGGCGGCCTGTTCCCAGGGGTCCGCACCGAGGAGGCCGACGGGCACCGCGCCGCCGCCGTCAAGGGGTCGCTGCGGATGGCGGCGCTCGTCGAGGGGGCGGTGCGCGACCGCCAGCGCGTACCCGAGGGCGGGCTGGAGGTCACCGCCTCGGGGACCGACCTGTTCGTCGACGAGGACACCTGCCGCGCCATCCGCGACCGCGCGCGCGAGCTGGGCGTCAAGCACAACGCCGCGCGCACCTACTTCGCCAACGAGATGCTCACCGCCCTCGCCCAGGACCAGCACGACGTGCTGGAGCAGTCCATCCGGGAGGCGGAGGAGGCGGCCGCCTGGGACGGCGCCTTCACCGGGGTGCCCGAGCTGGAGGACCCCGACGCCCCGCTGTGGACGGAGGAGGACCTGCAGTCGGCCCGGGAGACCCTGTGGGAGGACGAGGCGGCCCGCGAGGCGATCGACGGTTTGTGGCCGGACCTGTCCCCGGAGGCGCTGATCGCCGACCTCCTCGGCGACGCCGACCGGCTGGCCGCCGCCGCCCGGGAGGCCGCGCGCATCTCCCCCGCCGACGCCCTGGGGCAGGAGGAGCTGGACGCGCTGCTGCGCCCCGCCGGGTCCGCGTGGACCGTGGGCGACGTCCCGCTGCTGGACGAGGCGGCCGAACTCCTGGGGGACGACGGTTCGGCCCGCCGCGCGCACAAGCGGGCCGAGGCCCGGCACCGCCAGGAGGCCGAGCGCTACGCCCAGGGGGTGCTGGAGGCGACCGGCCTGTCGGAGCAGCGGACCGCCGACGGCGACCTGGTCGTGGACGCGGACATGCTCTCCGAGCGCAACCGCTACGACGGGCCCGAGCGCACCACCGCCGAGCGCGCCGCGGCCGACCGCACGTGGGCCTACGGGCACGTGATCGTGGACGAGGCCCAGGAGCTGTCGGAGATGGCCTGGCGGACCGTCATGCGGCGCATCCCCACGCGCTCCCTGACCGTGGTGGGCGACGTCGCCCAGACCGGCAGCGCGGCCGGGGCGTCGTCGTGGACGTCGATGCTGGAGCGCCACGTCGGCTCGGGGCTGCACGAGGAGCGGCTGCTGGTGAACTACCGGACGCCCGCACCGATCATGGAGATCGCCGCCGCCGTGCTGAAGGAGGTCGCCCCCGGCCAGGAGCCGCCGGAGTCGGTGCGCGAGGGCGGTGATGCGCCGCGGTCGGTGCGGATCGCCCCCGGGACGTGGGAGGAGCGGCTGCCGCGCGTGGCCGGGGAGGAGGTGCGTGCCGTGCAGAGCGGCGAGGGCGGCGGGGCCGGAGACCCCGACGGGGTGGCCGGCCGTGCGGCGGTGATCGTCCCCGACGCCCGGCACGCCGCGTTCGCGGCGCTGCTCCCCGAGGCGGAGTCGCAGGCCTCCCCCGAGGTGCTGGACGCCCCGATCGCGGTGCTGACCTGCACGCAGGCCAAGGGGTTGGAGTTCGACGCGGTCGTCGTGGCCGCCCCTGACGAGATCCTGGAGCAGTCGCCGCAGGGCGGGCGCGACCTGTACGTGGCGGTCACCCGTGCCACGCGGCGCCTGACCGTGCTGCACGAGGCGGACCTTCCCGGGATGCTCAAGGGGCTGTCCCCGGCCTGACCGGTCGTCGCACCGGCGCGGTCGCCCGGGGCGCCCCGGGCGACCGCGNTCCGTTCGGCCCGGCGAGCCACTGCCGTCAGCGTCGCGTAACCCCGGCCGGGAAGCCTGAATGATCCAGCGCCGTTCCCTGCCCGGACCGCCTTCCGGGAGGGTACGGCGGCAGGACGATCCGACGGGGGCCGACACGTGACGCCATCGACCGACAGCAGCACCGTCCACCTTCTCCGGCACGGGCAGAGCGCCTTCAACGCGGTCTTCGACGAGACCGGGCGCGACCCGCTCGTCTTCGACGCGCCGCTGACCCCGAAAGGGGTGGCACAGGCGGAGGAGGCCGCGGACGGTGTGCGCCGCCTGGCGCCCGAGCTGGTCGTCACCTCGCCCCTGACCCGGGCCGTGCAGACGGCGCTCCTGGTGGCGGGCGGCCTGGACGTGCCGATCACCGTGGAGGCCCTGCACCGCGAGCACCTGGGCAACAGCTGCGACATCGGCCGCACGCCGCGCGCGCTGGCCGAGGACTTCCCCGGGCTCGACTTCGGCCACCTCCCCGAGACCTGGTGGTACTCGGGCGTCCCCGACGAGCGCGGCGTGCCCGTGGAGCCCGAGGCGGTCCTGCAGGAGCGTGTCGCGGCCTTCACCGACTGGGTGGCGCGCAGGCCGGAACGGTCGATCCTGGTGGTCGGCCATGCGGTGTTCTTCAGCCGCCTGGTCCACCAGCACATGCGCAACGCCGAGCTGCGGGAGTGGCGGGTCCCCGCGGGCGTGTGACCTGTCCGGCCGGGCCCCTGGGGGCGGACGCTCGGGCCGCCCCCGGCCGTAGAGCACAAATGTCTGCATTAGTGCCTGTTCGGGAAGCCAGAGCCATTCGTTGACGGCAGCGCCGAACAGTGGCCCCGCAGCGACGGGCGGGATTGTCGCGGCATGTGACCACCGCCCGGTCGCGATCGGGCCGACGAGTGGCGATGGTAGGGCTCGACTTCGCGTAATACACGTATTACCCTGATCGCATGTCCAAGGTGCGGATCAGTATCAGTCTCGAATCGGACCAGGCCGAGCGGATCAGGTCCCATGCGGAGCGTGCGGGGATGGACGTCTCCGGCTACATGGTCAACGCCGCTACGCTGCAGATGGCCGAGGCCGAAGCGGCCGAAGCCGAGTTCGCGGCCGTCGACGCCCTGATCGCCGAGGCCGAGGGGCAGGCTGCAGAGGACCGCGAGCCGGCCAAGGCCGACGACGGCGCCCTCTCCGCAGATGAGTGCCGTGCGGTCGATGAGGCCTTGAGCCTCGTATACGGCGTTGACGACGCAGCCCACCGCGACCGCGGCGACGCGGCGTGACCCCTCGGGTCCCCGTGTACGACACGGGGATGCTCATCGGTTTGGCCGCTCGCAAGGCGAAGGCCGTCCGGCTGCACCAGGGCCTGGCGGAAACCCCGCATCGCGCTGTGGTCCCCGGCCCTGTCCTCGCCCAGGTGTGGCGCCCTGACCCGGCGACCGTGCACGCCATGAGCGCGGCGCTCAAGGAGTGCACGGTTCCTCAGGCCCGTTCATCCCCGACCGCGCTGCGCCCCACAGCGGCGGGACAGGTCGAATGCATCGCCTGCGCGACCGCGCCCGACATCACCGATTGGAGGCGCATCGGAACCGTATTGGGCAACGCGGACCTTCCCGCGAAGAAGAGACCGGACGCAGTGGACGCAATCGTCGCGTGGACTGCTGTGAAGCACCGAAGCGCGGTCGTGTTCACCAGCGATCCCGGGGACATCGGGGCCTATGTCGAAGCGATCGGCGCCGAAGACGTGCACATCGTCACGGTATGACGCCTACAGAGGGGCCCAGGGCATGCGGGGCATACTCGGCTGAGAAGTCGCTCAGAGCGCCCGCGACCGTGTGACTGGCAGGGGTCCGGCGCCCCAGTAGAAGGCGTGGTAAGAGGCATCGCACCCGTATGCGACGATCTGGCCCAGGCCGGACCGGTCGACCGTGCTCCGGGAGGCGCCGCTGCGCACCGGGGTGCCGTCCATCAGCCGCGACCGCTCGTGCCACGGCTCCTAAACGAAGATCCGTCGCGCCAGCTTGCGGGTCAGCAACTGCCCGAAGCCCAGCGCGAGCTTCATCGGCACCTTCAGTGCCCAGTGCTTGAAGAGGCCCCACTCTCGCGCCGCTCCGCGGGCATGCTTCGTAAGGTGATGGTCGGGACCGAGGATCTCCGCGCACTCGTCCGCCAGGAGGCGCATCTCCGATTCGGCGCCCGCATAGTCGCCTCGCGCGGCGCGGGCCCCGATCACGTCGTAGCGGGCGAACAGGACCCGGTAGTGGTCTTTTCCGAAGACGCGGGCCATCGGCTCCATGATGCGCGTGTAGTCCTGCTCCGACCGGTGGTAGTCGCAGTAGACGTGCGCGAGCGCTGCGTGTAAGTACTCACTGACGAGTGTGTCGGCGTGCCCGGGACCCAGGGCGTTCGTCTGGACGGCGGCGAGCTCCATGAACTCGGCGAGGGCCGTCTGCCGCCTCCACTGTCGAGCGGCGCCCCAGGCCCTTCCCGCCTTAGCGCGCCACCTTACCCTCAGGGCCTCGTCGACCACGGACGAGGTGCCGTCCACAACCTTGAGCACCCTGTCGAACAAACCTTGCGCGCGCTCGGTCACCAGACGCCCGGGGACCTCCAGCTCTGCGAGGCCGATGGCGGTATCGGCACGAATCCCCACCCCGGGCACGGACATGTACAGTCCACGCACCCGCTCCAGCCCGGTACGGTCGACCGGGACATCGTGGCCCGCCCAGAATTCGAGGACGCCCAGAGCGGTCTCGGCAGCGTGGACGGGCCCCATGTCCGTCCGCATGCAGCGCGCGACGCGCGCGTCCAGTTCGACCGGCGCCCACGGGGCCTCCCCTCCCAGGGAGAGAAGGCGCTGTTCCGCCAGGAGGTCAAGGATCCGCCGGGTCTGCTCCTCGGAATCCGATCCGGCGTCCGCATTGAGCGCCCCGCACCAGCGCCGGGGCACTCCCCCGGGCGCCGTGTCCGCACCGACGGCGGCGAGCACTTCCAGGACCCTCCTGTGGCCGGTGCCGTCGGGACCGTCGGGAACACCGCCCAGGCGCTCCCAGGTCCGCAGGAGTTCCGCAGCCTCCCGAGGACCTTCCTCCTCGACGGCGGAGGCCGCGTCGAACAGCCGCCTCGGCCTGCCTCCGCACGAGGCAACCGCCTCCTCCAGGACACGGCCCTCCTCCGCATTCCGAGGGGGGATGCGCTCGTGGAGCAGGGTGTAGGCCGCCCCGTCGTCGAGTGGGGCCAAGGCGTGGCGCCGACGGGCGCTCACCGCGCGCCCGGAGCGTCCAGTCAGCAGGACGCGGCACTCACCGCCGATCCGCTCCCAGCCGCCCTCGACCGCGTGTTCGGCGCCGGTGCCTCCTGGGCCGCCGTCGGCTCCGTCGATGACGACCAGGGCCGGTGCGCGATGGGAGCCGATCACCTCACGCGCCCAGGAGATGCCGTCCTCGGGCACCGCCCACAGCAGCTCGCGCGCACGGCCCTCTCCCGAGCCGCGCAACCTGCACGCCGATTGGAGGAGCCCGTGCAGGCGCCTGCCCGGTCGGATCCAGAAGACGGGCCATCCGAGGCCGCTCCGCACCCTCTCGGCGATGACGGCGGCGACCGTCGAGGTCCCGACGCCCGCTGGACCGTGCAGGACCCGTGGGCCGGGCGTCGCCTTCAGGGCCTCGACGGCCAGAGCTGCGGCGGTGTCCCACTGAGGGATGCGCGCCGCGCCCGCCGGGGGTTCGGGCGGAGACACGTCGATGTAGGGAAGGCCGCCGCCCTCCGCCCGCTCCGCGCCGACACGGACACCGCCGTGGACGGACCCGAACTGGAAGGTGGGACCCGAATTGGACGTCGCATGGTTGTCCACGTTCTCCGCATCGGGCATCCGCGCCTCCCGGTCCCGCCGGCCTTCCGTCGTCCCTCGGCGGAATCGACGTTAGACCGGGGGCGCCGTCCGATGGAACCGGTCGGGGAAACCGGCCGGTTTCCCCGACCGGGGCCCCGGCCATGGCGTTCCGTCTCAGGTGCGGCGTACCGTCACCGGTATGTGCCGCAACATTCGCCGGCTGCACAACATGGAGCCGCCGGTCACCGATGAAGAGGTCAGAGCCGCCGCGCTGCAGTACGTGCGCAAGGTCAGCGGGTCGACGGCGCCCTCGGCGAAGAACAAGGAGGTGTTCGACAGGGCGGTGGAGGCCGTCGCCGCCGCGACGGCCGAGCTCATGGACGGCCTCGTCACCTCCGCCCCGCCGCGTTCCCAGGAGGAGGAGGCGCGCAGGCGCAAGGAGCGCTCCATGCGCAGGTTCGCGCCCGTCACCGAGTGATGGCCCCCACCACGGCGTCCGTCAGGTCGTCGATGACCACCTCGTCGCCGACCTCCGGGTGCTCCAGCCACCACTCCCCGGCCGCCTGCACCATGCCCACCACCGCGTGGGCGACGATCTGCGCCCGGAGCGGCTCCCGGATGTGCCCTTCGGAGACCAGCATCCCGGCCAGCTCCTCGCCCAGCCGCCGCACCATCATGCCCACGTCGCCGCGGGTCTGCGGGTCCTCGGAGGTGGCCCGGTCCATCAGGAACCGGTACAGGTTCAGATTCCGGCGGATCATCTGCAGGTAGGCGCCGACCGTGGCGCGCGCCCGCAGGTGCAGCGTCTGCCCCCCGTGCAGCTCGGCGCGGATGCGGTCGATGAGCGGGTCGACGTGGCGCTCGGCCAGCGACCGGTAGAGCCCTCCCTTGTCGCCGAAGTGCCGGTACAGGATCGGCTTGCTGATGCCGGCCTCGGCGGCGATGGCGGACATGGGAGCGTCGGGGCCGTCGCGCTGGATCACCCGGTCGGCGGCGTCGAGGATCGCGCGCCGCCGTTCGGGGCTGCGCCCGCGCGCGGGACGGGTCGGCTGTGCGGATTCAAGGGCCACACCGCACGAGTCTAAGGCGCGCGGGCGCGGTGCTCCCCGGCCTATCCCGCCGCGCCGAAGTCCTTGGGGTCGATGATGATCCAGGTCGCCTCGGCGGAGGCGATGCGCGCCCCCTCGTGGTCGAAGAGCGCCGTGGCGGTGAAGACCTTGCGGCCTTCGGTCCCCAGGAGGCGGCCCATGACCACGTGCGGCGTGCCGACCTCGGGCGGGCGGACCACCTCGGCGGTCATCCGGCCCAGCACCATGGGGCGCTCGTGCACGTCGCTGGCCCAGCCTCCGGGGCAGTCGAGGGCCGCCCAGGCGGCCTCCGGCCCGGTGGCGCGAGGGTCGTCCCCGGCCATGGAGGGGTCGGGGGTCCAGGGGGCGGCGACGAGGCCGCCGTCGGCGCCGGGGACCGGGCCCGCCAGCACGCGCAGCCCGTCGCCCTCGGCGCGGTCGGTGCCGCAGACGAAGCAGGTGGCGAACGGGTGGCCGGCCTGTCCGCGGAAGCCGCGCGAGGCCTCGGCGGCGGTCTCCGGGGAGACCGGGCGCAGGTCGGTCGCGGGCGCGCCGGCGGGCCGGGCCTCGGCGACGAGGGTGCCGCCGTGCAGGAGGCGCAGCGGGACGTCGCCGTCCCCGGGGGCGACCTCCATGGGCGTCTCCAGCGGCGGAGGGGTGCGCAGGGTGACCTGTACGGCGGGGGTGCCCACCCGGCGGGCGAGGAGCCCGGCCAGGTATCCGCCGTTCGCGGAGCCGGGTGGGCCGTTGAAGCGGCGCCCGACGGTCAGCTTTGCAGGGGCCTCGTCGCCCGTGGAAACGCTCATGGGATCCCACATTAGGATGTCGCGCGCCGAGCGCCCTCACCCGGGGGCGCGTGCACCGGCGCCGGGAGCCGCCCGCCCCAGCGAGAGTGGAGCGTACTCCACCGATTTCCGCCGCGCGGTCCGGAAGAATCGCATTCATGAACGATTCCCCTCCCTCCGAGGCCCTCTCCCGGTCCACGGGCGGCACCGGTCCGGGCCGACCCGGGCGGCCGGGGCGGCCGGGACGGCCGGGGCGGCCGGGACGGCTCGCCGACGGCGTGCGCGCTGCGCTCTTCCTGATCACCACGCTGCCCTTCGCCATCGCCGCCCTCCTGGTCCCGCCGCTCCTGCTCGTCGGGGTGGTCACCATCCCGATCGCCGGACTGGGGCTGCTGCTGGTCCCCGCGTTCCTGTACGGGGTGCGGCGGTGGGCCGAGTTCGAGAGGCGACGGGTCGGACGCTTCCTGGGCGAGGAGATCACCGTCGGCTACCGCGCGCTGCCGCCGGGGCCGGTGGCCGCGTTCAAGACGGTCGCCACCGACCCCCAGACACTGCGGGACCTGCGGTGGATCGCGACGATGATCGTCCCCGGGTTCCTCTTCGGGCTGCTGGGCCTCATCACGCTCGTGGGCATTCCGGCGACCGTCGCCCAGGCGCTCCTGTGGTGGACGGCGCCCGCCGACGCCCCGATGACGACCACGATCGGCATTCCCGTGACGTCGTGGCCGGTCGCGCTGGCCGACGGAGCCGTGCAGGCCGCGCTCCTCACCCTCCTGCTCGTCTTCGGCCTGCGTCCGGCGGCGCGCCTGCACGCCCGCCTGTCGGCGCGGATGCTCGCGCCCTCGCCGGAGGCGCGCCTGACCGAGCGCATCGAGACGCTGAGCCGCACGCGGGAGGGGGCCCTGGACGCCCACGCGTCGGAGCTGCGGCGCATCGAGCGGGACCTGCACGACGGCACCCAGGCGCGGCTGGTGGCCCTGGCGATGCGGCTGGGGCTGGCGCAGAAGGTGATCGGGGACGACCCGCAGGCGGCGGCGCGGCTGCTGACCGAGGCGCAGGACGGCGCCGAGGAGGCGATGGCCGAGCTGCGCACGGTGGTGCGCTCCATCTACCCGCCGGTGCTGGCCGACCGCGGGCTGTCCGGCGCGGTGTCGGCGCTGGCCGCGGGCGCCCCGGTGCCCGTGGGGGTGGAGGTCGCCCCCCTGGGCGAGGTCCCGGCGGCGGTGGAGTCGACGGCCTACTTCGTGGTGGCCGAGGCGCTGACCAATGTGGCCCGCCACTCCGGCGCCACCCGTGCGCAGGTGCAGCTCGTCCGGGACGGCGGGGCGCTCGTGGTGCGGGTACGCGACGACGGGCGCGGCGGGGTGGACGAGCGCAACGGGACCGGGGTGGCCGGGATGCGGCGCCGGGTGGCGGCCCTGGACGGGGAGATCGCCGTGTCCGGCCCGGCGGGCGGGCCCACGGCGGTGGAGGCGGTGCTGCCGTGCGGATCGTGATCGTCGAGGACAACGCGGTGCTGATGGAGGGGCTGGACCTGCTGCTCACCGCCTCCGGGTTCGAGGTCGTCGCCAAATCCGCGGAGCCGGGGGCGTTCCTGGAGGCGGTGCGCGCGCACCGGCCGGACGCCGCGGTGGTCGATGTGCGCCTGCCGCCTTCGTTCACCGACGAGGGGCTCCAGGCGGCGCTGGCCGCGCGCGCCGAGCTGCCGGGCCTGCCGGTGCTCGTGTTCTCCCAGTACGTGGAGCAGGTGTACGCGCGCGAGCTGCTGGCGGACGGCGCGGGCGGGGTGGGCTACCTGCTCAAGGACCGGGTGTCGCGGGTCGACGATTTCCTGGACGCTGTGCGGCGGGTGGCCGCCGGGGGCACGGTGATCGACCCGGAGGCGGTGGCGCAGCTCCTCGCGCGCCGCCGCGACCCGCTGGAGCGGCTCACGGGGCGGGAGCGGGAGGTGCTGGGGCTGATGGCCGAGGGGATGGGCAACCGGGACATCGCCGAGCGCCTCGTGGTCACCGAGCGGGCGGTGCACAAGCACATCGGTAACATCTTCGCCAAGCTCGACCTCGGCCCGGACGACGGCGGGCACCGCCGGGTCCGGGCCGTGCTGGCCTACCTGGGCTCCTGAGCGCGCGCTCCGGCGCCTCAGGGCTTGTAGGCGATCGCGCCCATGAGGATGCGCTGGTGGGGTTCGAGGTCGGCGACGTCCGGGACGTCGGCGTCGGGGTCCTCGGGGTGCCAGCGCTCCAGGAAGTCCAGGCCGGGCGGTACCAGGGGCAGTCCGAGGAAGTGCTCGCGGATGCGCTCGGGCGTGCGGATCCAGCCGTTGCCCAGGCTCTCCAGCCCGGCCCGCTCCATGGCCTTCTGCAGCTCCTCGCCGGTGTCGACGAAGTCGGTGATGAACAGGTGGGACCCGGAGGGCATGGGGTCGAACAGGGTGCGGATCCACTCCCCGGGGTTCTCGTCGTCGTGGAAGTGCATGAGCAGGCCGACCACCATGAGCGCGATGGGGCGGTCGAAGTCCAGCAGCGCGCGCACGTCCGGGTGGTCGAGGATCTCCTGGGGCCGCCGGAAGTCGGCGGTGATCACGGTGGTGGTGTTGTTGTCGGCCAGCAGGGCCCTGCCGTGCGCCAGCACGATGGGGTCGTTGTCGACGTAGACAACACGGGCGTTCGGGTTGACCTCCTGGGCCGCCTCATGGGTGTTCTTGACCGTGGGCAGGCCGCTGCCGATGTCGAGGAACTGGTCGAGGCCCGCGGTGCGGGCCAGGTACTGCACGCCCCGTACGAGGGCGGCGCGGTTGTCCAAGGCGCACTGGCCCGACTTCGGCACGTACTTGATGTAGAGGGCGGCGCCGTCCCGGTCGACCTGGAAGTTGTCCTTGCCGCCCAGGAGCGCGTCGTAGACCCGGGCGATGGTCGGCTCCGTCGTCTGGATGACGGGGGGACTCGTGGGCGCCCAGTCGGAGGCCTTCGACTGTCCGTCAGTGTCGGTCATCGGCGGTGCCCTTACCTGGTTCGGGGGGAGGGGAAGTCCGCGCCATCGTACGTCGGCGATGTGAGTCGTACCACCGTTTCCGGAATTCAGGCCGACCGGTTCTAGACAACGGCACGCGCCAAAGGGATTCGGCGGATCACTTCGACGAGGGCCAGGCTGACGGCGGTCACCACGACCGCGTATCCCGCGGCCGCCATGACGGACCACGGGCCCGCTGCGGGCATGCCGAAAAGATCTCTCAGAGAGAACAGCACCATCACGTGCACGAGGTAGACGCCGAAGCTGGGGGCGGCGGCCCGGCGCACGGTCCGGGACACGAGCGCTGCGGTCCTCCTCTCGGAGGACGCGAGGCGCAGGCCCGCCTCCCGCAGGACGAGGAACGCGCCGACGGAGGCGGCGATCACCGCGGGCGAGAGGAAGTCGAAGGCGTAGTCGGCCCCGGCCCCCCACTCCCCCGCCAGCTCCGCCAGGGCGCCCGCGCCGACCGCTCCGGCGGCGCTTCCGGTGATCAGGAGGGTGAGCCCGATCCGCAGCACCCGGGGGCCGGTCGGGGCGTGGAAGAGCAGCCAGCCGAGTACGTAGTAGCCCACGAAGGGGAGGAACCGGGCGGCGGCGGTGGTCCCGCCGACGCCGTCGATCAGGCCGAGGGCCTGGTCCGCGGCGCCGAAGGCCAGGGCGGCCCCGGCGAACCAGTACAGGGCGCCGCGGGAGGCGGCGCCCGCCAGGGTGCGCAGGAACGGGGTGAACACGTAGAGCCCGGCGATGACGTACAGGAAGTACAGGTGGATGCCGGGCTGGCCGGAGGCCGCCTGCTGGACGGCGCCGGACAGGGTCAGGCCGGTGCGCCACATGTCCCAGGCGAGGTAGGCGACGGTCCACACCACCAGCGGGACGCCGATGCGGGCCCAGCGCTTGCGGTAGAAGGCCGGGGCCGTCTCGTCCCGCGGGCCGAGCAGCAGGGCGCCGCTGATCATGACGAAGACGGGCACGCACCAGCGCAGCGCGGCGTCCAGGGCGGTGGAGGTCCACCAGGAGGTGCTGCCCTGGCCGGTGTAGACCTCGGTGACCAGGGGCGAATAGGCGTGGATGACGACGACGGCCGCCATCGCGGCCACCCGGGCCAGGTCGATCCAGGCCGTGGGCGGCGCGGGCGGGGCCCCGTCGCCCGTTCCGGCCGTGTCGGCCCTGTCGGCCGTCTCGCTTCGGTCGGGCGCGGTGCGGATGTCGTCGACGTACACGCCTTTACCGATATCAGACCGTTACATAAAGACTGCATCAAGCCCGACAACCGAACCCCGATTCGCACGTCCGCCCCTCCCGCCCCTCGGGGCCGGATGTGGACGCCCGCAATGGTCGCCAGGCGCGGTCGACGGGTAGCCCGGTGTCACCGAAGCGCCTCTGGCGATCCTCCGTGCTCCGTCTAGGTTGGAGGGTGCGGCGCCGCCTCCCGTTCCGGACGACCCTGACCTCCCCGAAGTCGTGGGCACACACCGCCATCCCCGGAGGCCCCCATGCCCGATGCCGCCGCGTTCCCCTTCCCGTCGGACCACCCGCTCACGCCCGCCCCCGCCCTGGCCGAGGCACGCAAGGACGGCGCCCCGGTGCGGGTGCGCCTGCCCTTCGGCGACCCGGCCTGGCTGGTGACCCGCTACCAGGACGCCAAGGATGTCCTGAGCAGCCCCGCGTTCGGCAGGGACGCCGGGCGGGCGGGCATCCCCGAGGAGCGCACCGCGCGGATCGGCCCCATCGACGTGTCCAACCGCACCATCATGAACATGGATCCGCCGCGCCACACACAGGTGCGCGGGCTGGTCGGCAAGGTGTTCACCCCGCGCCGGGTCGAGCGCCTGCGCCCGTGGACCCGCGGCGTCGCCGACCGGCTCGTGCAGGAGATGCGCGACCAGGGGCCGCCCGGCGACCTGGTCCGCGACCTCGCGCTCCCCCTGCCCATCGAGGTCATCTGCGAGCTGCTCGGGGTCCCCTCGTCCGACCGGCACTCCTTCCACGCCTGGAGCGACGCGTTCCTCAGCACCACCGACAGCACGCCCGAGCGGGTGCAGGAGAACCAGGCGCGCATCGACGCCTATCTGGCCGAGATGGCGGCCCTGCGCAGGAGCGACCCGGACGGCGGGCTCGTCGGCGCCTTGGCGCGCGAACACCACGAGGGCAGCCGCCTCACCGAGGAGGAACTCCTCGGACTCCTGCGCGCGCTGCTGATCGCGGGGCACGAGACGACGGCCTCGCTCGTCCCCGGCTTCTTCTACCTGCTGCTGAAGGGGGACGGGTTCGCGCGCCTGGCCGCCGACCCCGGACTCGTCCCGGGGGCGGTCGAGGAACTCCTGCGCCTGGTGCCGCTGATCCGCCCCGGGTCGTTCACGCGGTACGCGCTCGAGGACGCCGAGGTGGGCGGTGTGCACGTGCCCGCGGGCGACCAGGTGATCGTGGAGCTGTCGGCGGCCAACCGCGATCCCGACGCCTTCCCCGACCCCGACCGGCTGGACTTGGAGCGGGGCCGCACGCCGCACCTGGCCTTCGGGCACGGGATCCATCACTGCGTTGGGGCGTCGCTGGCGCGCATGGAGCTCCAGGTGGCGTTGGAGGCGATGGCGGAGGGCCTCCCGGGGCTGCGACCGGGCGCTCCCCTGGACGAGCTGCGCTGGAACGAGGAGCGGTTCGTCCGGTCCGCCGAGGCGTTCCCCGTGACCTGGTGAGGCGCACGCGCAGGGGCCCCGCCGGCGGCGGGGCCCCCGGCTCCCGGGTCCCGACCCGCCCCCGTCGGGGTCAGGCCCCGGACGGCTCGACGAACACCGTCGGGACGCCCGCGCCGGGCAGCGAGCACATGACGTCCTGGCCGCCGGTCGGCCCGTAGACGCCATCGTCGTCCTCGAACCTCAGGTAGACCTGGATGCCCGCCACCGGTCGGGGCTCGCAGTCCTCCTCCGGGTAGTTGAGCGGGTTGGGCTGGCGGACGGTCAGGTCGGCGACGCCGCCCGGCTCGACCACGAAGGGCTCGGGCGGGTCGTCGTCGTAGCGCGCCCAGTCGCCGACCCGCTCGCCCCCAAGGGTGTCGATCCAGTGCATCGAGACCGGGGTGTGCTGCACGCACGGCTCCTCGCCCGGCCCGTCGCCCATGATGCGGGCCATGGAGAAGCGGATGTACATGGTCCCGGCGGCGGCCTCGCGCCCCTCGTAGATGAGCTTGTAGTCGCTGGACTCGCACGCCCGGACCCCCGTATGGGCTCCCCCGGCCGCGGCGCCGTCCGCGGCCGCGGGCGCGGGCGCATAGGCCCCCATCGCCAGCGCCGGAACCGCCACCGCGGCGGCGAGGACGCCCGCCCTGCGGAGGCTCCTTCGCGACGGCCCTGCGGCCCGGTCCCTGGTCCCCGTTGCCCGCGCGCCCGCGCCGGTCGGTGCTGTCGGCATTGCTGCTCCCCTTGAACGCCGGGCCGTGCGGCCCGGACCCCCGGATGAATGACACCCGTTGGGACGCTCCACTCGGGTCGGGGGTTCGCCCGGGCACGCCTTCGGAAAGCGTCCCGATCCGGCCGTTCCCGCCGGTCATCCGCGGTGCCGCCGTGGGCCCCCTCGCGCGCGCCGCCCGCTCTTCCGGCGGCCCGCGCGAGCGTGTTACCTTCGGTAACACCAAGGCGGGCCGCGCCCCGCGGCCGCCCCTGCCCGCCCCGAGACCCGACGCCCCTCTCCCGGCCCGCCGCCGGGACGAACGAAGGACGTGTGCACATGACCGACTCCGCAGGCGCCCCCGCGTTCAGCCTGGAGCTCAGCGAGGACGTCCGCGACGTCCGCGACTGGACCCACGGCTTCGCCCGCGACGTGATCCGCCCCGCCGCCGCCGAGTGGGACGAGCGCGAAGAGACCCCCTGGCCGATCCTGCAGGAGGCGGCCAAGATCGGCCTGTACTCGCTGGACTTCTTCGCCAACCAGTGGCTGGAGCCCAGCGGCGTGGGCATCCCCGCCGCCTTCGAGGAGCTGTACTGGGGCGACCCGGGCATCGCCCTGTCCCTGACCGGGACCGGGCTGGCGGCCGTGGCGGTCGCGGGCAACGGCACCCAGGAGCAGCTCTTCGAGTGGGTGCCGCAGATGTTCGGCACCGCGGACGACGTCAAGCTGGGCGCCTTCTGCTCCTCCGAGCCGGACGCCGGCAGCGACGTGGCCTCCATCCGCACCCGCGCCGTCTACGACGAGGCCAAAGACGAGTGGGTGCTCAACGGCACCAAGACCTGGGCCACCAACGGGGGCATCGCCGACGTGCACGTGGTGGTGGCCTCGGTCGACCCCGAACTGGGCTCGCGGGGGCAGGCCAGCTTCATCGTCCCCCCGGGCACCCCGGGCCTGTCGCAGGGGCAGAAGTTCGCCAAGCACGGCATCCGCGCCTCGCACACCGCCGAGGTGGTCCTGGACGACGTGCGGGTACCGGGCCACTGCCTGCTGGGCGGCAAGGAGAAGCTCGACGAGCGCATGGCCCGCGCGCGCGAGGGCCGCCGCTCCGGCGGCCAGGCGGCGATGAAGACCTTCGAGGCGTCCCGCCCGACGGTGGGCGCGATGGCGGTGGGCTGTGCGCGCGCGGCCTACGAGTACGCGCGCGACTACTCCCGCGAGCGCGAGCAGTTCGGCCGCCCCATCGGGGAGAACCAGGCGGTGGCGTTCACGCTGGCGGACATGGCGACCCGGATCGACGCGGCGCGGCTGCTCGTGTGGCGCGCGGCCTGGATGGCGCGCAACGACAAGGACTTCGCCCAGGCGGAGGGGTCGATGAGCAAGCTGTTCGCGAGCGAGACGGCGACCTGGGTGACCCAGAACGCGATCCGCATCCTGGGCGGGAACGGCTACACGAGGGAGTACCCCGTGGAGCGCTGGCACCGGGACGCCACCATCTTCACGATCTTCGAGGGCGCCAGCGAGATCCAGCGCCTGATCATCGGCCGCGCGGTGACCGGCCTGCCGGTCAAGTAGCCGCGGGGGGGGGGGGGGGGGGGGGGGGGGGGGGGNGTCCGGGCTAATCCGCCTCATGGCGTTCCAGGAAGGTGTAGACGTCCGTCTCGTCCACGCCGGGGAACGTGCCGGAGGGCAGGGCCGACAGGACGTGCGAGTGGGCCCGCGCCGACGGCCAGACGTTGCCCTCCCAGCGCGCGGCCAGGTCCGAGGGCGGCTGCACGCAGCACTCGCCCGACGGGCAGTTCGACTTCGTCCTGTTGGTCGTCTCCCTGCCCCGGAACCAGCGCGACTCCTTGTAGGGCACCCCGAGGGTGATCGCGAAGTTGCGCTCGCGGCTGGGGTCCACGTGCGCCACGCACCAGTGGGTGCCGTTGGGCTTGTCCGTGTACTGGTAGTAGATCGAGTACCGGTCCGGCGAGGCGAACACCTGGCGGCCCGACCAGTAGCGGCACATGCGCTGGCCCTCGATGGCCCCGCTCTCGTCCGTGGGGAAGACCAGGCCGTCGTTCTCGTAGGCCTTGTAGATGATCCCCGTCTCGTCGTTGCGGATGAAGTGGCACACCAGGTCCAAGTGCCGGTTGGCCAGGTTGGTGAACCGGTGGGCCGCCATCTCGTAGGAGACGGAGAAGACGTCCCTGAGGTCCTCGACCGACAGGTCGCGCGCCTTCTTGGCCTCCTGGAGGTAGGTGACGGCCGACGTCTCGGGGATCAGCACGGCGGCGGCGTAGTAGTTGGCCTCCACCCGCTGCCTGAGGAAGTCGGCGTAGTCGCGGGGCTGCTGGTGCCCCAGGACGAAGTGGCCGAGCGTCTGCAGCAGGATCGTACGGGGGCTGTGCATGCCCAGCGACTCGCGCTTGAGGTACAGGCGGCGGTTGCGGGTGTCGGTGACCGACCGCACGGAGCGCGGGAGGTCCTGCACGTACCTCAGGGTGAAGCCGTGGTGCGTGACGATCGACAGGATCTGGCCCTGGGACAGCGCTCCCCCGCTGTACCCGACCGCGTCCAGCGTCTCCTTGGCCGCCTTCTCGATGCCCGCGAAGTAGTTGCCGCGCTCGCGCATCTGCCGCCGCAGCTCGGCGTTGGCCCGGCGCGCCTCCTCCGGGGTGGCGGTCGGCTTGACGCTGCGCCGCCGCAGCTCGTCGTAGAGCCCCACGATGTGCTCCAGCACGTCGTTGGGCACCCGCTTGCCGACCTTCAGGTGCGGCAGGTCCAGGCTCTGGTAGACGGGGTCGCGCTGGGCCTCCTCCAGGGCGATCTCCAGCTGCGCCCTGCGGCTGGGGGGCTGGCGGGAGAGCAGCTCCTCCACGGACACGCCCAGCGCCTGGGCCAGCGAGGTCAGCAGGGAGAGCTTGGGCTCGCGCTTGCCGTTCTCCAGCAGGGAGAGCTGGGAGGGGGCCCGGCCCACGCGTTCGCCCAGGTCGGCGAGGGTCATCCCGCGCGCCCGCCGGAGGTGGCGCAGCCGCTGGCCGAAGGTGACCAGGTCCAGGTCCCCCGGCAAAGACGGGATTTCTTCGGTACCAAAGTACGTCATGGGTTCATAGTAGGGAAAGATTCGCAGATCTTCACATGGAATCCGCTCGAAAAACCCTGGAACTTTGCGAAGAATCGTTGGCAGAGGCGGGGAACACACCGCACCGGCGGGCCCACGGCCCACCGGTACGGGTCTCCAGCCTCAACGTCGACCAGGGGAAACAAGAAGGCGGGAAGCACATGAGCATCACCGGCCGTCAGCAGGAAGCCGCCGCGGCGCTCCAGCGGGAGTGGGAGACCGACCCCCGCTGGGCCGGCGTCGAGCGCACCTACTCCGCCGCCGACGTGGTCCGCCTGCGCGGGTCCGTCACCGAGGAGCACACCCTCGCCCGCCAGGGCGCCGAGCGGCTCTGGAAGCTGCTCCACTCCGAGGACTACGTGAACACCCTCGGCGCGCTCACCGGCAACCAGGCGGTCCAGCAGGTCCGCGCCGGGCTCAAGGCCATCTACCTGTCCGGGTGGCAGGTCGCCGCCGACGCCAACCAGGCCGGCCAGACCTACCCCGACCAGAGCCTGTACCCGGCCAACTCGGTGCCCCAGGTCGTCCGCCGGATCAACAACGCCCTGCTGCGCGCCGACCAGATCACCTGGTCCGAGGGCGACGACGACGCCCCGCACTGGATGGCGCCGATCGTCGCCGACGCCGAGGCCGGCTTCGGCGGGGTGCTCAACGCCTACGAGCTGATGAAGGGCATGATCGCGGCCGGCGCCGCGGGCGTGCACTGGGAGGACCAGCTCGCCTCCGAGAAGAAGTGCGGCCACCTGGGCGGCAAGGTCCTCATCCCGACCGGCCAGCACGTCAAGACGCTGAACGCCGCCCGCCTGGCCGCGGACGTCGCCGGGGTCCCCTCGCTGGTCGTGGCGCGCACCGACGCCCAGGCCGCCACGCTGATCACCAGCGACATCGACGAGCGCGACCAGCGGTTCGTCACCGGCGAGCGCACCGCGGAGGGCTTCTACCGGGTCCGCAACGGGCTGGAGGCCTGCGTGGCCCGCGGCCTGGCCTACGCGCCCTACTCCGACCTGCTGTGGATGGAGACCTCCACCCCCGACCTGGAGGTGGCCCGCCAGTTCGCCGAGCGGATCAAGGCCGAGTACCCCGACCAGATGCTCGCCTACAACTGCTCGCCGTCGTTCAACTGGAAGAAGCACCTGGACGACGCGACCATCGCCAAGTTCCAGCGCGAGCTGGGCCACATGGGCTACAAGTTCCAGTTCATCACCCTGGCCGGCTTCCACAGCCTGAACCACTCGATGTTCGACCTGGCCAAGGGGTACGCCCAGGGCGGCATGAGCGCCTACGTCGAGCTGCAGGAGGCCGAGTTCGCCTCCGAGTCCGACGGCTACACCGCAACCCGCCACCAGCGCGAGGTCGGCACCGGGTACTTCGACCTGATCTCCACGGCGATCACCCCGGACGCCTCCACCACCGCGCTCACCGGCTCCACTGAAGAGGACCAGTTCTCAGCGGCTCACTGATACTGGATCCTCGTCCCTGACGGGCCGCCCGCCCCGCTTTCGTGGCTGGGGCGCGGCGGG
>NZ_ANBH01000006.1:35735-68791 GCF_000341185.1 Nocardiopsis chromatogenes YIM 90109
CCCGTGGGACCGGCGGCTTCTGCGTGTGCGGGGCGCCCGGAGGGAGCGGGTCCGCGCGCCGCCGGAGGGCGTGCGATGATCGGCCGCATGTCCGAATCCACCCCGACCCCGGCCCCGCCGCCCCCGCCGGAGGGGGCCGCCTCCGGAGTGCCGGAGCGGGCGCGCCCGGCCCTGCCCCGGCCCGCGCCGGTCACCGCCCGGACCGTCGGCTGGGAGATCGCCTGCGTCCTGGCGCTGTCCCTGGGCGCGTCCGCGGTGTACGCGGTCATCTCCTTCACCGGCGCCCTGACGGCCCCGGGCTCGCTCGCCGACCAGAGTGCGAGCCTGGTGGCGCCGCGCGCCGAGGCCGAGCGCCCCTGGCTGGACCTGTCCCGGCAGACCGCCTCGCTGGTGTTCGCCTTCGCCCCGGTGGCGCTCGTGCTGTTCCTGCTGCACCGCACCCGGGAGTCGGCCGCCACGATCGGATTCGACCTGCGCCGCCCCGGCCCGGACCTGCTCGGCGGCGCGGCGCTGGCCGCGGCGATCGGCCTGGGGGGACTGGTCGTGTACCTGGTCTCCTGGCGCCTGGGGCTGACCGTGACGGTCGCGCCCAGCGCCCTGGAGCCGCACTGGTGGCAGTACCCGGTCCTGGTCCTGCAGGCCGTGAAGAACGGCGTGCTGGAGGAGGTCATCGTGGTCGGCTACCTGCTGCTGCGGCTCGACCAGCTCGGCTGGTCGCCGGTGCGCGCCATCCTGTTCAGCTCGGTGCTGCGCGCGACCTACCACCTCTACCAGGGGGTGGGGATGTTCTTCGGCAACCTGGTGATGGGGCTGGTGTTCTGCTGGGCCTACAAGCGCTGGGGCCGGGTGATGCCGCTCGTGGCCGCCCACTCCCTGATCGACATCGTCGCCTTCGCCGGGTCGGTCGCCCTCATCGGGAAGGTGGACTGGCTCCCGGGCGGGTGAGCCGGACCCGGCCCGGGCGGCCGGTACACGTCGGGCCCGGTGCGCCGCCCCCTCCTCGGCACACCGGGCCCGACGGCCCCGCGCGGCGCCTACCCGGAGGCGCCGGTCCGGGCGGCCGCGCGCGCGGCCTTGCGCTCCAGCGCGTCCTCCAGGAAGCGCGGGCGCCCGAGGAACATGCCCACGACCATGTTGCCGGTCACCAGCACCGCCACCAGGGCCAGCGGCGCATGCCAGCCGCCGGAGACGTCGTGCAGCAGCCCGAACAGGAAGGGGCCGAGCCCGCCCATGAGGTAGCCCAGGCTCTGGCTGGACGCCGACATCGCCGCGGTCGCCGCCGAGGTGCGCGTGCGCACGGCGAAGAAGGTGAGCGCCAGGGTGAAGGTGCCCATGCCCATGCCGATGAGCACGGTCCACAGCCACACGGCGCCGGTGGGGGCGATCCACAGCCCGCCCAGGCCGAGCACGTAGCAGATGTAGAAGAACGCGACGTATCCGCGGTGGTCGCGGGCGCGCGCCATCAGGCCGGGCAGCACCAGGGAGGTGGGCACCGCCAGGGCGGTCAGCAGCGACAGCGCCAGCCCGGCGCTCCCCGCGCTCATGCCCTGGTCGCGCAGCATCTGGGCGAACCAGCCGAACATGATGTAGGCCACGGTCGACTGGGTGCCGAAGAACAGCACCGACTGCCAGCCCATTGCCGTGCCCAGCACGGTCCGCAGCGAGGTGGCCTGGGCGGGGTCCTGCTTGGCGGGCTCGTGGCGCAGCACCAGTACCCACGGCACGGCGGCGATGAGGCCGAAGACGGCGTACATGCCCAGGGCGGTGCGCCAGCTGCCGGTGGCGTCGAAGACCGGGACCGTGGCCGCGGCCGCCATGGTCGTCCCGGCCGCCAGCGCTGTGGTGTACAGGGTGGTCATGGTGCCGACCCGGTCGGGGAAGTGCTGCTTGACCAGGGTGGGCAGGAGCACGTTGCCGACCGCGCCGCCGGAGAGCGCGACCGCGCTCAGCACCAGGAAGGTCCAGGGGTCGCCGACCAGCGCCCGAGCGGCGAGGCCCGCGGTGAGGGCGGCCAGCGCGGCCACGAGCACGTGGTGCTCGCCGAAGCGGCGGATGAGGGCGGGCGTGGCCGCGCCGAATGCGGCGAAGCACAGCACCGGGAGCGTGGTCAGCACGCCCGCGACGGTGGTGGACATGCCCAGGCCCGCCGACACCTCGTCGAGCAGCGGTCCGACGCTGGTGATCGCGGTGCGCAGGTTGATCGCCGCCAGGGCGACGCCGGCGATCAGCAGCCAGGCGACGTGCCGACGGCGTCCCGGGCGCGCGTCCGGGCCGCTCTCCTGGACGCGCTCGGCTGTGGCGCTTGTCACTCGCCCCCCTTATTCATAGGATGACAGGATCTACATCGACAGAGTAACGCATTAGCGGGGACGGCCTGTTCCCCGCGCGGGCTGGTCTAAGCTCCGGCTTTAACCACCCTCATGATGTGGCCCCCAGAGGGCCGACACCCGTAGGAGGTAACCGCGTGCCCCTCGCCTCGACGCGCCGGACCGGCCTGGTCGACCAGGTCATCAGCCAGCTCAGAACACAGATCGACTCTGGCGAGTGGGATGTCGGCGACCGCATCCCCACCGAGTCGGAGCTCTCCGACCAGCTGGAGGTGGGCCGCAACACGGTCAGGGAGGCCGTGCGCGCCCTGGCCCACGCGGGCCTCCTGGAGATCCGCCAGGGCGCGGGCACCTTCGTACGCGCCTCCAGCGAGCTCGGGGGCGCGCTCCGACGCCGCCTGGAGCGGTCCAGGATGCGCGAGAACCTGGAGGTGCGGCGCGCCCTGGAGATGGAGGCGGCGCGCCTGGCCGCGGGCCGCCGCTCCGACGAGGACCTGGCCGACATCGACCGCGCGCTGGCCCTGCGCGACAGCGCGTGGCGCGAGCGCGACATGTCCTTGTTCGTCGAGGCCGACTTCACCTTCCACCGGGCGGTGGTGAACGCCACGCACAACCCGCTGCTGATCGAGCTCTACGACGACATCGCGTCCGTCGTCTACGACAGTATCGCCCAGTCGGCTCTGATCCAGGCCCCGCAAGAGGACCTCGACCACAGGCGCCTCGCGGACGCCATCCGCGCGGGCGACGAGGCCGAGGCCCTGCGCGAGGCCGCCTGCTACCTGGACGAGCTGCTGGCCCGCGCCGACGACTGAAAGGGCGCGGGCGGCGGAACCGGGCCCGCGCCCGGCTGCGCGGAGCGCCTCTCCACCCCATCGGGAGAGGCCGGCTCCACGGCCGGCGCGCGGGCCCGTCCCATTGCCCGCGGCCCGGCCCGGCCGCCCCGGACGCGGCCCATCAAGCCGTCCGGGCCCGGGCAGGCCGCTCGCAGCCGGACTCGCCCCTCCGAGCCATTCGAGACCGGGCACGGCAGTCCGAGACCGGGATGGGCCCTACTCGTCAAGGCTCGGCACGGCTGCGACGCGGACATGCGGACGGCCGGGCCGCCCACAGCGGCCCGGCCGTCGCCGTGTCACCCCGCACCTCGATCATTGGTGGGAGATCGCTGAACCGGCTGCGGACACGGCGAAGGGTGCCCGGGGTCGGTGTGTGCGGGCCGGGTGTGCCGGAGGATCGGGGCGTCGGGGCGGGTGGTCCGGACGCTGAAGGGCCGGCTGGGGCCGGTGTGTGCCGGAGGGGCCGCGCGCTCTGCGCCGCGGTCCGGCGCGCGCGGCTGGTCGGCGCCCCGGTCAAACGGTTGCCGGTGGTCGTCGGCCACTGATCGGGGCACACGTTGCCCATCAACGATCTAGCCGCGCCGGGGTTCTACGGAACTCCTGATCGAAAGGAAGGCGGGCCCGCGCGCGGATGCCCGTTCCTCAGCGCTCGGCGGCCGGAGCGGCCTCGAAGCGGCCCGGCCCGCCCTCCCAGCCCGCGACCCGGGTCGGGTCGAGATCGAGCAGCTCGATCGTGCTCCCGCCCGCGCACACGGCCTCGACAAGCTCGCGGTCCGTGGTCGCGGCCCTCAGCGCGTCGGCCACGATGTCGGCGGCCCGGCCGCGCGGCAGGCACACCACGCCGTCGTCGTCCACGGCGACCCAGTCGCCCCGGCGCACGGCCACCGGCGTGCCGCCGGTGTTCATGGTGATCTCCCGGCCCACCGCACCCCCGGCCTCGTGGGCGGTGCCGCGCGGGGACACCCCGGCGCTGACCACGGGCAGGCCGGTGCGGGCGATGGCACCCAGGTCCCGCACGCACCCGTCGATGACGATCCCGGCGAGACCGCGCATGCGCGCCGCCACCGCGAGGATCTCGTCGACGTAGCCGAACTCGGGATCGGCGGAGGCGTCCACCACCAGGGCGGCCCCTGGCGCGGCCTGGGCCACCGCCGCGTGCAGGGCGAGGTTGTCGCCGGGGGCACAGCGCACCGGAAGCACCGTGGCCGCCAGCCCCTCCCCTGGCTGGACGGGAAAGAGATGGGCCCCGAGGGGAAGGGCCCCACTCCTGGTCAGCGCCGCTGTTCCGACCGCCGTCAAGGTATCCGCAAGCGCCACGTCGACCTCCCCGAATGCACCGCGCCTGAAGCGGGCCACGCACGGCCGAGAGAGGGTCCGGCGGCGGCCCGACCCCCTCATACTCACGGGTAACTTCCCCGCTGCGCAAGACGTGCGGACAGGAATCAGCAAAAAAACGCTACCGCCGGTTACACGTTCGGGCCTGCGACGTCATCGACACGGCCCCCAACAGCGTTGTCGGGTGGCGGGCGCGTGCGCGGTCGCCGTTGATGGCGGCGACGGCGAAAGCGGGGCGGTTCCCCGGCCCCGCCTGCCGTCCGGCGGGCCCCTCGCGATCCGGGAATGCGACGGCCCAGCAGGAGCCCCACTCGCCGCCCCCGGCCGTCCGGCGGGTTGCCGGAGCGCCAGGCAGAAAACGGCGGCAGAGCGGCCGGTGCCCCACTCACCGCCCCGGCCGGGCGGCGGGTTGCCGGAGCGCAAGGAAAAGCAGCAGCGACGACGAAGGTCCGCGGCCCATCCGGCAGCGTCGTCGAGCGGCGGGCGCGTGCATGGTCACCGTGATGGGCGGCGACGGCCAGAGCCGGGCGGTTCCCCGGCCCCGCCTGCCGTCCGGCGGGCCCCTCGCGATCCGGGAAGGTGGCGCGGCACCGGGGTTCGCGCTCTTCCGCGCCCGTGGCGGCCGCCGGGCCTGCGCGGTGAACCCCGACATGCCTGTGACCTGGTTGAATACTCCGCGTTAGGTGCGGGTGGGGGCGGGATGCGCGCCCAGCGACGCCCGCGGACGCCCCGGAGCGACGAACACCGCGACACCAGAACCGGTCCTGCAAGTGGAATGCCCTATTCCTGCCCGATCGGGGTGTCCTGGTGGGGCGCTCGGGCGGGCGCGCAGCCGCCCAGGCGCCTCCGCCGGGCGCCGAGCGCCCCGTGCGGGGCCGATATCGGCTACACGCGGTGACACCGGCCCCGGCAAAAGGCCCAGGTGTGCCGTTTAAGGGCCTTCTGGCGCCGGAGCCCGTTCACGTGTCGCGATGACCGCACGCCCGCACCACCCGCCGGGCCGCCCCGGCCGTCGAACAGGGCGCGCGAGGCGCCCCGGCGCCCGGGAAACCGGGCGAAGTGGACACCGGGCCGGTACCGGTGGACCGGAACCCGCCTTCCGGACCCCACGGGCGGGCTCGGGGCGTCCTGCGTCGCGGAACCGCCGCTTCCAGGGCGGCCGGGTGTCGATCCCACCGCCCGGGATCACCGGCCCCCTCCCCGCGCGCCCATTGTGCCCGGTATGCCCCACACAGGCGGCCCCCTCCGCGATGATCTCGACAATGGGGCCCGCATACCGGACGTGCCGGGCGCACTTCCATGCAGCCGTCCCGCATGGCGCTACGCCGATCCCATCCTGCGGCCGTGTGCCGTTGACCTCGGGGATGCCGGCCTCAAGAGACCCCTCTTAAGGCCGGCATCCCCCGAGATCAACGCCGGTAGGGCCGACATCCCCGAGATCAACGCGGGAGAGGGCGCACCGGCCCGGCGGCCGCCACGAGCGCGGCCGACCACCCGCCCACTCCACCGCGCCACCCACCCCGACCACGAGGAACCCGCCACCCGGCAAGCAGGACCCGGGAGGCGCCCCGCTTGTACCGTCGTTGCCAGGCGCACCGACCACGCGCACGCCCGGCACCCGACAGCGCTACAGGAAGGGCCGCCGACCTTTCCTCGTCGCCGCCCACCACCCTCACACCCCGGCGGCCCGCCGCCCGGCCGAAGCCCGCGAGCGGGGCACCAGCCCAGCCGCCGCCCCCCCCGAACCGCGAGGGGCCCACCGCCCCGCCAGCGGGGCCCGGGAACCGCCCCGCGACTGAGGCCCGGATCGGGGCACCAGCCCCGCGGCCCCGGACGCTAGACCTCCGAGGCGCGTACCGCGGCGACCGTGTCCAGGGCGGTCCTCGCAGCACCGGCGTCGTGGACCCGGAAGACCCGGGCCCCCTCCCACGCCGATACGGCCAGGACCGCCAGCGTGCCCGCCAGGCGGTCGGTGAGCGGCGCGTCCAGCGACTCACCGATGAAGTCCTTGTTGGATACCGCCACCAGTACCGGCCACCCGGTCGCCGCCAGCTCCCCCAGCCTGCGGGTCAGCTCCAGCGAGTGGTAGGTGTTCTTGCCGAAGTCGTGGGTGGGGTCCACCAGGATGCCCTCCGGGCGCACACCCAGGCCCACCGCGCGCTCGGCGAGCCGGGCGACCGTGGCCGCCACGTCGGCCATCACGTCCTCGTAGGCCGCACGGTGCGGGTCGGTGCGCGGCCCCAGCCCTCCGGTGTGGCTGCACACCAGGCCCGCGCCGGTGGCGGCGGCCACCCGTGCCAGGTCGGGGTCGGCGCCCGCCCAGGTGTCGTTGATCAGGTCGGCCCCGGCCCGCACGCACTCCTCCCCCACCCGCGCGCGCCAGGTGTCCACCGAGACGGCCACGCCGGGATGGCGGCGGCGCAGCTCTGCGATGAAGGGCGCGGTGCGCCCGATCTCCTCGTCCTCGTCGACGTCGGCGCCGTACCCGGCCTTGACCCCGCCGACGTCGATGATGTCGGCGCCGCGCTCCACGGCCGCGTCGGCGGCGCGGAGCGCGGCGCCGAACGCGTAGGTGGCGCCGCGGTCGTAGAAGGAGTCGGGGGTGCGGTTCACGACCGCCATCACCGCGTGCTCCCCGGGGGCGAAGGACCTGTCTCCCAGCCGCAGGGTCAGCGGCGGCGACTGCGCCGCCCCCTCCCGGGCCGCGCCCGCCCCCGACGTGTTCACGCCGCCACGCCCTTCCTCGCTCGGGGCACCTCGGCCGGGGCCGCTCCCCCGTCGCCGCGGAGCCGCTCCTTGGCCACCCGCAGATGCTCCCACGTCTCCAGCCGTCCCACGTCGGGGCAGGCCCGGATCGCCTCGACCGCCTCCACCAGGCCCGCGCGGTCCTCCGCCGCGGCCGTGCCCACCAGGTCGTACCGGCCGAAGCCGGCCGCCAGGAAGGACACCCCGGGCACCGCGGCCAGGCGCGCCGCGAGCACCGCGGCGTCCCCCCGGCAGCGCACACCGAAGCCCAGGCGCTCGTCGGCCCCCACGACGGTGGGCTCCACCAGCGCGGTCACGTGCACCACCCCGGCCTCGATCAGCCGGACCACGCGCGAGCGCGCCGCCGCCTGCGACAGCCCCACCCTGCGGGCGAGCTCGGCGTAGGAGGCCCGGCCGTCGTGCTGCAGGTGCCGCACCAGCCGCCAGTCCAGCGGGTCGATGGTGATGTCCTTGAGCTCGCGCACACCGCTGTCGGCGTCCTTGACGACGTTGCCCGCCCGGAAGACCTCGGCTCCCCCCACCCCGGGCAGCACGCGCATGGCGGCGACCTCCTCGGCCAGCGCCTGGTCGTCGCGGACCCGCACCTGCGCCACGGCGGGGAAGCGCCCCGCCGTCTGGGCGGCGAAGGTGACGGCCTCCCGCCCGGCCAGTTCGCCCAACAGCGGGCCCACCGGGCCGGAAACGGTGAATGAAACATGGGCGAACACCTCCCGGCCCATGACCCCCGCGTGCAGCACCCCGACGATCCTGATCGCCCCGAGCGCCACCAGGCGGCGCACCCGGGCGCGCACGGCCGTGCGCGAGAGCCCCACCCCGTCGGCGAGGGCCTGATAGGTCGCTCTTCCGTCCCCCTGCAGCGCCCGCATGAGCGCAGCATCGACCGCATCGAGCACGATTTTCGCCTTTCGTTCCTTCGACGGCGCCCTTTCCCCCCGGGCGCCGCCCCCTCCTGCGGCCAGATCATGGCAGTTGCGGCGTTCCTTAACTACAGATCACGGAAGAAACAAGCACGTATTCGGCGATGCATGCCCGCGAGACCAGACATACGACTCGTCTTTGCGACATGCCGGACAGATGGCTAACGTGCCGTGTCGCGTCCCCGCGTGCGGACGACTCCGGCAAAGCGAGACACTGTCATCCGGCATGGTCGTCGCCGGATGCGGTACGCCCATAAGTGACGCCCTGCCCGGACCGCAGCGCCGGGTGCCCGGCGACGCGCTCGGCGGAGCGCCCGAACAGAACCGTCCGCCATGCCGGACGAGGGATGAAGAGAAGGGACCCCGATGGCATCACCAGGGGATGAGCAGCAGGAGGCGGCGGCACGCCCCACGGGGTTGGGAAGAGCGCTGCTGCTGACCGCGGCCTCGCTCGTCCTTCCGGGCATCGCCCATCTGCGCACCGGGCGCCGGACCGCCGGGATCGTCCTGCTCAGCGGGTACGCGCTGGCGATCGCGGCGATCGTCGCCACCGGCATCCTCGTCTTCGGCGACGTCACCCTCGGGGCCAGCATGGCGGTACAGGGCCGGTGGCTGCTCACCGCATCGGCGATCGCCTTCGTCGGGACGGTCGTCTGGATGGCGGTGGTGGTGCACTCCTGGGTCATCACCCGGCCGCGCCCCTCCCGCGCCGGTGCCGCGACCGCGGGCGGCGTGCTGGTCGTCGTGCTGTGCGTGGTGGCCGCCGCCCCCGCCGCCGCCGTGATGCACACGTCCTACGTCACCTACTCCACGCTGTCCTCGGTCTTCGGGTCCGTGGACCCGCTGGGCGAGCCGCCGCACGACGCCGCCGACCCGTGGAACGGCCGCGACCGCATCGAGGTGCTGCTCATCGGCGGCGACTCGGGCAGCAACCGGTACGGGATGCGCAACGACTCCACGATGCTGGCGAGCATCGACGTCGAGACCGGCGACGTGGTGCTCATCGGCATCCCCCGGAACCTGGAGGACGTGCAGTTCCCCGAGGGCTCGAAGCTGGCCGAGGCCTACCCGCCCCCCGCCGGGTTCGACGACCTGTTCAACGAGGTCTACCAGACGGTCGCCGAGAACCCCCAGGAGCTGGCCGAGAACCCCGCGGCCGACGACCCGTCCGCCGACACCCTCAAGTCCGTGGTCGGCCACATGACCGGCCTGGAGCCGGAGTACTACGCCCTGGTGGACATGAAGGGGTTCGAGGGCATCATCGACGCCATCGGCGGCATCGACGTCTACCTCGAGGACCCGATCCCCTACGGACTGGAGGGCGACATCCTGCCGGCCGGGCAGCAGCACCTCGACGGCAACCAGGCGCTCTGGTACGGCCGCAGCCGCGTCAACAGCGACGACTACACCCGCATGGGGCGCCAGGGCTGCCTGCTCAAGTACGTGGTCGAGCAGGCCGACCCGACCGCGGTGCTGCGCGGCTACCAGGACCTGGCCGGGGCCGCCAAGCGCACCCTGCGCACGGACATCCCGCAGACCAAGGTGCCCGCCTTCATCGAGCTGGCCGACCTCATCGACGACGAGGGGTCGATGAAGACCCTGCAGCTCACCCCGCCCCAGGTCGACCCGGCCTACCCGGACTGGAAGACGATCCGGCAGATGGTCGCCGAAGCGGTCGGCGAGCAGGAGCAGGCCCAGGGCGACGGCGGCGGCGCGGGCGGGCCGGAGGCCTCCCCGTCCCCGTCCGACACCCCGACGGGCGAGGGCGACGACGGCACGGACGCGCAGGACCCGGGCGACCTGGCCGACGGGCAGGGCGACGGTGAGGACGATGCCACCGAGTGGCAGGAGTACACGGGCCTGGACGATCCGTCGCCGACGACGCCGGGGCGCCAGGTCGGCGACGAGGCCGGGTCGCTGGACGCCCTCTGCCCCTGAGGCGGCCAGGACGCGACCACGGCGGACGCGGGGCGGGCGGCGGGGATGGTTCCCGCCGCCCGCCCCGTTCGCGCACCTCACACGGTTCACACGTGCACCGTGACCGAATCCGGACACTGCGTGGCCATAGGCGAACCGGTCGCCCACGGGGCGCATCCGACCACGACGGACACCATCGCCCACACCGTTTCCGAAGGAGTCTCCCCCGTGCGTCCAGCAGTCAAGGCCGCGGCCCCCGCGCTCGTCGTCGCCCTCGCCCTGGCGGGGTGCTCGGGGAACAACCGCGACAAGGACCCCGAAGACGGCGGGGGCGGCGAGGACGCCGCCTCCGCTTCCCAGATCTCCACGGACGAGGTGATCGCGGAGGGCACGTTCCCCTACGCCGAGCACAAGGGCGAGGCGAAGATCGAGGTCAACGGGCTCACCGTGCGCGGCGACCTGATGCAGCTCGACTTCACGCTCACGCCCGGCACCCCGAGTTCGGACGCCGATTCGAGCCCGAGCATCTTCAACCAGCTCGACGCGTCGACGAGCGGCTCGCACATCTCGCTCGTCGACATGGAGAACCTGCTGCGCTACGAGGTGGTCCGGGACGAGGACGGCGAGTACCTGCAGCCGCATGTCAACACCGAGCTCACCTACGACGAGCCGCACGTGCTGACCGCGTTCTTCGCCGCACCGCGCGAGGAGACCTCGGCCTTCGACGTCTACTTCTACGGCTTCGACCCGATCATGGACGTCCCGGTGCAGGAGGAGCGGTGATGCGGCGCGCGCTCGCCCTGCCCGCGGGTGCGGCGGGCGTCCTCCTGGCGCTCGCCGTCGTCCCGGCGGCCGCTGCGGACACCGGCCTGCACGAGGGCGATCCCGACTCGGTGTCGTCGGAGGCCCTGGACGGCTCGGTGTCGGCCATCGACCCCGCCCCCTCCGTGATCGGCATCGACCCCACCGAATCTGTCGAGGAGCTGGAGACCGAGGAGAGCGAGGGCGGCACCACCACCGTCACCATCGCCGCCGACGTCCTGTTCGCCTTCGACGAGGCCTCGCTGACCGACACCGCCCGGGACACGATCGCCGACATCGCCGGGCGCCTGGAGGGCGCCGAGGGCACCGTCCAGGTCGTCGGGCACAGCGACGGCATCGGGGACGACGCCTACAACCAGGAGCTGTCGGAAGACAGGGCCGAGGCGGTCAAGAGCGCGATCGAGGACGAACTCGGCTCGGCCGCCCCGGACATCGAGGCCGAAGGCCGGGGTGCGAGCGAGCCGATCGCCGAGGAGACCGACAGCGACGGCAACGACATCCCGAGCGCCCGAGCCGAGAACCGCCGCGTGGAGATCAGCTTCGAGGGCGGCTGACGGCCGGTTCGGACGAGGAGACTCGGCGGCCGACGGACCAGCAGGTGCCCCACTCCCGGCCCCCGGCCGGGCGCCGGGCCGCCGGGGCGTGGGGCGGAGGGCGGCGACGACGAAGGTCAGCGGCCCGACCTGCAGCACTGTCGGCCGCCGGGCGTGTGCGTGGTCGCCGGACAGGGCGGCGACGGGGGCAGCAAGGTGGTTCCCCGGCTCTGCCTGCCGTCCGGCGGGCCCATCGCGGTCCGAGTGGTCGTGCGCGTTCGTGGCGGTTCCGCCGCGCGGGACACCCCGGGGGTGCTTGCGGAGCCCGAAAGGCGGGTGCCGGTCCGCCGCTACCGGCCCGGTGTCCGCTTCGCCCGGTTTTTCGGGCGCCGGGGCGCGTTCCGCGCCCCGCTCGACAGCCGGGACAACCCGACAGGCGGTGCGGGTGTGCGTTCATCGCGATACCAGAACGGGTTCTACCTCCGAAAGGACCCCAAACGGCACACCGGGGTCGATTGCCGAGCCCGGCTTCACTGCGTGTAGCCGATATCGGCCCAGAGTGGGGTCCCCGGCGCCCGGCGGGGGCGATCGGGCGGCCGCACGCCTGCCCCTGCACCCCACCGAGACCCCCGAACAGGCATAAACCAGACACCTTACTCCTAGAACCGGTTCTGGTATCGCTGTGTTCGTCGTCCGGTGGCCTCCGAGGGCGTCGCTGGACGCGCATCCCCCCCTGCCAGCACCTAACGCGGAGTATTCACCCAGGTCACAGCCCTGAAGGGGTTCACCGCACCGGCCCGGCGGCCGCCATGGGCGAGGAAAACCGCGAACCCCGGCACTGCGCCGCCCTCCCGGACCGTGAGGAACTCGCCGCCTGTCAGGCAGGGCCGGGGGAACCGCCCCGCCGCCTCCGTCGCCGCCCCTCCCTTGCGCTCTGGCGGCCTACCGGACGGCTGGGGCCGTGAGCGGGGTACCGGCTCTGTGCCGTCGCTGCTGATCACGGCGACCAAATGCACGCCCGGCGGCCAACTGCGCTGCGGGGAGGGCTGCTGGCCTGTGTCGCCGCCCTTCCGTAGCGCTCCGGTGGCCTGCCGCCCGGCCGGGGCCCGCGAGCGGGGCACCAGCAGAGCCGCCCTCCCGGACCGCGAAAGACCCGCAGCCCGGCAAGCAGGGCCGGGGAACCGCCCCCTCTCTCCATCGCCGCCATTCACGGCGACCACGCACACGCCCGGCGGCCGACGACGCTGTGGGGAGGGCCACGGGCCTTCGGGCCCGGGCCCTCAGGCTCTCTAAACCCGTTCTCTCTCCGCTGGCCGGTCCCGGCCAGGCTCGCTGCCGAGCGTTGATCACTCTGTCGCTCCGTGTGACGCTCGCTGTGGGGCACAGGCGGCGCGACCTGCGGACGGGATCGGTGGGCGATGACCTCAGCGCAGCTGTGGACCCTGATCGGCCTCGGCGTCTTCCATGGCGCCAACCCCGCGATGGGATGGCTCCTGGCCGTCTCCCGCGGACTCCAGGAGGGCAGCCGCGCGGCGCTCCTCCGCTCCCTGCCCCCTCTGGCCCTCGGACACGCGGCCTCCATCGCTGCGGTCGCGGTGGTCATCACCGTCACCGGCTCCCTCACCGCCTCCCACTGGTTCACCGTCGCCGGGGGCGCCCTGCTGGTGGCGGTCGGGCTGTGGACCCTGCTGGCCCGGCGCCACTTCCACTGGACCGACGTGCGCATGTCGCTGCCGCAGATCGGCGTGTGGTCGTTCTTCATGGCCTCGATGCACGGCGCGGGCCTGATGGTGCTCCCGGTGCTCGCGGGCGAGCTCGCCGACGGCGGCTCCGGGGCCGGCACCGGCGGGCACCACCACGGCGCCGCCGCACACCCCGGCGGAGGAGCCCTAGGACAGGCCGCCGACGGCCCCGCCGGCGGAGCCGGTGCTGGAGGGGTCGACGGAGCCGCCGGCGGAGCCGCAGAGGCGGCGGTGGGGGGCCCATCAGGTGGCGGTCCCTCGACCGCGGCGGCGTCCACCGCGGACGGCGCCGCCGCCGCGTCCGCCGCGGACGCCTCCTGGAGCCTCCTCGACGCGACGTTCGTGGGGCTCTTCGCCACGGGGATCCACACGCTCGCGATGTTCGCCGCCGCCGGGGTCGTCGCCCTCCTCGCCTACGACTTCCTCGGCGTCCACGCGATGCGCCTGCGCTGGGTCACCATGGACCGTGTCTGGGCCTTCGTCCTGATCGCGGGCGGCGCCTTCGCCGCCTGGTCGGCCCTCGCCTGACGGCCCAGCGCAGGGAACACCGAAGAGGCCGGGACAAGAGCCGGGGACCGGGCAGTCCGTGTGTCCGAACAGGAACCTTCCCCCGGGCCGGGTCGTCCTACCGGCCGTGAGCACCGATCCCCATCAAGGCGCCTCCGACGGCCCACCGCCGTCCCGTTCCTCCTCCGAGGGCGGGACCGACCCCGACCGCGCCCCCGGCCCCGCCGCGCGCGGGCGGCCCCGCGGCCGCCGCCGCGGACGCAGGCGCGGCGGCTGCCTCGTCGGCCTCCTCGTCACCCTCGCCGTCCTCGCCCTCATCGCGGGCGGGCTGGCCCTGGCCGCGCCCCGGCTGCTCGAAGCCGTCGGAAGGGACCGCACCGCCCTCCCCTGGGGCCCCGAGTGCGCCGTCCAGACCGAGGGCGGTGCCGTCGCCCTCACCATCGAGGAGGCGCAGCGGGCCACCACCGCCGTCGCGCTGAGCGCGCGCGGCGCCGAGGCCCCGGACACCTCCGACATCGACCCGGCCGCCATGGAGCGGCTCGCCCAGGGGCCGCCCGATGACGCGGGTCCCAGCCTCACCTGCCGGGTCTCCCCCGCATCGGGGCTGGAGCGCGAGGAGATGGCAGAGTCGGGCCTGACCCCGCGCGCCGAGGAGGTGCTGGCGGCCATGGGCGAGGTCTTCGGTGAGCAGAGCCTCGGCGGGTACGAGCCCGGCGGCGTCGACAGCGGCCACGGCACCGACTCGGCCCACTACGACGGCCGCGCCATCGACGTCTTCTTCCGGCCGGTGAACGAGGAGAACCGGCGCGAGGGGTGGCTCCTGGCGCACTGGCTCGTCGCGCACGCCGGGGAGCTGCAGGTGGCCAACGTGATCTTCGACGACAAGATCTGGAACGCCCGCGGCTCGGCCGGGGGCTGGTGGGACTACCGCTCCCCCGACCCCGACAACGAGATCCTGCGGCACCTCGACCACGTCCACGTGGACGTCCAGCGCGGCGGCTGAACTCCCCGGGGCGCACCGGGGCGCGCCGTCACGCCCCCGAGCGCCCCGTCGCCGGTCCCGGGAGGCCCTTGGGGGCTCCCCCGGCCGCCCCGGGATCGGCGCGGGCCCGGCACGGCTCGCCCTGCGCCGGTGGCGCGGCCACTGGTCGGCGGGCGCACCGGCGAAGTAGGTTGTCCGGCGTGCCTGACATCGATTCGGACTTCCTCGCACTGCCCCTGCGCGAGCTCGCCGACGCCGCCCTGGAGCGCGCCGGTGCGCTCGGCGCCGAGCACGCCGACTTCCGCCTGGAGCGTGTGCGCGACCGCGTGCTGTCGGTCTCCGACGGCTCGGTCGACACCGCCGCCGACTCCGACACCCTCGGCTTCGCCGTGCGCGTGGTGCACGACGGGGTCTGGGGCTTCGCCTCCGGCGACGTCCTGGAGCCCCGCGCGGCCGCGGAGGCCGCCGAGCGCGCCGTGGACATGGCCCGGGTGGCCGCCCCGCTGACCGCCGAGCGCATCGAGCTCGCCCCCGAGCCCGCCCACCCCGACGCGGTGTGGGTGTCGGCCTACGAGAGCGACCCCTTCGCCACCACCGTCCGGCAGCAGGCCGCCCTGCTGTCCGGCTGGTCCCGCCGCCTGCTGGAGGACCACCGGGTCGACCACGTGGACGCCACCCTGCTCCAGGCCAAGGAGCAGAAGTTCTACGCCGACAACGCCGGGACCTCCACCACCCAGCAGCGGGTGCGCATCGCCCCGGAGGTGGAGGTGTTCGCCAACCGGGACGGCCTGATGGACAGCATGCGCACCCTCACGCCCCCGGCCGGGCGGGGGTGGGAGTACGCCGCGCAGGTCGAGGCCGAGCTGCACGGGCTGCCCGCCCTGCTGGAGGAGAAGCTGCGCGCCCCCTCGGTCGAGCCCGGCCGCTACGACCTGGTGGTCGACCCCTCGCAGCTGTGGCTGACCATCCACGAGAGCATCGGCCACGCCACCGAGCTGGACCGCGCGCTCGGCTACGAGGCCGCTTTCGCCGGGACGTCCTTCGCCACCCCCGACAACCTGGGCTCCCTGCAATACGGGGCGCCGTCGATGCAGGTGAGCGGCGACCGGACGGTCGAGCACGGGCTGGCCACGGTCGGTTTCGACGACGAGGGGGTGGCCGCCTCCTCCTTCGACCTGATCCGGGACGGCGTGCTCGTCGGCTACCAGCGGGACCGGCGCATCTCCCACCTGACCGGCCACGGCGCCTCCAACGGGTGCGCCTTCGCCGACTCCCCCTCCACCATGCCGATCCAGCGCATGGCCAATGTTTCGCTGGCGCCCGCGGCCGAGGGCCCCACCACCGAGGGGCTGATCGGGGGCGTGGAGGACGGCGTCTACATCGTGGGCGACCGGAGCTGGTCCATCGACATGCAGCGGTACAACTTCCAGTTCACCGGCCAGCGCTTCTACCGGATCCGCAACGGCCGCCTGGACGGGATGCTGCGCGACGTCGCCTACCAGGCCACCACCACCGACTTCTGGAACTCGATGGCGGCGGTGGGCGGGCCGGGCACCTACGTGCTCGGCGGCACGTTCCGCTGCGGCAAGGGGCAGCCCGGCCAGGTGGCGGCGGTCAGCCACGGCTGCCCGTCGGCGGCCTTCACCGGCGTCCGGGTCCTCAACACGGTTCAGGAGGCAGGCAAGTGAGCGCGTCCACCCCGCAGGAACTCGTCGAGCGCGCCCTGGGGCTGTCCCGCGCGGACGGGTGCATGGTGCTGGTCCGCGAGCGCAGCAGCACCAACCTGCGCTGGGCGGGCAGCTCGCTGACGACCAACGGCGCCGCGCACTCGCGGTCGGTGACGGTGGTGTCGGTGGTCGACGGCCCCGGCGGCGCCCAGGTGGGCGCGGTCGAGCGCGGAGGGCTGCTCGACGGGGAGCTGGAGGAGCTGGTCCGGGCGGCCGAGGAGGCCGCCTCGTCGGCGATCCCCACCGAGGAGGCCGTGCCCTTGGCCGCGCCCGGGGAGGCCGGACGGGGCGGCGACTGGGACGCGCCCCCTGCGGTCACGGGCGTGGAGGTGTTCTCCGAGACCGCGCGCGGGCTGGGCCGCGTGTTCCGCGCCTCGGGGGCGTCGAAGCGCCTGCACTACGGGTTCGCCGAGCACAGCGCCGTCTCCACGTTCCTGGGGACCTCGACCGGGGTCAGGCTGCGGCACGACCAGCCCGAGGGCACCATCGAGATGAACACCCGCGCCGAGGGCTCGGACCCGCGCTCGGCGTGGGTGGGCCGGAGCGCGCCGGACTTCGCCGCCGTGGACCCCGAGGCGCTCGACGCCGAACTGGCGCGCCGGGCCGAGTGGGCCGCGCGGCAGGTGGAGCTGCCCGCCGGGCGGTACGAGGTCGTCATGCCGCCCGAGTCGGTGGCGGACATGATGGTGCCGCTGTACTTCGACTCCGGGGCGCGCGACGCCGTCGAGGGGCGGTCGGCCCTGTCGGCGCCGGGCGGCGGCACGCGCGTGGGCGAGCGGGTGGCGGGGCTCCCGCTGAACCTGCTGAGCGATCCCGGCTACGCGGGCCTGGAGTGCTCGCCGTTCGTGGTCGCCAGCAGTCCCGGCCGGGACATCAGCGCCTTCGACAACGGGCTCCCCCTGCGCCGCACGGAGTGGATCTCCGAGGGGGTGCTCAACGCGCTGGGGCAGACCCGGGCGACGGCGCGCAGGACCGGGATGGAGCCGACCGGCTTCATCGACAACCTGGTGCTGGACCTGCCGGGGGCCGCGGACGGCGTGGACGAGATGGTGGCGCGCACCGAGCGCGGACTGCTGCTGACGTGCCTGTGGTACATCCGCTCGGTGGACCCGCAGACGATGCTCCAGACGGGCCTGACCCGCGACGGCGTCTACCTGGTGGAGGACGGGCGCGTGACGGGGGCGGTGAACAACTTCCGGTTCAACGAGTCGCCGCTGGACCTGCTCAGGCGCGCGACGGAGGCCGGGGCGTCGGTGCCCGCCCTGTCGCGCGAGGCCGGGGACATGTTCCCGAGGACGGCGATGCCGCCGCTGCGGATCCCCGACTTCAACATGTCGACGGTCAGCAAGGCGTCTTAGGGGGCGTTGCGCGGGTCACGGCCGTAGAAGGCGCCGGCGGTGCCATATCCATCGCAAGGCTGCTGTGCTCCCGAGAAGCAGGAGGAGCCGGCCCGGGCGTGCTGTCGACCGATGAGAGCGCGGCGAGGGGCGTGCCTGGGCGCCGCGCAGTAGGCCGTGACCCACGCAACTCCTCGACACGCCCCAGCCGCTCGGGGCGCGGGTCCGGTGGGGCGGGCGCCCGTCCGGACCCGCGCCCGTCCCGTTGGCCCCTCAGTCCCCTTCGAGGCGGAATCCGAGCTTGAGCCCCACCTGGTAGTGCGCGATGCGGCCGTCCTCCAGGTGGCCGCGCACCTGGGTGACCTCGAACCAGTCCAGCCCGCGCAGGGTCTGCTGGGCCCGCTCGATGCCGTTGCGGACGGCCTGGTCGATGCCCTCGTGCGAGGTGCCGACGATCTCGGTGACCCGGTAGGTGTGCTCGCTCATGCCTGCCCCTCCTCCGCCTCCGGCGCCCCCGACGGGCGCCGACGGTGTGTTCCATCGCACATTTCCCGGCACCCTTCCCCGGGGACGGAACGGGCAATCCCCTCTTCTCCACCGCTTTCCCGACCCTTTACGGGTTCCGCCCATACACCATTGGTCCCGTTCCGGAAAATTCGCCATTAGTTGGTGAAACAGCAGGTCCGCGGGACTCTCCCGAGATCACGTCGTAACTGAGTCTTGACGTACCCCCGGGAGTGGCGGTGTACATTAGGGACAGCGCTTCGGTCCCCCGTCGAAGCGCTGGGCCGGTGTTTCGAGCCCCCGTCGGAACACCGCGCGCGACGTCGGGTGGTTTGCCCCCGTAGCCACCCGGCGTCGCCTTTTCTTGCCCGACCCGGTCGGCGCGCCCCACGGGCCGCGCCGGCCGGGCGGACCGCCGCCCCGATCTGAGAGCACCCCGTTGAGCACCACCGAACCCGCCGGTACCGGACCGCCCGTCTGCTCGCGGAGGGGCTGCCGCCAGGAGGCGCGGTGGGCGCTGGTGTGGAACAACCCCAAGGTGCACACCCCGGACCGCCGCAAGACCTGGATGGCCTGCGACGAGCACCGCGGCTACCTGGCCGACTTCTTGGACGTGCGCGGTTTCCTGCGCGAGACGGTGCCCTTCGACGAGTTCACGGGCTGACCGGGCTCACGGGCCGACCGGCCTGCGGAACCGGGCCCGGCACCGGACGGTGCGGGACCACGGCGCGGGACCACAGTGCCATGCGGGGCGCGGCGGGACCGGACGGTGCGTGCGTCAGTACGTCTTGTCCCGCAACAGCTCCCGCGCCCGGGCCAGGTCCTCGGGGGTGTCGCAGTCGAAGGCCGCCAGCTCGGCCCCCTCGGGGGGCCGCACCCGCGCGTAGTCGAACGGCCGGATGCATCCCCGGGCCTCGAACAGTCCCCGCAGGGACACTCCGGGATAGGCCTCCAGGGCCGCACGGAGCCGCCCGGTGCGCCAGACGCCCAGCAGCCACTGCTCCCGCCCCTCGGAGTCCACCATGACGGCGCCGTGCCGCCCCTCGGCGGCCGCCCGCAGCACGGTCACGTGCTCGGCGCTCAGGAAGGGCATGTCTCCGGCGAGCACCGCCGTCCAGGGCGCCCGGACCTCGGCCGCCCCGGCACGCAGCGCCGGGACGGGCCCGGAGCCCGGCGGGTCCTCACGGACGTAGACCGCGTGCGGGCTTTCGCGGGGCGGCCCCACAACGACCACGCGGCCCGGGGCTGCCGCGGCGACGCGCTCCAGGAGGGTCGCTCCCCCGACCTCTTGGCCGGGCTTGTCCGCGCCGCCCATGCGGCTCGCCCTCCCGCCCGCGAGGATGACGCTGTCGCACTCTTCGAGCGCCTCCACGGCCCCTCCCCTCGATGCGGCCGCCCACGCGCCCCGGCGGACTGCCCCTGCCGCGTCCGCCCCGCCCTGGCCGCAGAGCGATTCTCGCTCAGCGGGACCAGGAACGGTATGCCCGGGGCCCCTCGGGGCGCCGGGGCCGCCACGGGACCGGTCAGCGCCGAACGTCGCAAGGGCACCGGAATCCACCAAGGGCCCCGACGTCACCCGGCGGTTCACCCCCGCGCCGTCCGCGGAACCCGCCACCCGTACGTGACCGCCTCCGGTCACTCCCGCGCGAGACGGCGGCGCTACAGGCGGCGACGTCGGTCAGAGGGGCCCGCCCGGCACCGGGGTCGACGGGGCCGGGCGGCGGGGATCCTGGGCGGCCCGAGGCGACGAGGACCTGAGGAGCAGGGCCGCCCCCTGGACCGGCCACGCACGAGGCGCCCAAATCGCCCCTGCGCCACGCGCCTTCACCACCGGGGGCGGCCCCCGCCCGCCCCGGCCGCATCAGCCCTTGACGCACACGACCTGGCGCAGGTGCGCCGCGACCTTCACGAGGTCGGTCTGGGCCGAGATCACTTCCTCGATGTCCTTGTACGCGGCGGGGATCTCGTCCACCACACCGGAGTCCTTGCGGCACTCCACCCCGCGCGTCTGTTCGGCCAGGTCGGCCTCGGTGAAGGTCTTGCGCGCCTTGTTGCGGCTCATGCGCCGCCCCGCCCCGTGCGAGGCGGAGTTGAAGGAGGACTCGTTGCCCAGGCCGCGCACGATGTAGGTGCCGGTCGCCATGCTTCCGGGGATGATCCCGTACTCCCCCTTGCCGGCGCGGATCGCGCCCTTGCGGGTGACCAGGACGTCCACGCCGTCGTAGCGCTCCTCGGCGACGTAGTTGTGGTGGCAGGAGATCCACTGCCCGAAGCCCACGCCCGGGAAGGAGCGGCGCAGCACGTCGCAGGCCAGGCCCATCATGACGTCGCGGTTGCGGCGCGCGTAGTCCTGGGCCCAGAACAGGTCGCGGCGGTAGGCGTCCATCTCCGGGGTGCCCGAGACGAACACGGCCAGGTCGCGGTCGGGCAGGTCCTGGTTGTGCGGCAGCTTGCGGGCCCGCTCGATGTGGTGCTCGGCGAGCTCCTTGCCGATGTTGCGCGACCCCGAGTGCAGCACGGTCCACACGGCGCCGTCGTCGTCGAGGCAGACCTCCAGGAAGTGGTTGCCGCCGCCCAGGGTGCCCATCTGATGGGCGGCGCGGTCGCGGCGGCCGTGCACGGCAGGGGCCAGGTCGCCGAAGCGGCCCCAGAACCGGTCCCAGTCGCCGGTCTTGAAACCGTGGATGCGGGCCACGTTCACCGGCGCGCGGTGCATGCGGAAGCCGACGGGGACGGCCGCCTCCAGGTCCGAGCGCAGGCGGCCCAGGTCGTCGGGCAGGTCCTCGGCCTTCAGCGTGGTCTTGACGGCGGTCATGCCGCAGCCGATGTCCACGCCCACGGCCGCCGGGGACACGGCGTCGCGCATCGCGATCACCGAGCCGACGGTGGCGCCCTTGCCGAAGTGCACGTCGGGCATCACGGCCAAGCCGTGCACCCAGGGCATCCGGGTGACGTTGCGGAGCTGGTCCATGGCGGCCGGTTCGACGCCCTCCGGGTCGGTCCACATCCGGATGGGCACGCGCGCGCCGGGCGCCTCCGTGTAAGGCATGGCTCCTTCGCCTTCTTCTGACGGGCGGATCGGTCGCACCGGCCCTCATGGCCGGTACCGCCGGGCCCGCGGCCCGGCGCCCGGAAATCAGACCAGGGGCGGCCCCGCTGCGGCAACGGGTTTTCCGTGCGTATGTCCGCCCCTGGGGACCGGTCCGCCCCCGGCCTCAGCCTCCGATCGCCGACATGGGGCGGGCGGGCTGCAGGAAGCCGGTGTCGTCGATGCCGTGGCCGGGCAGCTTGCTCGCCACCGCGGCTCTCCAGCGCTCGGCGATCTCCTCGTCGGTGCCGCCGCCGCGCAGCAGCGGGCGCAGGTCGGACTCCTCCCGGGCGAACAGGCAGTTGCGGATCTGGCCGTCGGCGGTCAGCCGCACCCGGTCGCAGGCCCCGCAGAAGGGCCGGGTAACCGAGCCGATCACGCCGACGGTGGCGGGGCCGCCGTCGACCAGGAACCGCTCGGCCGGAGCGCTGCCCCGGTCCTCGGTGTCGTCGGGCGCCAGGTCGTATCGGGTGCTGAGCAGGTCGAGGATCTCGTCGGCGGTGATCATCGTGTCACGGCGCCAGCCGTGCTGGGCGTCCAGCGGCATCTGCTCGATGAACCGCAGCTCGTAGCCGCGCTCCAGGCAGTAGGCGAGCAGTTCGGGGGCCTCGTCGTCGTTGACGCCCCGCATGAGGACGGCGTTGACCTTGACCGGGACCAGCCCGGCTTCGTCGGCGGCGGCCAGGCCGTCGAGCACGTCGGGCAGGCGGCGGCGCCGGGCCAACTGCTCGAAGACGTCGGGCCGCAGGGTGTCCAGGGAGACGTTGACCCGGTCCAGCCCGGCCTCGGCCAGGGCCGGGGCCATCCGGGCCAGTCCGATGCCGTTGGTGGTGAGCGCGGTCTTGGGGCGGGGCCGCAGCTCCGTCGCGGCGGCGATGATGCCGGGCAGGCCGCGGCGCAGCAGCGGCTCGCCCCCGGTGAAACGGACCTCCGTGATTCCGAGCATCGTGACGCCGATACGGATCAGTCGGTGGAGTTCGTCGTCGGTCAGCAGCTCCGGCTTGGGCAGCCACTCCAGCCCTTCCGGGGGCATGCAGTACGTGCAGCGCAGGTTGCACCGGTCGGTGAGGGAGACCCTCAGGTCGGTGGCCACTCTCCCGTAGGAATCAGCCAGCACGGGCGACACCTCCCATATTCGTCGCGGGACCCGGTCGGGCGGCCGCCCGCAAGCGGCTGTGGGGGCCGGGACCGCATCTCCTTGGTGCTTCCCGACACACACCACCCTAAAAGATGTGTGGTTCGTCCCGCAGTGCCGGACGGGCCGTTCTTGCACACGTGCGTCCAGTTCGGGACGTTTTCCGACCGGGTTTCGGTCGAATTTCCGTCGCGCGGTACAAAACCACTCCCCCTGCTCGGCGCAGATTCGGCCGATGCCACAGCCGGGCCACGGCGGCCCCGGCGGCGGGCCCACCGCCCTCCGGTGAGTCCACCACGCCCGGCCCCCTTCCGCGGGGACCGCGGCCCTTCCGGTGCGGCGGGTCCGCTCGGGCCCCGCGCGCACCGTGCACGCTACCGTCGGGGGACGACAACGGAAGGAGCCTCGATGGCCGTCTCGCGCGAATGGGGGCTGCCCGGCGGCCCCGGAGGGGCGCAGCGCCTGCACGCCCGTGCCTGGGCCGAGCAGGGGCAGGACCCCTCCTGGCTGGCGGTGCTGGTGCACGGCTACGGCGAGCACATCGGCCGGTACGAGCACGTGGCCGAGTACCTGTGCGCGCAGGGCGCCGCCGTCTACGGGCTCGACCACCGCGGGCACGGGCGCTCGGAGGGCGAGCGCGTGCTCATCGAGGACTTCGCGGGCGTGGTGGAGGACGTCCACCGCCTGGTCACCCAGGCCCGCAGCGCCTACACGCGCCTGCCGCTGGTGATGGTGGGCCACTCCATGGGCGGGCTGATCGCCGCGCGCTATGCCCAGACCCACCCGGAGGAGCTGACGGCCCTGGCGCTGTCCGGCCCGGTGCTGGGCCGGTGGGACCTGGTCCCCGAACTGCTCGCGCACGAGGAGATCCCCGACGTGCCGATCGACCCGGCGACGCTGTCGCGGGACCCGCGGGTGGGCGCCGCCTACGCCGCCGATGATCTGGTGTGGCACGGCCCCTTCAAGCGGCCGACCCTGGAGGCCATGGCCACCGAGCTGGACCGGATCGGCGCGGACGGGTGCATCGACCCCCTGCCGCTGCTGTGGATCCACGGCTCGGACGACAGGATCGTGCCCCTGGACCGCACTACGCAGGGGATTCTGAGCCTGGCCGGGAACGACGTCACGGCGCGCATCCTGCCCGGCGCCCAGCACGAGGTGTTCAACGAGTCCGACCCCGAGGAGGCCCTGGCCGAGGTCGCGCGCTTCGCGGCACGCTTCGCCGCCAAGGGCTGAGGCGCTCCCCCGCGCGGCGCCGGAGGGGACCGTCGGTGCCGCGCGGGGGTGCTCCGGGGGCGAACGCGCCCCGCCGGGCCTCAGCCGTCGTACAGGCCGTCGATGGCGTCGGCGAACTTGCGGTGGACCACCCGGCGCTTCAGCTTGAGCGAGGGCGTCAGCTCCTCGCTCTCCACGCTCCACTCGGTGGACAGCAGCCGCCAGCGCTTGACCTTCTGCACCTGCGCCAGACCGGCGTTCGCCGCCTCCACGGCGCGGGCGACCTCCTCCAGGACCACCGGGTGCTGGGCCAGCTCGGCCAGGTCGGCCCCCTCGATCCCGTGGGCCCGCGCCCACCCGGGGGCGACCTCGGCGTCGAGCGTCAGCAGCGCCACCGGGTAGGGGCGCCGGTCGCCGTAGGCCAGGGCCTGGCCGATCAGCGGGTGCTCCTTGAGGCGGCTCTCGATGGAGGCCGGGGCGATGTTCTCGCCGCCCGAGGTGATGAACAGCTCCTTCTTGCGGTCCACCACGTAGACGAAGCCGTCCTCGTCGATCCGGCCCACGTCCCCGGTGTGCAGCCACCCCTCCTCGTCGACGAGGGCGGCGGTGTCCCCGGGGCGCTCGTGGTAGCCGGACACGTTGATGGGGCCGCGCACCAGGATCTCCCCGTCGTCGGCGACGCTCACCTCCATGCCCTCCGATGGGACGCCGACGCTGCCGAAGCGGTAGGCGTCGGGCCGGTTGACGGTGACGGCGCCGCAGTTCTCGGTCATGCCGTACACGTCCCGGATGAGGAGGCCCAGGCCGCTGAAGAAGCGCAGGGTCTCCTCGGGCATCGGGGCGGCGGCCGTGATGCAGTACTCGGCCCGGTCCAGCCCGATCAGGGCGCGGATGGGCGCGAGCACCTCGGCGTCGACCCGGGCGAAGCGCTCGGCCAGGCCGGGGTCGCGCTCGCGGCCGTACTGGCCCTGCTCCAGGTAGGCGCGGGCGACCTGGGAGGCCTCCTCGATCGCCGCGCGCTGCTCTTCGGGGGCGGCGGCCAGGGCGGCGGTGAGGCCGGACTGGAGCTTCTCCCATACGCGCGGCACGCCGAACAGCCCGTGCGGGCGCACCAGGCCGAGGAACTCGCCCAGGCGCGGCAGATCGGGGCAGAAGTACAGGTGCCCGGCCACCCTGATGGGCAGGTACGCGCTGAGGACGCGCTCGGCGATGTGCGCCATCGGCAGGTAGGACAGGGTGACGGCCCGCCTGGGGGTGGCGTTGGCGCGCAGGGTGATGACGCACTGGTAGAGGACCTGGTGGTGGGTCTCGAAGACGCCCTTGGGGTCGCCGGTGGTGCCCGAGGTGTAGAGCAGGGTCGCGTTGTCCTCGGGGGTCAGCGCCGCCGCGCGCGCTTCGACCCGGCCGGGGTCGGCGGCATGCAGGCGGGCGCCGTCGGCGGTGAAGTCGGCCCAGGAGACGTATCTGCGGCCGTCCTTAGGGGCGTCCGGCACCGCCTCGGGGTCCATCAGCACCACGGTGTGCAGGGTCTCGGACCGCTCCAGGGCGGGGCCCCAGCGCTCCAGCTCGTCGGCGCCCTCCAGGACCACGGCGCGCACACCGCAGTCCTGGGCGACGAAGGCGACCTGCTCCGGGGCGAAGGTCGCGTACACGGTGAAGGGGACCGCACCGGCGTGCACGGCCCCCATGTCGGCGATCAGGTGCTCGGACCGGTTGGGCAGCATGAGCGCCACGACCTCGCCCGGCCGGACGCCCGCCCCGGCGAAGGCCGCCGCGGCCTCCAAGGCGGCGGCGCGGTACTGCGCCCACGTCAGCGTCGTCCATCCGTCGCCCGCACGGTCGGAGAGGGCGGGGGCGTCCCCGTCCTCCTCCGCCGTGCTGCGCAACCAGTCCACCAGGGTCCGGCCCTCGATCTCGGCCTCGACCGCCGCGCGCTCGCGCAGAGTCCGCTCGACGTCCACGACCGCCCTCCCGCCTCTCGAAAGTGATGCACGTCACCCCCGCCCGCATATCCGAACACGGTTAGGCGATGGAGGGCAAGAGCGCGGATGATCCGGCGACGCTCCGCGACGGCGGGCGCACGGGCGGTGCCCCCGGGGGCGGGCCCCAGGGGCACCCCGCGCCCGCGGGCCGTGCGGGACGCGCGGACCGGCCTCACAGGTAGAGCTCCCCGTGCATCGGGGCCGGGCGCGCCATGGCCTCCCCGTAGGCGTCGGAGAGCCGGTCCACGACCTCTTCGAGCACCTCCGGCGGCTGGGTGTAGGCCAGGCGCACGTAGCGCTCCAGCGTCCCCTCGGTGCCGAAGACCGGCCCGGCCGCCGGGTGGACCCCGTGCCGCAGCGCGGCCTCGCACAGCGCCCCCGCGATCGGCTGGGGCAGCGCCACCCACAGCACCAGCCCTCCGCTGGGCGTGGTGAACCGCCAGCCCGGCAGGCGCTCGCGCAGCAGCCCCACCAGGGCGTCGCGCCCGCGCCGCAGCGCGGTACTGCGCTCGGCCCTGATGCGGGTCACGTCGGCCAGCAGGCGGGTGACGATGAGCTGGTCGAGCAGCGGGCTGCTGATGTCCACCCGCTGCCGCGCCGCCATCAGGCGCTCCACCATCGGCGGCGTGGTGCGCACCCACCCCACCCGCAGGCCGCCCCACAGCAGCTTGGAGACCGAGCCGACGCTGAACACCCGGCCGTCGGTGTCGTAGGCGGCCATGGGCGCGGGCTGGTCGCCGGAGTCGATGGCCAGCTCGGCCACGGTCTCGTCGACGATGACCGAGGTGCCCGCGCGCTTGGCCTCGCGGACCACGGCGGCGCGCTCGTCGTCGTCCATCAGGGCGCCGGTGGGGTTCTGGAAGTCGGGGATGAGGTAGGCGGCCTTGGGGCGCCACTGGCGGAAGGCGTCGGCGGCCGAGTCCATGTCCCAGCCGTCGGAGGTGACGCCGAGGGTGCGGATGCGGACCTCGGCGCGACGGGCGCACTCCAGGGCGTGCGGGTAGGTGGGCGACTCCACCAGCACCGTGTCGCCGGGTTCGAGCAGCAGGTCCATCAGCAGCGCGACTCCGTGCTGGGAGCCGTTGGTCACGAAGATCTGGTCGGGCGTGGTCGGCAGGCCGCGCTCGACGTAGCGGCGGGCGATGGCGTGCCGCAGCTCGGGCAGGCCGCGCGGGGTGTAGCCGAGCTTGCCCAGGTGCGCGGGGAGCTGCTCGACGGCGCGGCGGGCCGCTTCCTGCAGCCCTTCGACCGCGGGCGAGGCGGCCACGCCCAGGTCGATGTGCTCGGCCTGGGGGACGAAGGGCGACGAGGCGGCGGTGCCGGAGTCGGGCAGCACCGTCCAGCTCCCCGCGCCCTGGCGGCTGTCCAGGTACCCGTTCTCGCGCAGCCAGGCGTAGGCGGCGGTGACGGTGTTGCGGCTGACCCCCAGCGCCGCCGCCAGGTCCCGTTCGGCGGGCAGCCGGGTGTGGGTGGGCACCCGGCCGTCGAGGATCAGGCCGCCGATGGCCCGCCCTACCGCCAGGTAGTAGGGCCGCCCCTGCGCCCCGTCGCCGACGAGTCGAGCCAATAGCCGTCCATTGATCCGGCGCTCACCGGCCATAACCGGGCCACTTTTTCAAATTGGCACTCAACATGCGACACACCATGGTGCCAATATTACGCACATGCCCCGTTCCCTTCAGCCCCGCCGGACCCCCGTCTCCTCCCTGCTCGCCCGCCTCGTCCCCGCGCCCCGGCCGCGCCGCCTGGCCCAGCTCCTGGTCGGCCTGCACCTCTACGGCGTCGGCGGCGCCCTGCTACTCGCCGCCGACCTGGGGGCCATGCCGTGGGACGTGCTGCACCAGGGCCTGGCCGAGCGCACGGGCCTGAGCGTGGGGACGTGGAGCGTCATCGTCGGCGCACTGCTGATGCTGCTGTGGATCCCGCTGCGCCAGCGCCCCGGCCCGGGCACGGTGAGCAACGTCGTGCTCGTGGGCCTGTCGGTCGACCTGACCCTGCTGTGGCTGCCCGACCCGCACGCCCTGGCGCTGCGCATCGCCTATCTGGCGGCCGGGACCCTCGTCACGGGCGCGGCGACCGGCTGCTATATCGGCGCCCGGCTGGGCCCGGGCCCACGCGACGGGCTGATGACCGGGCTGGCCGAACGCGGCCTGTCCATCCGCGCGGCGCGCACCGCGATCGAGGTCGCCGTGGTCGCGGCCGGGATGCTGCTGGGCGGGACCGCCGGGGTGGGCACGGTCGCCTTCGCCCTGGCGATCGGCCCGCTGGCACAGGTGTGCATCCCCCGCATGCAAGTGCCCGAAAGGAAATGACCCCGATCCATTGCGATCGACGGCTGCCGGTACGCCGTCGGCGCCGGTACGCTGTCCCGGACGGACGGTGACGGAGCGAATCGTCGGTCCATCCCCCCTGCCTTCGGCTGCCCGGAAACCCGTGCACGGGCGCTGGGGGCGTCGCACAGGGGCGCCGCGGGAAGACCGATGGATACCCGTCCCCGGCACCGGCGGGCAGGTGGGCCCGCCCGCCGCGACCCGGCGGGGGGCATGAGGTGACCGAGGCGCGGTCAGAGGCCCCCGACCACCCCTCGGAGTCGGATACGGTACGTCCGCGCACGATGTGATCTTCATTACACACCAGGGGGTGAGCCGCGTGTCCGGCTGGATCGAGGACTATGCGCTGATCGGCGACATGCAAACGGCCGCGCTCGTGGGGCGCGACGGCTCCGTGGACTGGCTCTGCCTCCCCCACTTCGACTCCCCGGCCTGCTTCAGCGCCCTGCTCGGCGACGAGCAGAACGGCAACTGGTGGATCCGGCCCGCCGACGGCCCCGCCACCGCCACCTCCCGCCGGTACCGCCCCGAGACCCTCGTCCTGGAGACCGAGTGGGCCACCGACGAGGGCACGGTCCGGGTCATCGACTTCATGCCGCCCCGCGGCGGCGCCCCCCACCTGGTGCGCATCGTCGAGGGCGTCAGCGGCACCGTGCGCATGTCCACCGCCCTGCGGCTGCGCTTCGACTACGGCAACGTGGTCCCCTGGATGCGCCGCAGCGGCGCCGAGCTGGCCGCCGTCGCCGGCCCCGACTCGGTGTGGATCAGCACCACCGTCCCCCTCGACGGGCACAACTTCGCCCACGACGCCGAGTTCACCGTCACCGCCGGGCAGCGGGTGCCGTTCGTGATGACCTGGCACCCCTCGCACGTGGAGGAGTCCGAGCACCTCGACGCCGAGAAGTCGCTCTCGCGCACCGAGCGGTTCTGGCGCAACTGGGTGGCCAAGTGCAGCTACGACGGCCGCTACCGGGACGCCGTGGTGCGCTCGCTGATCACCCTCAAGGCGCTCACCTTCTCCCCCACCGGCGGCATCGTCGCCGCCCCCACCACCTCGCTGCCCGAAGAGGTCGGCGGCGTGCGCAACTGGGACTACCGGTACTGCTGGCTGCGGGACGCCACCATCACCCTGGAGGCGCTCATCCGCAGCGGCTACACCGAGGAGGCCGACGCCTGGCGCGAATGGCTCGTGCGGGCGGTGGCCGGGGAGCCGCAGCAGATGCAGATCATGTACGGCGTGCGCGGCGAGCGGCGGCTGCCCGAGTGGGAGGCCGGCTGGCTGCCCGGCTACGAGGACTCGCGCCCGGTGCGCATCGGCAACGCCGCCGTGCACCAGTACCAGCTCGACGTCTACGGCGAGGTCATGGACGTGCTGGACTTGGGCCGCCGCTCCGGGCTCCCCCGCGAGGAGCACGTGTGGGGCATGCAGCGCTCCCTGGTGAACTTCCTGGAGTGGTGCTGGCAGGAGCCCGACGAGGGGCTGTGGGAGGTGCGCGGCCCGCGCCAGCACTTCGTGCACTCCAAGGTGATGGCCTGGGTGGCCGCCGACCGCGCCGTGCGCACCGTCGAGGAGTTCGGCATGGCCGGCCCCATCGAGCGCTGGCGGGCGCTGCGCGACACCATCCACGCCGAGGTGTGCGAGTACGGGTTCGACGCCGACCGCAACACCTTCACCCAGTACTACGGCAGCAAGGAGCTGGACGCCGCGCTGCTGCTCATCCCCGAGGTGGGTTTCCTGCCCTACGACGACCCGCGCGTGGTGGGCACCATCGAGGCCATCCGCGACGACCTGATGGTCGACGGATTCGTCATGCGCTACCGCACCGACCGCGCCGGGACCGCGGACAAGCTGCCCGGCGACGAGGGCGCCTTCCTGGCGTGCAGCTTCTGGATGGCCAACGCGCTGCTGCGCATCGGGCGCGAGGGCGATGCCCGGGAGCTGTTCGAGCGGCTGCTGTCGCTGCGCAACGACGTGGGGCTGCTGGCCGAGGAGTGGGACTCCAAGGCCGGACGGCAGGTCGGCAACTTCCCGCAGGCCTTCAGCCACGTGCCGATGGTGACCACCGCGCTCAACCTGTCCAAGCACGACGGCCTGCGCCGCTGCAAGTAGGCCGGGGGCGGCGGGGCCGCGCGCCCCGCCGCGCGGCACCCGTCCCCGCCCCTGACCCCCGCTTGGCCCCGTTCTGGGGTGGGCGTTGGGCCCGTGCGGGTAGTGCACCCCCATGCTCGACGTGTCGGTCCAGGGCTGGCAGCAGCTCCTCGCACTGCTCACGGCCCTGGTGCTGTGCTCCCTCATCGGCCTCGAACGCCAGATCCAGCACAAGAGCGCCGGGCTGCGCACGCACACGCTCGTCGGCGTCGGCGCCGCGCTGTTCATGCTGGTGAGCAAGTGGGGCTTCGGCGACGTGCTGGAGCTGGACGGGGTCACGCTGGACCCCTCCCGGCTGGCCGCGCAGATCGTCTCGGGCATCGGCTTCATCGGCGCCGGCCTGATCTTCGTCCGCCGGGACGTGGTGCGCGGCCTGACCACCGCGGCCACCGTATGGGTGGCCGCCGCCGTGGGCACCNCGGGGCTGTGGCTCCTGGCGGCGGCGGTGACGGCCATGCACTTCCTGGTCGCCTACGTCTACCCGTACCTGACCCGGCGCATCACCCGGTCGGCCCCGGACACCGTCGTCTTGGAGATCGAGTACCGCGACCGGCAGGGGGTGCTGCGGATGATCCTCTCCGAGGCGACCTCGCGCGGGTTCGACGTGCGGGACGTGCGCACCCGCCCCAGCGACGACGGAGGCGCCGTCGAGCTGGCGCTGACCCTGGTCGGACGGTCCGGGCCGCCCGAGCTGGCGGCGGCGCTGGCCGCCCTGGAGGGGGTGCTGTCGGTGCACACGGCCGACCCGGACGACGTGGAGGGCTGACCCCCGCGCCGTCCGCGCCGGGACGCCCGTTGGGCGCCCTCGGGTGAGCTTCGGGACGCCCACACGGCGGCACCGCCGCAGTCGCCGAACCACTCGACCGTCAGGCGCATCCGCAGCACCCCGGACTCGCCCGCGGTCGGCTCGGCGGGCCCACCGAGGGCCGCGGAGCCGGGTGTGAGCCACGGCGTGCGAGTGACGTGGCGCGCCGGGGAATCGGCCCCGCACCGCAACAAGAGCAGGGGCACCTGGGGCGGCTGTAGCGACCGCGGCGGGCCGGTCCCGCCGCGCACGCGGCGGGACCGCATGCGGCCACTACCCTGCCATCCCCGGCGCTCCGCCCCCACCTGCGGCGATCCCGCGACCGGCGGACGCGGGGGCATCTGCCATACGCCGTTCAAAGTGCGGATCACACTCGTTGGGGACGGAGTGTCACAGTGGCGCTTCACGGTTCCGGGCGCGACATCCGCCCGGCGGGCCGAGCACGACCGGGCGGGAGGCACGGGCATGCAGGCGAAGACGGAGCAGAACGGCCGGGAGCGCCGCGCGGAGCGCACGGGCCGCTGGCTGGCCGTGGTGGAGGAGTCCCAGGGGCGCGGCGACCGGGTCCTGGCGGAAAGCCTGGAATGGGCCTACGAGGACCGGGACGCGGCCCAGGCCGCGGCGCTGGAGCTGGCGCGCACGCACACGATGCCGGGGCCGCTGTCGCCCCAGGCGCGGATCATCACGCGGGACGGGGACGACTGCTACCGGGTGTACGTGCAGGGCAGGACGAGCATCTTCCACTTCACGGTGCGGGTGCTGCAGATCGCCCAGATCCGGGCCCGGTGACGGGGAGCGGCGAAGGGCCTGGACGGAGTCCCGCTGAGTGGCGCGGCCTGCCGGGTGGCGGGTCCGCCCCCTGAGATCGTTGACGGGACCTCTGAACCGACTGGGGCACGGTGACGGGGCCCGTGGCCGGTGTGCATGGGACGGGTGCGCCAGTGGACCGGGGTGGTGGTCCGGACGCTGACGGTCCGGTCGGGGCTGGGGGACCGTGCCGCGTGCACCGCCGGGGGTCTATGGGCCGGGGTGTGCCGGAGGGGCTGCGCGCACTACGCCGCGATCGGGCACGACCGGCTGATCGGCACCCCGGTCAAGCGGCCGCTGTCGGCCTGTGACCACTGATCGGGGCACACATCTCCCATCAGCGATCTGAGAGGTGATGGGCGGCGAGACCGCTTCCGATGCCTTAGGGCCCGGGAAGGCGGGTGCCGGTCCGCCGGTACGGAGCCGGGCCCCGCCGGGCCCGGCTGCGCCACCCGCCCCACCCGCCCACCTTCCCGTGCCGTCGTGGCCGGTCGGCCTCACCGCGGCTCGGTGTCGACCTCTCCGGGGGCGGCGTCGAGGATCGTGGACTGCAGGTCGGTGGTGAACGGGTCGACCGACGAGCCGTTGATGTAGACCGCGGGCGTCCCGGCCAGCGCGTCCGTGCCCGTGTACCGCGCCATCGCCGCGTCGGTCGCGTTCAGCAGCGCATCCACGGCGCTGCCGCTGGGTGCACCGCCCCCGTTCACCTCGGCGTCGGCCGCGGCCACCTCCTCGTCGATGCGCTCGGCGAACTCCGGGTCGTCGATGCCCACCTGCTCGCCCAGGGAGACGAGTTCCTCGGCGCTGAACCCCTGCTCCTCTTCGGCGGGCTGGGCGTCGAACAGCCGGTCCTGGTACTCCAGGTAGTGGCCGTACTCGGCGGCGACGATCGCCGCCGCGCCCCCGCGCAGCGAGTTCTCCGCCATCGTCCCGCCCTGGGTGGCGAAGATGCTGATGGGCCGGTAGTGCACGGTCGCCTCGCCGGAGGATCCCATGTCCTCCAGCAGGGTTCCGTGCTCGGTGTGGAACTCCTTGCAGGGCGGGCACTGGAAGTCTGCGTAGACCTCGACGACGGGGGCATCGGTGCCGGGTTCGGAGAGGACGACGCTGCCGTCGTCCTGCTGGACCTGCAGCCCGTCGGCGGACGCCGCCTCCCCGTCCCCGCCGGAGCCGCCGCGCAGGAGGAGGAAGGCGCCGGCCGCGACCACCAGTACGACCGCCAGGCCGCCCGCGACCAGGCCGATGACCAGCCCGGTCCTGGACTTCTTCGGCGGTGCCCCGCCCGGCATCGGCCGG
>NZ_ANBH01000007.1 GCF_000341185.1 Nocardiopsis chromatogenes YIM 90109
GCCGCCGGGCGCTCCCGGCGATCCAGGGGGCCCAGGAGGCGGGCCCTGCGGGGCGCCGGGCGGAGGGCCGGGAGGCGCGCCGGGGCCGCCCGGAGGCGGAGGCCCTGCGGGGCCGGGCCCCGCGGGCGGTGGGCCGACGGGGTGCCCGCCCTGCGGGCCGGGCGGGCCCGGCGGAGGCCCATAGCCCGAGGGCTGAGGCCCAGAGGGGTACCGCCCGGGGTCCTGCGGACCGGGGGGCTGATGCCCGGAAGGCGGTCCGGCAGGTCCGGGCACCGGCGGACCCGCCGGTGCGCCGGGAGGGGTGGGCCCACCGGGCCCGGGGCCGTGCTGCGGGGGCTGGGGGTTCCGGTCGCCGTCGGGCTGCTGGTTCACGCGCTGCTCGCAATGGTCCGGGGTCGCGGGGATACGGCCCCATCGGGGTCGCTGGGCCACGATAACCGCCCCGCCGGAGGTGTTCGCCCGCCCCTCGCCCGGGTGCCCCGCCCCGACGCGGCGCTCCGGGCGGGGCCGCGCATCTGACTCAGACCCGGACGGGCCCTGTTCCGTTCCCCGGAACGGCGGCCGGGTCCGGTCTGCTCGCCGCTCCCCGCCGGATCGGCGAATCCGTCCGATTCGGTCTTCGGGCGTCGCTAGGTTTGTCCGCATGGGACGACCGCTGAACGAGATCATGGACAAGGGCTGGGCCGAAGCCCTGGAGCCGGTTGCCGGGAAGATCGAGGAGATGGGCGCCTTCCTGCGCCAAGAGGTCGCCGACGGGCGGACCTACCTCCCGGCCGGTGAGAACGTGCTGCGCGCCTTCCAGCAGCCGTTCGACGACGTGCGCGTACTGATCGTGGGGCAGGACCCCTACCCCACCCCCGGGCACGCGATCGGGCTGAGCTTCGCGGTGGCGCCCGACGTCAAGCTCCCCGGCAGCCTGCGCAACATCTTCCAGGAGTACTGCGACGACCTGGGGCTGCCGAAGCCCTCCAACGGCGACCTCACGCCGTGGACCAAGCAGGGTGTGCTGCTGCTGAACAGGGCGCTGACGGTGATGCCGGGCAAGCCCGCCTCGCACCGGGGCAAGGGCTGGGAGGAGGTCACCGACCAGGCCATCCGCGCCCTGGCCGCGCGCAGCACGCCCATGGTGGCGATCCTGTGGGGCCGCGACGCGCGCAACCTGCGCCCGCTGATGCCGGACGTGCCGTGCGTGGAGTCGACGCACCCGAGCCCCATGTCGGCCAAGAACGGCTTCTTCGGCTCGCGCCCGTTCAGCCGGGCCAATGCGCTGCTGCAGGAGCGGGGCGGCGAGCCGGTGGACTGGCGCCTGCCCTAGCGGTCTCCCTCCGATGGCCGGGCCGGTCGCCTCCGGACCGGCCATCGGGTACCCGTGGGCCCCGGCCCTCAGGGCTGCCGGCCGTAGACCTCCGGGATCTCCTCGTCGCTGAGCTCGACGCAGAACTCGTTGCCCTCGGGGTCGGCCAGGAGCCAGAAGCCGCCCCCGTTGTCGCGGCGGAAGTCCTTCAGGACCGTCGCACCGAGGTCGACGAGGCGCTGCTTCTCGTCCTCGCGCCGGATGCCGCGCGGGCCCAGGTCCAGGTGCACCCGGTTCTTCACGGCCTTGCCCTCGGGCACCCGCAGGAAGAGCAGCTCGGGGCGCCCGTCCGCGGCGACCACCCACGCCTCGTCCCCGCCGGGAGCGTTCTCGGGGCCGAGTTCCCCGCCGACCACCTCGGCCCAGAACCGGGCGAGCGTGTACGGGTCGGCGCAGTCGAACGTGACGGCGCGGATGTAGGACGGCATGCGGCCTCCAGGTCGGTCCGGTCCCCGGCCGCACCGTCCGGCCCCGGCGCTCCTCCGCCCCGGTGCCGCACCCCCTGCGGCTGGGGGCTTTCCATGGCATGCTCGCATCGCGGACGGACGGGATCAAAGCCGTTTTCCGCGCACGGAACGCACACACGGAACGCACCCGTCGCCCCCGGACGAGGAGAGGCCGCCCCCCACATGGCGAAGAGGCAGTTGAGCTACGCGGACGCGCTGAAGGTTCTGGGCAAGGACGAGCCCGCCCTCCTGGACTTCGCGGAGATGCTGGTCGACGGCGGGTTGGGCGCGCTGGGCGTCCCGGACCTGTTCGGAGTGCGCAGCGAGCTGGTGAAGAAGGGGCGCGAGGCGATCCGGCCGCTGCGGGAGAAGATCACCGGCGTCAGCCGGATGACCCGCATGGAGCGCATCGAGGCGGCGCTGAAGATCATCGCGGTGGAGGCGTTCTTCACGGCGGTCGAAGAGGTGCTGGACGAGTCCGACAGCCCGCTGGCCATGAAGGACCTGCGGCTCACCCGCGAAGTACAGCTGGAGATCGCCGACGGTGTGCGGCCTCTGGACGAGGGCGTGCTGCGGATCGAGGACGGGACCCTGTCGGTATCCGGGGACATTGCCTCGCTCAGGGCCTACGGCCTGCACCGCCGGATCACCCGGGAGCTGCGGGAGCACGTCGAGCAGAGCGAGGCGTTCGGGCGCCTGGACAAGGCGGGGCGCGATGCCGTGCGCGCACGCCTGGACGTCGACGCGATCGCGCCCAAGACCGTCGCGCACTACGCCGACAGCCTCCTGGGGCTGGCCGCCGACGTCCCGGAGGTGCGCATCTGGGCGCAGATGCAGGCGCAGCGGCGGACCGACGCGGGCATGGAACGGGTGGAGACCGGACTGGCCGCGCTGCGCGGCATCCTGGAGCAGGTCTCCTCCGGGAGCGCCCCCGGACGGCGGCGCGAGGAGCTGGCGACGCTCAACCGGGCCGTGCTCGACCGGCCCATCCTGCGCACGGCCGGCCCGGGCGCCGGGGTACCCACTGCCGCCGAGGGCTACCTCTCCCCTCGCGGACGGTTCACCCACAGCCTCGTCGGGGCGAACCTCGCCTCCGAGAAGTGGTGGCAGGAGCACGCCACCACCCACGACGACATCCAGCTCGTCATCGCCGGGCTGCTGACGCGTCGGACGGCCCTGCGCTACCCGATCACCGTCCTCGGACACCCGGGGGCGGGCAAGTCCAAGCTGACCGAGATGATCGCCGCGCAGCTGCCGCCGTCGGACTTCATGGCGATCCGTGTCGAGCTGCGCGGCGTGCAGGCGAACTCGCCGATCCACGCCCAGATCGACGACGGCCTGCGCGCGTCCCTGCACACCGGGGTGTCCTGGCGCGAGCTGGCCGACGAGGCCGAGGGCGCACTCCCGGTGGTGATCCTCGACGGCTTCGACGAGCTGCTCCAGGCCACCGGCGTGGACCGGTCGGACTACCTGGAGCAGGTGCAGGAGTTCCAGCGGCGGCAGGAGGAGATGGGGCGGCCGGTGGCGGTGATCGTCACCAGCCGGACCGTGGTCGCCGGGCGGATGCGGTTCCCGGAGAACTGCCCGGTGATCAAGTTGGAGTCGTTCAGCACCCCGCAGATCCAGCGGATGCTGGAGGTCTGGAACGACGCCCAGGAAGAGTCCCTCGCGGCCCGGGGCCTGTCGCCGGTCCCGTTGGAGTCGGTGCTGGCGTACCGGGAGCTGGCCGAGCAGCCGCTGCTGTTGATGATGCTGCTCATCTACGACTCGGACGCCAACGCCCTACAGGGTAAGGAGGGGGCGCTGTCGCGCTCGGCCCTGTATGAGGAGCTGCTCCGGATGTTCGCCGACCGGGAGATCGACAAGCACCGGTCCAACCTCACCGAGGACGAGGCCGAGCAGGCCGTGGAGGGTGAGTTGCGCCGTCTGGAGGTCGTGGCGCTGGCGATGTTCACTCGGCACCGTCAGACGATCTCGGCGGAGGAGCTGGACAAGGACCTGGAGACGCTGTTCCCGGACGCCGGTGTCCACCCGGAGGGTGCCGACCTCCACGGTGCGCTGAGCGACGCGGACCAGGTGCTGGGGCGGTTCTTCTTCGTGCACGAGTCGCGTGCGGAGGCGAAGGACCGCGCGGCGAGCGTGTACGAGTTCCTGCACGCCACGTTCGGCGAGTACCTGGTGGCACGGTACGCGGCCGCCGTGCTGGACGGGCTGGTCGAGGACCGCCGGGAGGAGCGCAAGCGCTCCCGGCGGCGGCGGAGCACACGCCCCTTGGACTACGGGGAGCTGTACGCCATCACCTCCTATGCGGCGTTCACGTCGCGGGCGGCCGTGGTGGAGTTCCTGGACGACCTCCTGCACCAGCGCTTCGCCGAGGTCCCGGAGGAACGCTCCGACTACATCGACCTGCTGCTGACGCTGTTCCACGAGGCGCCGTACGCCCGCCCGTCGCAGGAGTTCGAGGGCTACGAGCCCTGGCGCGCGACGGTCGTGTACCGGCAGGCCGCCTACTCGCTGAACCTCGCGGTGCTGCTGGCGTGCTGCGGGGAGACGCTGGACCTGGCGAAGCTGTTCCCGGACGAGGACCGGATGGCGTGGCACGGGTGGCGGCGGCAGGCGGCGCACTGGCGCGGGCTCATGGACGAGGAGTGGCACGGGTTCGTGGACACGGTCCGCATCCGGCACTCAGGCGGCCTGAGGCGCGAGACGACGACCACGATGGAGCGCGAGCGCGGTGAACCGGTGGTCGTCGGCGAATGCCTGGGCTTCGAGGTGAGCCCCGAGGGGCCGGGGGACCTCGACATCACCGACCCGTACGAGATCACGGTCCCCTACGACGGGGTGACATCGAAGCTTCTGCGCAGCACGGCCGTTCGCACGAACGGAACGGCGGCGCGGATCATGCTGATGATGACGCCGATGCTGCGGTATGTGAACGAAGAGGCGCTGATCTGGTACGCGGATCCGGACGATCCGACACGGACATGGAGCGAGACCCACGACATTCTGCGCCTGCGCACCGAACCCCTGCACGAGGACATCAACGGGCGCCTCAGGGCCTATAGACGGCTCCTGAGTACGCCGACTCTCGGCCGCATCGAACTCCTGACGCTGAGACAGGCCGCCGAGGACCTCGGCCGTCTGGAGCGCGAGCCGAGCGGGGACGTGTCCTTCGTCGAACTGGGCAGCCTGGTCATCGGATTCATCATCGGCGCCGAAAGCGTTGTTTCCGGACCCCGGCTCGGTCGCGACGAATTGGACGCCGTCTTCTCCGTGCTCCAAGCGCACTTGGCCGTCGACACCGATTTCTCCGCAGGCTGCACACGGCTCCTCGAACAGGCGGAGCAGAACGAGATCCTGAATGAGGCCGAGGAGGAACAGCCGGAACAGCCGAGCGAGAAGAAGCAGGGCGCCTCCGAGGAAAGGACGGTGAGAGAAGCCGTCCGCTTCAGCAGCAGGTTCCCTGAAAGCACGAGGCCCTACTCGCCCATGAACCCCAACTCCGGAGCCTGGTAAGGCCCAGCGTCCAGGGACGTTGAGGGCGAGTGCGGGGGCGCCGTCCGACACAGGCAACCGGATCGGCTCCCCCGGCATCCAAGGAGACATGGACTCCACACTCCCCCGTGTCTGCACCGGTGTCCCTCTCCCCGCCTCCGCCGCCCGGCGCGGCGCCCCTCCCCTGCGCGGCCCCGGACGCCGCTTGCTCCCCCTCCCGCACGCACCCCACGCGCGGCGGGCCGCCACCGCCACGGCCCTGTGCGGAGCGGTGTTCGCGGCGTTCCCCGCCGCACCCGCGCTGGCCGCCGGTGAGCGCTCCATCGCCTCCCTGGACGTGGAGGTACGGGTCGGCCGGGACGCCACCGTCCGCATCACCGAACGGATGACCTACGACTTCGGCGGCGACGGCTCCCCCGTCCGCCGCCTGCTGCCGCACAACGGCAGCATCTCGGGGTCCCGGGAGATCGGCCTGGGACTGCGGGACGTGGAGGTGGTCGACAACGGCGGCGTGCGGTCCGTCGAGGTGGACGAGCGGGACAACGTGACCGAGGTGGTCATCGGCGAGTCGGACCGGCCCTTCACCGGCACCCGCACCTTCGCCGTCGCCTACACCTACGAGACGCTGATGGTGCGCGGGGAGGGCGACCACCCCCGCATGTTCCTGAACACGGTCGGCAGCGAGTGGTCCCTGCCCGTGCGCGATGTGAGCGTCGAGGTGGACCTGCCCGCGGAGCCGGACGGTATCGACTGCTATGCGGGGAACCTCGGCGGCACCTCACCCTGCACGTCCGCCGACATCGGCGGTAAGAGCGCGACCTTCACCCATGACGAGGTCGAGCCGGGGCAGGCGATGAGTGTCGACGTCGTCCTGCCCAAGGGCGCCGTCGACCCGGAGCTGCCCACGACGGAGGAGGCCGAGACCCCCCAGACGGACATGTGGCCGATCTACGCCTTCGGCCTGGGGGTGGTCGGGCTGGTGCTGGCCTACATCATCTTCGGCGACCGCTCCCCCGTCCGCAGGATCGGGGGCGGAGGCGCTGCCGGAGGCTACGGCGGCTATGGGGGCTACGGCGGTGGAGGCGGCTGGAGCGGAGGGGACGGCGCGGGCGACGGGGGCGGAGGCGGCGGCGGGGACTGATCCCGACCGCGCACCGGCGCCGAAGGGGCTCCCCCTCCATCCCCCTCCGCCGCACCTCCGCGGTGCCGGTCCCCGTCCGCCCGGGTCGGGGACCGGCACCGTCCGGCGCACGGCCTGTCAGCCCGGCGGCTACGCGCCCTCCGCGCCCTCCGCGCCCTGGGCACCGTCCGCGCCGTCCGCACCCGCCATCTTCGCGTCGATCTTGGTGGGACGCCCGTACTCGTCGAACTCGACGGTGGCCCGGAAGGTCGGCCCGGCCAGGTCGAGCCGGGACCCCGACGGGTCGAATTCGGCCTGCAGGCCGCGCCGCACCCCGTAGGAGTACAGGGCCCGGCGCCGGTCGTTCAGCGGCAGGCCGGACAGGCCCTCCTGGATGGTCCGCATGACCCGTGGGCCCTCCGGCGCCGGGAGGGCGAACGCGGGGTGCTCGATCATGAAGGAGGCGTGCGTGCCCGAGCCGACCTCGGCGGTGTAGGAGGTCCAGCGGCCCGAGACGGCCTTGGCCGCCTCGGTCATCAGGGCGGCGACCACGCGCGGGTGGTCGGGCGCGCCCGGGAGGGCGCCGAAGGGCACCTCCGGCTCGGCCAGCTCGGGGATGCCGTGCTCGCGCCCGAAGTCGCGCACGGCGGTGGTGAGGGCGGTGATCGCCTCGGGGTAGCCGGACGGGTTGGCCCACGCCCACAGCCAGGAGCCGGGGCCGGGGGCGGCGCTGCCCAGCAGGTGCACGTCGGTGCAGGTCAGCTCGTGCTCGCCGGTGAAGGTGAAGCGCTGGGCCTGCAGGTCCACGTTCCAGTTGTGCTGGCCGACGGCCTCTTCCAGCCGGAGCTGGTGCTCGAGCGACAGGAAGGCGGCGTCGTCGAGGAGGTCGGAGAAGGAAGGAGAGGAAGTATTCGACACGCCGCGCAGACTAGGCGGCGCCACTGACACCGTCGAATCGGACACGCGATCCGCGTCCGCCACGAACGCGGCCTTCCCGCGCACACGCCGCCCTCTACGGGAGAATGCCCGTCTGGGCCCCGCCCTTCCGGCCGCTGTAGCCCCGATGTAGCCCCGACGACTCTGAGAGGCGGTTGTTCATGGACGCCACCGACCTGCGGCACCTGCGCCGCTGCGTGGACCTGGCCGAAGAGGCACTGGACGCCGGTGACGAACCCTTCGGGTCGGTCCTGGTCTCCGGCGACGGTGTCGTCCTGGCCGAGGACCGCAACCGCATCGCCGACGGCGACAGCACCCGCCACCCCGAGTTCGCCCTCGCGCGGTGGGCGGCCGAGAAGATGCGCCCTGAGGACCGCCCGGCCGCGACCGTCTACACGTCGGGCGAGCACTGCCCGATGTGCTCGGCCGCGCACGCCTGGGTGGGGCTGGGGCGGATCGTGTACGCCGCCTCCAGCGAACAGCTCACGGGGTGGCTCTCCGACCTCGGCCTTCCGGAGCCTCCGGTCCGCCCGCTGCCGATCCGTGAGGTGGCCCCCGGGGTGGCGGTGGACGGCCCGTCCCCGGAGATGTCGGAGCGCGTCCACCGGCTGCACCTGCGGTACCACGGCCGAGTATGAGCGGACCGCGCCGGTCCGGTGAGTAGGCATCCGGTTCGGTCACGTGATGAGCCCCGGGCCGCGCGCCGCCGACCGGTGGGCGTCAGTGGCCGCCGGGAGTTCCGCATACGCCCTGTGCCGATCACCAGGCGCGTGCCCCGGCCGTTCGGGCGTCCAGCGGGTCGAACGGGGCCGCCGCGAACGGACTCCCCATGTGTCCTCCGCCACGAGCGCCATGTCCGGGTTGAAGTTGACACCTGTGTCACCTTCTAGCGTCCCGCGGGCCGGCGGCCCGGGCGGGCTCAAACCGGACCGCCCACCGGCGGTCCGGCACTCACTGGTTCCGCTACGCGGGGAGCCGGTTTCCTCCCCGTCCTGAAGCTGAAGGACGGGGCTAGGCAACACCGCCTCATTGAAGAGGTGTTGTGATGAGCGCCCCTCCGGACGCCCTCGCCGACCGCCCTTACAGCCGGGGCCTTCGAGCGGTCGGCGATCTGCGGTCGGCGCGCCCCGGCCAGGAGTCCCGCTGACGGACCGGGCCGCCGTCGGGCCCTGGTCGGCGCCTCGACCATCGCACCCGCCCCGCAGGACGGACACGACTCCGGTTCAGGGGACGTGCCTCCTGAACCGGACCCGAGCCGAACCGCTTCCCGGCCTCAGGAGCCCGCGCCCCCGGCCGCCCAGGGCCCCGTGCCGTAGACGAAGCCGTAGTCGGTGAACACGTCCGGGTCGCCCTTCTCGAAGGCGGTCCCGACCACCACGGCGCCGCCTCCGGGGACGGTGTCCATCGCGCCCGTCGACAGGTCGTACTTCTCGTCCGAGAGCGGCTGCTCGGTCGTGGTGCCGTCGGCGGCGATGTGCACCATGGTCGGGTTCCACCCGCTGTTCACGACCCACAGGCCGCCGTCGCCGTCCTCGGCGACTTTGTCGTAGGTGCCCGGCTCCTCGCCCTGCTCCACCGACCACGACTCGCCGTCGAAGCGGGCCAGGAGCGGCCGGTAGTGGTTCAGGTCGTTCCCGTCCTTCCAGAACACGTGGCCCACCGCCACGACGTCCTCGGCGGAGCGCGCCAGGACGTCGGTGAAGACCGCGTCGGACTCGCCCGGAGGCAGGTCCACGCCGGGCACCTCCATGGGCTTCCACCGCTCCCCGTCCCACCGGTCGACGGCGGCCGTGCGGTCCCGGATCCCGGCCGCGAACACCGCGTCCGGCCCGGCCGCCGAGACCGCCTGGGTGACCGACGGCGCCGGGTAGTCCCTCCAGATGTCGCCGTCGAAGTACGCCGCGCGGTCGTAGCCGTCCACGGGGCGGGAGAGCATCCAGGCGGTGCCGTCGCCGACCGCCGCCACGTCGGTGGGCAGCAGGGCGGGGTCGATCTCCGGCGCTGTCCACGCCTCGCCGTCGTAGTGCAGCACGACCGCGTCCCCGTCGGGGGTTCCTCCGGCCGCCCACACCTCGTCCTGCGCGGAGGCGTCGGCGGCGTCCGGCTCGACGGTCCACCCCTCGGGGACGGGTTCGCGGGTCCAGGCGTCGCCGTCCCAGCGGTGGATCCATGTGGAGCCGGGCCCCTGGGCGCTGTCGTCGCCGAAGGCCCACACCGCGTCGGGGCCCGCGGCGGCGACGGCGGTGAACGAGCCGCCGTCGTCGGGCGACCCGTGGACCTGCCGCCACGGGCCCTGCTCGGCGAGGGCCGGTCCCGCGGGGGCGGCGGCGAGGGCTGCCGCGGCGGCGACCGCGGACACGGCGGCGACGGGGGTCGCCGCCGTGCGGCGCACCGCTCTGCGTCGAGATGTCGTACGCGCCATTCTTCACTCTCCGTCCATTGGTGCGATACGAATCATTACGTATGACGCGCCCCACACGGCGCACGTTGGCGGCGTGGACGGAGAATCGGCCGATTCGTCAGAACTTTCCCGCCACGGGCACCGGTTCCGGTGCTCCCCGGCGGCGCACCCTCAGCGGCCGCCGATACGCCGCCGCACGCGCGCGTGGAAGTCGGCCGCCGTGTTCCCCCTGGGGTACGGGGTGTCGGGGACCGGCACTCCGAGGAAGGCGCACAGCGGCTCCCACCCCTGCTCGGCGCGGAACACCAGCAGGCGGTCGTTCGGCACGACGGCCCGCACGCGTGCGCGGTGCTCGGCCAGGACGCCGAGCGCGTGCGCGCGGTCCTCGAACCGGCCGCCGAAGGTGCGCTCCCAGATGAGCTCTTCGGCGAAGGCGGCGACCCGTCCGGCGTCCCCGTCCAGGCGGCGCCTCCTGCCCTCCTCGTCGTACCGGCTCAGGTACAGGGTGCGGTAGGCGCTCTCGTACCAGGCGTCGGGGTCGCGGTCGGTCAGGACGACCTTCGCTTCGGGGAAGGCGTGCACGAGCCCGCCCACGAAGGCGCAGGCGGGCCAGCCGACGGCCGCACCGTACCCGGCGACGGCGCGGGCCGCCGACGCGCGCCCCTCCGCCGCGTCGCGCCAGGCGGCCAGCCGCTCGGGCCGGTCGTACAGCTCCTTCATGTGGTGGACGGGCCCGAAGCCGAGCAGGGCCAGAGCGGCGCGCAGGGACAGGGTGCCGGTCCGCCCGAACCCGGCCCCGATCACCGCGACCATCGCGCACCTCGCGGGTGCTCCTTGAACACGCGGGCGCGCACCCCGACCGGTTGCAGGGCCAGGGCGGGGCGGGGGCGCACGTCCCCGGGGGCGACGGGCTTGAAGCGCACGTGCGCGCGCAGCGCGGTGGCGACCTCCTCGATCTCGCTCAGGGCCATGGACGCGCCCAGGCAGCCGCGTGCCCCGGCGCCGAAGGGGAAGTAGGCGTACCGGTGCGCGGGACCGGCGCCGTCCAGCCACCGCTCCGGGCGGAAGCGGTCCGGCTCGGGGAACCAGCGCTCGTCGCGCTGGGTCACCCACTGGCTGAGGCCGATGACCGTCCCGGCGGGCAGGCGGTATCCGCCGAACTCGACGGGCCGGGCCGCCTCCCTGCTGATCACCCACGCGGGCGGGTAGAGGCGCACGGCCTCCTTGGCGCAGGCGGCGGCGTACCCGTCGGCGCCCGCGGCACGCGCGGAGGCCGCGAGCGCCGCGTCGGCCTCCGGGGCGGTCCCGAGGCAGTGCACCAGCCAGGTGAGCGCGTCGGCGGTGGTCTCATAGCCCGACATGAGCAGGGTGGCCAGCTCGTCCCGGATCTCGGGGAAGGGGGCGCGGGGGCGCTCCTCGACGAGGCGGCCCAGGGCGGTGGCGCCGCCGTCGGGCCGGTGGCCGTCGATGAGCCGCCGCAGGGACGCGTCGAGGGCGCGCATGGCGCGGCGCAGGGTGAGGTTGACGGGGGTGGGCACCCATACCGGCAGGCGGACGGGGCCGGCGGTCAGGCGCATGATGGCGGCCACGGCGTCGGCGAGCGCGTCGGCCTCGCCGCCCAGGGGGCGCCCGGCGATGTGCACGGCGCCGATGCGCATGGCCAGCCGGGACATCTCCTTGTGGACGTCGATGGTGCCGCCCTCGGCCCAGGAGCCGACGGTGCGGGCGACCGCGTCCCGGGCGTGGGCCCTCAGCCCGGCCAGGCGTTCACTGCGGAAGGCGGGCTGCAGGCGGCGGCGCTTGCGCGCCCAGTCCTCGCCTTCGCTGTTCATCATGGCCAGCGGGAAGCCGGTACCGCCGCGGCGGCGCTCGCCGGGGCGCACCTTGATCAGGTTCCGGTCGCGGTCGACGAGGGCGCGGCCGACGTCGTCGGGGTGGACGAGCAGGACGTTGCCGGAGGTGAGCGCGACGACGTCGCCGTGGTCGCGGGCGGCGCGGGTGAGGAAGCCGAGGGGGTCGACGGCGAAGTCGGCCGCGTTGGCCGCGCCGTCGCCGCCTGAGGGGCCGGGCGGCCGGCGGTCGCGCGGGGCCGGAGACGGCCGGGCCCGAGTCATCCCACCTCCTGCTGCGGGGGCTCGCCGCGGAGCGGCTGCAGCGCGCGGGCCGAAGGCGCCCGCGCGCCGCGGTTCAGCGGAAGGAAGTGGTGATCAGTAGTAGACGTAGGGCCGGGTGAGGCGCTTGCTGTCGACGATCCCGAGGGCGGCGGCGACGCGGTAGGCGGCTCTCTTCACAGAAGACCCTTTCCACTCGCGCCCGGGCCCCTTTCGCGGTCCGGACTCGTTTCGCCGTTCGGGCGACAGGGCCGCCCGGACGACGCGGTCAACCTACGTGAACGGGCGCCTGTTCGGCCATGACGGAGAGGTGAGCATCGCCTGACCGCGGTGTCGCCGCCCTAGGTGCGGGCCGCCCGCCTTCGCTCTCCGGTCCTCCGCCAGGGCATCAGGGCCTCGTGCCAGGCGGGCAGGGCGCGTGCGGCGACGAGCGAGCGGTAGGCGATCAGCGGGGAGCCGATGACGGTGGGCAGGAACCAGGCCAGGAGGTTCCCGTCGGCGAACTGCACGACGACCGGGGTCACGTAGGCGATGACCGCGGACATCATCAGCACGAGGTGGATGCGGTACCAGTGCGCCACCGGCTTGCGCCGGGCCAGGTACACTCCGGCGGCGACGGCGGCGAGCGTGGCCGTCGCGACGATGCCGAGCCACCACATGTCGGGGGCGAACGGCAGCAGGGCGTAGGTCGTGGCGGCCACGACCACCACGGTGGCGCCGAAGACGCGGCCGGTGACGGTGTGCGGGCCGCGGCGCTTGCGGGCGGTCAGGGCGGCCAGGGCCGCGGCGAGGCCGACGGTCCCGGCGGCGATGTGCAGGGTGAGAAGGACGGCGTGCATCGGGACTCCCCGTGGGGCCGACGGGCGGAGGGGCGGCTCGCGCCCACCGACAGTCCATTGTGGAATGTTGCCCCCACAGAGTGGACCTGACACAGTGGACTGTCAAGGGGGTTTCGGATGAACGGACGCCGCACGGCCAAGGACGCGCCGCACGGACTGAACAACACGGCCGCCTCGCTCCTGGGGTTCCTGCACGAGCGCCCCATGACCGGGTGGGACCTGGTGGCGGCGGCCGAGGACCTGATGGGCGACTTCTGGTCGATCACCCGCAGCCAGGTGTACCGGGAGCTGTCGTCGATGGCCGAGGCCGGGCTGGTGGAGGAGCTGGAGCGCGGCAAGCGGGACCGGCGCCCCTACGCGATCACCGACGCGGGGCGCAAGGCGTTCGCCGACTGGAGCGCGGCCGTCCCCGCGGAGGAGGCGGTGCGGTTCCCGCTCCTGCTGATGCTGACGCTCGGCCGCCACATCCCGCGCGAGCACCTGGCCACTGCGGTCGAGCACCACCGGGCCGTGCACAGGAGCCGCCTGGCACGCTACGAGCACCAGCTCCCGGACATGAGCGACCCGTACGCGGTGGCGACCTTGAGCTTCGGCATCCAGTACGAGCGGGCGGTGCTGGCGTGGTTCGACGGCCTGCCTGAGGAGATCACCGGCGTGCCGCCGACGAGTCCGCCGGGCTCTGCTGGGACACCGGGTGCGGCGGAGGAACCCCGGACGGGCACCGGAGACCCCGACGACGGGCCGGGCTGACCCGGGCCCCCGGCCGCCGCACGCCGGGTGTGCGAACACCGGCGCCCCATTCTTCGGGGGTGCGCCCTCTCGCCGGTCGGCGGCACAGGCCGATGCACCATGGACGGACCTCGGACGCCAAGCGGGCGCCTCCGGCACCGGCCACGGGCGGCAGGCGGCGTCCGCCCGAAGGGGCGCGACCTTCGGCAGCGGTCCCGTCCGCCGGATGGGTTGTCGTCCGCTGGAGCGGTGTCGCCCCCGTTCGGCCCCGCGGTGATCTCGACTGACGTGCCGACGTGCTGTCGAACCGGCGATCCCGACTGCACTTCGGCACTTCTGCACTTCTGCCGAGATCACCGCCGAAGACGCCCGGTATGCGACGTGGGGCCGAACCATCCCCTGCAGCCGCCGTCATCCGCACCGGCTGATGTCGGTGGTGTCGGGCAGCACTCGAACTCCGAGTGTGAGGATCCGATGGCGTCCGCTGGGGTGGTGCACCATTCGGCGGCCGAAACCCGCCTTGCCGGACGCAGTCCGCAGAAGGGGGGGACACGACCACTCGCAAGGACGCGCCCCCGGACCGGGCCGAACGTCTCCCGGGCTCCGACCCCACGTCGGATCAGGCCCCGGACTCGCGCTCCGCCGCGCGCTCGATGCCCGCGATGATCGCGTCCAGGCCGTACTCGAAGTGCCGCATGGGATCGACGCGCTCGGACGCCATGCCCCCGACCAGCGCCGCCAGGTGCGGGAACACCCCCTGGGGCAGTGACCGGAGGTATCCGATGATCTCCCCGATCCTGCGTGAGACCTCCTCCGTTCCGGCCGCCTGCCCGGGGCCGCCGCGCATCTCCTGCTCGAAGGCGAACGCCGTGCCGTAGAGCGCCAGCAGGTCGCCCGCGGCCCCCGCCGCTTCGAGCGTCATCCCGCCCGCGCGCAGGATGCCGATCTGGGCGTCCATCTGCGCCATCAGCCGCGGAGTCGTGGGGATCGCCGTGCGCATGGCGATCTCGGCCGACCCCGGGTTGTCGAGCAGCACCCGGACCTGCATCACGGTGTGCTCGCGGAGCTGCTCGCGCCACCGCCCCGGGTCGGGGACCGGGACCGGGGCGTCCGCGAAGACCTCGTCCAGCATCAGCTCGTACAGGTCCTGCTTGTCGCGCACGTGGGCGTAGAGCGAGGCCGGGCCCGTGCCCAGTGCCTGGGCGACGCGGCGCATCGTCACCCCGGCCAGCCCTTCCTCGGCCATGATCCGCAGCGCCGCCTCCACGACGGCCTCGGTGCTCAACGGGCGCCGCGGCGTCGGGCGCGCGGACTTGCGCCACGGCGGCGGAGGGACGGCCGCGGACCCGGACGGGTCGGCGGCGAACGGGGTGGAGCTCATGGCGAACAGTGTATTTGCCACGAACGTCGTTCGCGGATAGAACAGTGTTCGTACACGAACACCGTTCGATAGCGAGGTCCCGCCATGGCGACACGTACCGAGCACGCCCCCGTCCTGATCGTCGGCGCCGGCCTCGCCGGCGCCTCGGCGGCGATGTTCCTAGCCCTGCACGGGGTGTCGGCGCTGGCCGTCAGCCGCCACCCCGGCCCCTCCGACCAGCCCAAGGCCCGCGGCCAGTCCTGGCCCACGATGGAGGCGCTGCGCATCGCGGGGGTCGCCGACACCGTGCGCGCGGCCGGTTTCGACGTCGACCGGCCCATGCCGATCGTCATCGCCCGCAGCCTCACCGAGCCGGTCCTGCACGAGATCCTCGGCGAGGAGTGGCCCGACTGGTCGCACCTGACCCCCGAGCGGATGGGCATGGCCAGTCAGGAGCGCACCGAGCCGGTGCTCATCGGACGCGCCCGCGAGCTGGGCGCCGAGGTCCGCTTCTCCACCCGCCTGGACTCCTTCGAGCAGGACGACGAGGGCGTGACCGCGCACCTGCGCGACCTGGAAACCGGCGAGGAGTACACGGTCCGCGCCGCCTACCTGGTCGCCGCCGACGGCTGGCGCGGCGGGATCCGCGACGCCCTGGGCATCGGCACGCACGGGCGCGGCACCATCTCCACGTCGGTCGGCCTGGTGGCCGAGGCCGACCTGACCGCGGCCACCCAGGGGCGCGAGTTCAGCCTCTACTACCTGCAGAACCCGCGGATGGCGGGCGGTGGCGGCGCGTTCACCACGACCGACACCCCCGGGCGCTACGCCCTGGCCTTCGGGCACGACCCGGCCTCCGGGAAGGAGGCCGAGGACTACACCGACGCCGAGTGCGCCGAGCAGGTGCGGATCGCGGCCGGAATCCCCGACCTGGACGTGAAGATCCTCGCCAAGGACCTCACCGGCACCGCGCACGTGGTCGCCGACCGGTTCAGCAGCGGGCGCGTGCACCTGATCGGAGACTGCGCGCACACCATGCCCCCGCACGGCGGGCAGGGCGGCAACACCGCCGTGATGGACGGCTTCCACCTGGCCTGGAAGCTGGCGGCGGCGGTCCAGGGCTGGGCGGGTGAGGGGCTGCCGGCCTCGCACGACGCCGAGCGGCGGCCGTACGGCCGGATGGTCGCCGACCAGCAGTACGCGAACATGGTGCGGCGGCAGTCGCCGCACCTGGCCGACGGCACCGAGGCCGAGCCGGTCTCCCCCGAGCGGCTGCTTTTGGGCCACCGCGTTCCCGACGGCGCGGTGGTGCGCGAGGCCGACGAGGACGGGGCGCCGACCGAGGACCCGGCGGAGCCCACGGGCCGCCCGGGGTCGCACGCCCCGCACGTGTGGCTGGAGCGGGACGGCGAGCCGCTGCCGGTGCTGGACCTGTTCGGGCGGGGCTTCGTCCTGCTGACCGAGGACCCGGCGTGGGCCGCGGCCGCCGAGCGGGCGGCGGAACGGCTGGGCGTCCCGATGCGCGCCGAGGTGGTGGGCGTACCGGGCTCCGGGCACGGGCTGGTCGACCCGCGGGGCCGGTGGCGGACGCTGTACGGCATCCCGGCCCACGGGGCGACGCTGGTACGCCCGGACCGCTTCATCGCCTGGCGCACCGCCTCCCCGGCCGACACGGACGAGCTGGCGGCGGCCCTGCGGACGGTGCTGTGCCGGACCGACGGGTGACACCGCCCTCAATGGCGGAGGAGGACCTCCGGAAAGGGCGGGGGAACCCCGGATCAGAGGACTCCGCGGGCGGGCGTCCGGCCGCCCGCGGGTCCGGAAGGCCCCGTGCCGCATCGGACCGGATCCGCACCACACGGCGAGCGCGTCGCCCGACGGTCCCGCCCCTGGTGCGGAGCGGCTACGGTCCGACCCGTCCAGGACGGTGACCACGGCCCCACGGGCCTGGCCCACCTCCGGTGTCCTGTCCGGCCACCCGCCGGTGGCGGCCACGGCCGCCCACGGTCACACCGTTCCGGCGGACGCCGTGCACGCGGCGGGGCGGTCGGCCCTTCGCGCCTTCGGCGTCACACCGCCACGGCGCGCACCAGGGCCGGGACCGCGTCGCCGATCGGGTCGCGCAGGACGGCGGATGCGGCCTCGTCGTAGGGGGTCGGCTCGGCGTTGACGACGATCAGGGTGGCCCCCGCGCTCAAGGCGACGTCGCACAGGCCCGCCGCCGGGTGGACGGTCAGGGAGGTGCCGATGGCGATGAACACCTCGGCGTCCTCGGCCGCGGCCGCGGCCGCCTCGATCACCTCCGGGTCGAGCATCTGCCCGAAGGAGATGGTGTCCGTCTTCTGGATCCCGCCGCAGGCGAGGCAGTGCGGGTCCGACTCCTCGTCCAGGCGGGCCAGGACCTCCGGTGTGGGGGTGCGCAGCCCGCAGGACATGCACGCCACCCGGTGCATGGTCCCGTGGACCTCGATGACGCGGTCGTCGGGGACCCCTGCGGCCTGGTGCAGGCCGTCGATGTTCTGGGTGATCAGGCCCCGGAGGCGGCCCGACCCGGCCAGGTCGGCCAGCGCCCGGTGGGCGTCGTTGGGCTCGGCGTCCCAGGCGGGGTGGTCGCGCCGCATCAGCCACACCCTGCGGCGGACGTCGGCGTCGGACATGTAGGTGTCGTAGTCGAACATCGCGGCGGCCGCGGGGTCCTTGGTCCAGACGCCCTGCGGCCCCCGGAAGTCGGGGATCCCGGAGTCGGTGGAAATGCCCGCACCGGTGAGGACGGCGACCTTCCCGGACCCGCTGAGCAGTGCCTCCGCCGCCGCGAGGGAGGGTCCGTCTGCCATGGGTCTCCACCGCCTTCCGATCGGTGCCAGGGAGCCGGAGCGGCGGGCGGTCGGGGGGGCCCGCCGNNNNTCGATCCATCGACGACGGGCCCGATTCGTGCCCCGCTCACGATCCGCCCACCACCCGCCGGGCCGGGAAGGCGGCGAAACAGCAGGTCCCCCACTCGCGGCCCCCAGCCGAGCGCCAAGCCGCCGGGGCACAAGGAAGAAGGACAGGCGAATGCGGCCCCCGCCCCCATCGGCGATCGGCGGGCGGGGGCCGTCGGTCGGCCGGCCCCGCCCGCCGCCAGGTCCCTCTCTTCAGGCGGCCCAGGCGGTGCGGGCCTGGTCGAGGGAGGACCGGTACTCGGTGTAGGCGTTCTGGTAGAACTCCGTGCCCTCAACGGTCGGTTCGACCGTGCGGGACGCCGACCACCAGCGTTCCTCGTCCACCGGCTCGCCCAGCGCGCGTGCGCACGCGATCACGGTGCCGCGCGCACCCACCCCCGGGTCGTCGGGGATGGTCACCGGCCGCCCCAGCACGTCCGCGAAGATGCGCGTCCACTCAGGGGAGCGCACCCCGCCGCCGCAGGCGTACAGGTCCCCGTCGAGCCCCGCCGTCTCCAGGCAGTGCCGGGCCGCGAACGCCACCGACTCGCACAGCGCGCGGATGACGTCCGCCCGCGTGTTCTGCAGGCTCAGCCCGGTGAAACGGGCACGCGCCCCCGCGTCGACGAACGGCGCCCTCTCCCCCGACTCGGCCAGGAACGGCAGCGCCCGCACTCCCCCGGCGCCCCTGCCGGACTCGGCCAGCATGGCGTCGGCGTCCTCGACCCGCACCCCCATCAGCTCGCACGCCCAGTCCAGCCCCGCCGTCCCGACCATGGCCGCCATGGCCCGCAGGTAGCGGTCGGACTCGGGCAGGGCCAGCAGCATGCCCGCGGGCTCGCCGTCCGGGTCGAACCCGGGTCCGTGCTGGAGCACCTGGCAGGCGAGCGTGGTGCCCGCGATGAGGACGCCGTCGCCCGGTCGGCGCACCCCCGCGCCCATGGCGCAGGCGGGCATGTCGAACGGCCCTGCCGTCACCGGCAGTCCCTGGGGCAGGCCCAGCAGCTCGGACCCGGCGGCGTCCAGGTGCAGCACGGTGCCCGGAGGCGTCGGCTCGGCGAGCAGCCCGCGGAGGTGCCCCACGCCGCAGGCCTTCAGGGCCTCGGCGTCGTAGCGGCGGGTGCGCGGGTCGAGGAACGGCAGTGAGGCGTCGGAGACGTCCACCGCCACGGTGCCGGTCAGCCGCTGGGCCACCGCGTCCACGCAGTACCCGGCGACGGCGGCCGCCTCCAGCGACTCCGGCTCCTCGGTGTCCAGGTGGGACAGCAGGGCCGCCGCGCAGCCGGGGAAGATGCCCGACCCGGTGCGGGCGAACACGCGCCGCGCGGTGCCGTCCCGCATCCACGTGTCCACCAGCCCGGAGGCGCGCCCGTCCAGCCAGGACACGGCCGGGCGCACGGCGCGGCCGCGCTCGTCGCGCAGCCACAGGCCGTCGCCCTGCCCGGTGAGCGCCAGCGCGGTGACGGGCCCGTCCAGCCCGGAGGCGACCTCGCGCACCACCCGGGCCACCGTCTCCAGGACCTCTTCGAGGTCCTGCTCGACCCGGCCGCCGGGCAGGTGGTGCAGGGTGCTGGCGGCTCCGGCCTGGGCGACGGCGGCGCCGTCCCGGTCGAAGGCGACCGCCTTGGTCAGCGACGTCCCGATGTCCACACCGATGATCATGGCGCTACCGCTCCAGCACGTCGGGGTTGGCCAGGTGGGCCTGGGCCTCGCCGCGGCTGTAGCGCCCCACCTCGGCGGCGACGATGCGGGCGGCGCGCTCGGCGGTCTGGCGGCTGCACCCGGCCAGGTGCGGGGTGGCGATGACGTTCGGCGCGTCGCGCAGCGCCCAGTCGGCCGGAGGCGGTTCGACGTCGTAGACGTCCAGGGCCAGGGCGCCCAGGCGGCCCGACCGCAGCGCCTCGGGCAGGGGCGCGTAGTCGAGCAGGCCGCCGCGCGCGGTGTTCACCAGTACCGCGCCGTGCGGCAGCAGCGCCAGCCGGTCGGCGTCGATGAGCCCCTGCGTCTCCTCGGTGAGCCGGGCGTGCAGGCTCACGGCGGTGCTCCGGCGCAGCAGGTCGTCGAGGCCGGCGGGCTCGGCCCCGTCGGCGCGCACCTGGCCCGGGTCGGCGTAGGGGTCGCTGACCAGGACGCGGGCGCCGAAGGCGACCAGGACCCGCGCGACACGGGCGCCGATGGCGCCGTAGCCGACCAGGCCGACGGTGGTGTTCTCCAGTTCCACCCCGGCGTTGTCGTAGGCGTACAGGTCGCCGCGCCAGGTGCCGTCGCGCAGCAGCTCGGCCGAGGAGCCGGGGATGCGGCGCAGCGCGGCCAGGATCATACCGACGGCGAACTCGGCGGCCGCGGCGGCGTTGCGGCCGGGGGCGTAGGTGACGGCGACCCCGGCCGCGGTGGCGGCCTTGAGGTCGACGTTGACGGGTCCGCCGCGGCAGACCGACACCAGCTTCAGGCCGGGGGCGGCGGCGAACACCTTCTCGGTGAAGGGGGCCATCTGGGTGACGGCGACCTCGGCGCCGTGCAGGGCCTCGATGACCTGCTCCTCGGTGCCGCTCGCCTCGTGCACGCCGCCCACCGGCCCGAAGGGCTCGACCGGCCAGGGCAGGTCGAGCCGGGAGATCTCGGGGGCGGTGGCGAGCTCGGCCGCGACCGCGTCGGCGAGCAGGCCGGTGCGGACGAATTCGTCTCCTGCAGCGAGTATGCGCAAAGCGGGTGCCTCTCTTGCCGTGCGGCCGTCTCAGACGCGGCCGGCTTCGTAGGAGTCGATGCGGGCGACCTTCGCCGCGCTCGGCGAGTTCTCGTCGAAGGTGTGGCCGAGCCACTCGGTGAGGATCTTCTCAGCCGCGTCCGGGCCGATCACACGCGCCCCGAACGTGATGACCTGGCAGTTGTTGGACTTGACGGACCGTTCGGCCGAGTAGGAGTCGTGGGCGACGGTCGCGCGGATGCCGGGCACCTTGTTGGCGGAGATCGCCACCCCGATGCCGGTGCCGCAGACGAACACGCCGCGGTCGGCCTCCCCGCGGGCGATGCGTTCGGCGCCCTCCAGGGCGGGGACCGGGTAGGCCACGTCGTCGGAGGCGTCGGCGACGCCGACGTCGTCGACGACGGCGACCCGGGGGTCGGCCAGCATCAGGTCGCGCAGCCGGTTCTTGAGCTCGACGCCCGCGTTGTCGGCGGCGACGACGACGCGCAGGGGGCGCGCCCCGCCGCCGTCCGGCGTCGGCCCCGTCGGCGCTCCGGTGTGCGTTTCGGCGGTCATCGGTTCCCTCCAGTGGACTGCCCGGCGGCGGCCGGGGACGACTCGGACCGCCCGGCCGCTTCCGACACGGCGGTCACCAGGTGGGCGAAGGAGGTGGCCCCCGGGTCGGGGTGGCCGTGGCTGCGCGCGGCCAGGCGGGCCGCGCGCCCCTTGGCGGGGGTGAGGTCGGCGGTGGCGCGCGCGGCGTGCCGGGCCTGCTCGGCGGCCTGGGCCCAGCAGGCGGCGGCCTCGGCCGGGCCTGCGCCGGGGGCCGCCGCGTCGGCGCCCTCCCTCAGGGCGCGGCGGAACGGTTCGATCGCGTCGAGCATCGTCTTGTCCCCCGGGCGGGCCCCGCCCAGGGCGGTGAAGGCGCGCACGGCCCCGTCGACGGCGTCGGCGAGGGCGGCCGGGGCGATGTCCCCGACGCCGTGCCCGTCCAGTCCGGCGCCGGTCTCGGCGAGCAGGACCCCGTACAGCGCCCCGGAGGCGCCGCCGGCCGCGTCGGCGAAGGCGGTCCCGGCGGCCAGCAGCGCCCCGGAGACCGGCTCCCCCCCCCCCTCCCCGCCCCCGNGCGGCGACGGCGGCGCGGATGCCGCGCGTCATGCCGAGCCCGTGGTCGCCGTCGGCGGCGACCGCGTCGAGGCGGCCCAGCTCGTCCTCGGCCTCTTCGAGGCGGACCATGGCCGCGCTGAGGGCGCGGTCGACCGGCCCGGCGGCGGCCGCCGGGTCGGGGCGCTCCAGCCCGGCGTCGGCGGTGCGCACCGGCTCGACCGGCTCCAGGCGGGCGCCGGTGCTGCGGTAGCCGGGGGTGTCGCAGGGGGCGGCGTAGAGGTCGGCCAACTCGTCGTCGAGCACCATGACCGACAGCGACAGGCCCGCCATGTCCAGGGAGGTGACGAACTCCCCGGCCTCGGTGTGCACGGGGGTGAGCCCGGCGGCGGCCAGGCGCTCGTGCACCCGGGTGGAGACGGTGAAGATCTCCTCGTACTTGGTGCGGCCCAGGCCGTTGAGCAGGACGGCCACACGCCCCCGGGAGGGCAGTTCGGGCAGGAGCCCGTCGACGAGCTCGTCGGCCAGGGCCTCGGGGCCCAGCCGCCCGACCGTGCGCACCCCGGGCTCGCCGTGGATGCCCAGCCCCAGCTCCATCGCGCCGCCGTCGACGGTGAACAGCGGGTCGTGCGCTCCGGGGAGCGTGCACCCGCCGAAGGCGACCCCGAAGGTGCGGGTGGCGGCGTTGGCCTTCTCGGCGGCGGCGTGCACCGCGGCGAGGCCGTCGCCGCGCTCGGCGGCCGCGCCGGCGACCTTGAAGACGAGGAAGTCGCCCGCCACGCCGCGGCGGCGCGCGGTGTCGTCGGCCGGGCCGCTGGCCACGTCGTCGGTGACCAGGACGGTGCGCGAGTCGATCCCCTCGGCGGCCAGGCGGCGCGCGGCCAGGCCGAAGTGGAGGACGTCGCCCTGGTAGTTGCCGTAGCCGAAGAGGACGCCGCCGCCGTTGTCGGCCTCGCGCGCGGTGCGGTACACCTGCTCGGCGCTGGGGCTGGTGAAGACGTCGCCGACCACCGCGCCGCCGGCCAGTCCGGGGCCCACGAGCCCGGCGAAGGCCGGGTAGTGCCCGCAGCCGCCGCCGATGACCACGGCGACCTTGCCCGCGCGGGGGCGGTCGCGGGTGACCACGCCGTAGGCGCCGGGGACCTTGCGGACCAGGCGCCCGTAGGTGGTGGCGAACCCGTCGAGCCAGTCCCGTTTGAAGGTCGCGGCCTCTCCCAGGACCGTCATCGCCGTGCTCCTTCGGTCTCGCGCTCGCCGTCCAGGCGGGCCAGCAGCAGGCCGCGCGCGGCGACCGCGCCGTCGGCGACCTCGGCGGCCAGTTCCAGGGCGTCGGGCTTGGGCGGGTAGGCGGGATTGGGCACCGCGATGACGGTCAGTCCGGCGGCGGCCGCCGCGCGGATGCCGTTGCTGGAGTCCTCGACCCCGAGGCATTCGGCGCCGGTGCGGCCCAGGCGGGCGGCGGCCTCCCGGTACACGTCCGGGCTCGGCTTGCCGCGGGCCACCTCGGCGCTGGAGACGGTGGCGGTGAAGGCGTCGGCCAGGCCGTGCGCGGACAGCGCTGCGTCGATGACCGGGCGGGCGGCCGAGGAGGCCAGGGCGACCGGGACCCGGGCGGCGGTGTCGCGGACCATGGCGGCCGCGCCTTCCAGCAGCGGCGCGCGGCCCTCGGCGACCGCCGCGACCAGCCCGCCGACCACCGCCTTCTCGGCCTCGGCGGCGCGCTCGGGCACCCCGCAGGCCTCGGCCAGGTAGGCCGCCCACTCGGGGGCGCTCTTGCCCTGGCAGGCGGCGGTGTCCTCAGGCGACCACCGCACGCCGTGCCGGGCGGCGTAGGCCGTCCAGTTCTCCTCCCATAGGTGTTCGCTCTCCACGAGCACCCCGTCCATGTCGAACACCACGGCGGCGAAGGCCATGTCAGCAACCCCTCTCACAAACTCACCGGGAAATTAACACGAACACTGTTATTTGTCACGACCGATCTGATGCCCTTCCGGGCGGAACCCCGGCCCGATGCGCGATCCTGGTCCCCATGAACAAGGAGACGCCGAGCGGCGGCAGCACCCGCTCCCGCAACATCCGGCAGCAGCGGATCACGGACTACGTCATCAGCCGGGGGGCCGCCTCGGCCGCCGAGCTGGTCGAGCTGACCGGGGTCAGCCTGATGACGGTCCACCGCGACCTGGACGAGCTGGCCCGGCGCGGGCTGCTGCGCAAGTTCCGCGGCGGGGTGTCGGCCCTGCCCTCGACGGTGTTCGAGAGCAACGAGGAGTACCGGCGCCAGGTGCACGTGGAGGCCAAGGCGGCGATCGCGCGCAAGGCCGCCGAGCTGGTCGAGCCCGGGATGTCGGTGATGCTCGACGACTCCACCACCGCCCTGGAGGTGGCCCGCCTGCTGCCCTCCGTGGGCCCGCTGACCGTGGCCACCAACTACCTGCAGGCCATCGAGGCGCTCAAGGGCGCCGAGGAGGTGCGGCTGATCTGCCTGGGCGGGGACTACTCCTCCACCCACGACTCCTTCAACGGCATGGCCTGCATCGAGGCGGTCGAGCGGCTGACCGTGGACGCCGCGTTCCTGTCGACCTCGTCGATGACCGCGCAGACCACCTTCCACCAGGAGCCGGAGATCATCATGGTCAAGCGGGCCATGATGGCCGCCTCGCGCACCCGGGTGCTGCTGATGGACTCCAGCAAGATGCCGCGCCCCGCCCTGCACCGGCTGGCGCCGCTGGCCGAGTACGACCGCCTGGTCGTGGACGAGGGCGTCCCCGCCGACCTGGTCGAGGAGGCCCGCCAGCACCTCCCGGTGGACGTGGCCGCGCTCTGAGCCCGGACCGGCCCCGCAGGACCGGGCCCCGGCGGGGGGGCGAACCGCGGGTGGACTGGGGGGCGGACGGCGGGCGGACACGGCCGGCCCGCCCATGGATTTTTCATTCACATATTGCGCGTTAAGTTAACAAGGTCCATGATGTGCTCCGGATCTCACCTGGAGGACACATGACCGCAACTTCACCGACGGCGGACTCCCGCGCGCCGAGCGCGCTCTCCCGGTGGCTGGACCGGGTGGGCGTCCCCGTCCCCCTGGCCCTGGGCTACCTGGGCCTGCTGATCTTCATGATCGGCGACGGCATCGAGTCCGGCTTCATCACCCCGTTCATGGCCGCCAACGGCGCCGGCGACGACGTGCACGCCTCCTACGCCGTCACCGTCTACGGCGTGGCGGTCATGGTCGCCTCGTGGCTGTCCGGGGCGCTGTCCCAACTCTGGGGCCCGCGCCGGGTCATGATGATCGGCCTGGGCATCTGGCTGGTGTTCCACATCGCCTTCCTGGCGGCGGCCGGGGCGCAGAACTACCCGATGATGCTGGCCGCCTACGGCCTGCGCGGCTTCGGCTACCCCATGTTCGCGTTCGGCTTCCTGGTCTGGATCACCGCGGTCGCGCCCACCGCGCGGCTGGGCGCGGCGGTCGGCTGGTTCTACTTCGCCTTCACCGGCGGCCTGCCGACGCTCGGCTCGCTCGTGGCCAGCGGCACCAACCCGATCCTGGGCCACTACGGCACGCTGTGGCTGTCCCTGGGCGTGATCGCGCTGGGCGGCGCCATCTGCCTGCTGGGCGTGCGCGAGCGCACCGGCTACACCCGCATGGCCCCCGAGGGCGTCAAGCCGGTGCAGAGCCTGATGTCGAGCATGTCCCTCGCCTGGCGCAACCCGCGCGTGGGCATGGGCACCGTGGTGCGCATCATCAACACCGCGCCGCAGTTCGGCATGCTGGTGCTGTTCCCGACCCTCTTCGCCCGGCAGATCGGCTTCGGCGAGGCCCGGTGGCTGCTGCTGGTGTCGGTCATCTACGGCACCAACATCTTCTTCAACCTCATCTTCGGCCTGGTCAGCGACAGGATGGGCTGGCGCAACACGATCTTGTGGTTCGGCGCGCTGGGCTGCTCGGTGTCCATCCTGCTGCTGTACTACGTGCCGATGGCCTTCGGCGCCGACTACTACTGGCTGGCGCTGATCGTGGGCGCCCTGTACGGCGCGACGCTCGCCGGGTTCGTGCCGATCTCCGCGCTGCTGCCGTCCCTGGCCCCGGAGAACAAGGGCGGCGCGATGGCGCTGCTGAACTTCGGCGCCGGCGGCGCCACGTTCGTCGGCCCCGCTCTGGTGAGCCTGCTGCTGGTGCCGTTCGGTGCGAGCGGCGTGGTGATCTCCTTCGCGGTGCTCTACCTGATCGCGGCGGCGATGACCTGGTTCCTCAGGACACCGGCCGACCCCGCGTACGCGGAGGCCTCCGGCGGCTCCGCCGACAAGGCACGGGGCGGCGACCGATCGGCAACGGATGCGACACGGGAGGCTCCCCCGGCCGAATCGGCTTCCCCCCGCTGACCAGCGGCGACGCCGATCGGGGCGGAGAAACGGCGGCGAGGTGCGCGGCGGAGTCCGGCAAAGAGTGTAAAAATCGACCTACATGAAGCAGCCGCCGCACATCCTCGTCGTCAACGGGACGAAGGTCAGGCGCCCGGTGTTCGTCCTGGGCGCCCCCCATTCGGGTGTCGACCTCCTCGCCCGTGCGCTCGGCCGTGCTCCCGGCTTCCTGGTGAGGGCCGGGCACGCGGCCGTTCTCAATGCCGTCTACACCGTGGCGCGGCGCCCGGCGCTGGCCGAGGAGCGCGCCTCGGGCACCTCCGCCCTCCTGCGGGACGCGTTCGCCGAGGCGTGGAGTCTGACGCCGCCCAACTGCCCGTTCTGCCCGGGGGCGCGCTTCCCGGCCCGTGAGGCGGCCGCCCCGTGCCGCCACGCGGGCGGGACCAACGCCTACGGGGACGCCAGCCCGGACCTGCTCTACAGCGCCCCGGCCCTGAGCGCGGCCTTCCCGGACGCGGCGTTCGTCCAGATCATCCGGGACGGCCGGGACGTGGTGGCGGAGATGCTGGAGGACGAGCGGTCGATGGCCTGGTTCCGCCCGGGCGCCGTACGCCTGGCCGACGAGCTGCCGCACCCCTTCTACGGGGTGGAGGACGAGGAGGAGCGCGAGGGGTACCCGTCGCTCTCCGACACCGCCAAGTGCGCGATGCGCTGGCGGGGCGCCGTGCGCCTGTCGGCCCGCCTGCGGGGCGAGCTGGACGCCGAGCGCCTGATCACGCTGCGCTACGAGGATTTGGCGGGCAAGGAGGTCGAGACGGCGGAACAGCTGCGGGCCTTCGCCGGGGCACGCGTGTCGGCCGTGGAACTGATCCGCGAGGAGGCGGCCGGGCCGCCGCCCCGCACCCGCCTGACGACCGACCAGCAAGCGGAGGTCCGTTCCGTCGCCAAGACCGAACTGTCCCGCCTGGGCTACGGAGAGAAGAAGTCCCGCTCGGCGCGGGCGTGAATGGAGCGCCTGGCTCAGGGCCCGTTACCCGTCCAAACCGTCACGCCGTTGGACGGCCGAAGCGATCTGGCCTTCGAGGATCCCGATCACCTGATCGAAGGCGTCCGGGTAGAGGTCGTACGCGCCGATGACCTCCCGGAGACTGAGGAGGTTGGAGTGCGCCTCCTCCAGCCGCTCAACGGAGGGATCCACCTCCTCCATGGCGCGGATGAGCCCGAACGCCTCCTCCAACTCCCCGAGGGCAAGGTGGCAGATCGCGGGGTTGAAGTAGTGCGCCTCCTCGCCCGGGTCCTCGGCACGCTCCCGCAGCCCGGCCGCGATGACCCGATCGAGGTACTCGGTGCCGACGGCCCTGTCTCCTGAGAACAGGCAGGAGATCCCGGCGAGGGCGCGGTACCATCCGTCGTCCCCCGTCTCCATATCCGCGGCTTCGGAGAGAAAGGCTGTGGCCCGCTCGACGTCCCCCGAGCAGAGCAGCCCCACCCCGATGCCCCTCACCGCGGGATCGCACCGGCACCCGGCCTCATAAGACCGGAGCAGGTCGACGGCCCCTTCACCCATGTTGTTCAGGTTGAGGTTGACGAACCCCCGTTGGTGCAGCGCCCATGTGTCGTAGGGATCAGTGGCCAGAGCGACCCCCAGGTCCTCGACGGCCGCCTCCAGGTCGGACACCTCGATATGCGCGCGGGCCCGGTGCGCGTAGAGGTGGCCGTTCTCCGGCTCGAGCTCGACAGCCCTGTCCATGTCGGCAAGGGCCTCCGTGGGCCGTCCCAGGGCCAGGTGGACCAGGCTGCGATGGCACAAGTACCCGACGTTCGATGGAGCCAGGTCGATACACCGGCTGAGGTCGTCCAGCGCCGCTTGAGGAGCGCCGGAATCCGCGTGGGTGGCGGCGCGCTGCGCCAGAGCCCAGACATCCGAAGGATCGCCCTTCACCGCCTTGTCCAGGTCGGAACGGGCTCCCTCCAGGTCGCCTTTCTCCCTTCTGACCTGCCCGCGGTGCGCATAGAGGTGGACGTTCCCCGGGACCAGCTCCAGGAGCGTAGAGAGGTCCGCCTCCGCGCGGTCGAAGTCCTGCGCTTCCTGACGGGTCAGGGAACGCTGGAGCAGAGCGGTGGAGTTCTCGGGAGCGTCCGCCACCGCGCGGTCGAGGTCGGCCAGCGCGGCATCGAGGTCGCCGAGTTCGCGATAGGTCCTTCCCCGTCGGATGCGCGCGCGGACATCGTCGGGCTTGACCGACAGGACCCGCTCGATGTCGGGAAGCGCCTGCTCATAAAGGTTCCGGTCGGTCAGGGCGAACCAGCGCTCCGTCAGCGCCTTGGCCAAGGGGGCGCCTTCGACGCCCCCGTCGTCGATCAGGCGCCCCAGGTAGCTCAGGACCGGCTCCTCATCGGTGAGTGCCGAGGAGAGCCGGGTCCCCCATTCCTCGATCGCGGAGTCCGCGCCGTCGATGCCCGCGCGCTCCAGCATCGACGCCCACCGCTGGGCCTTTGCCGTCCCCTCCGCCACCGCGTCCACGGCCCCCGCCAACGCGGGGTCGAGCGCGGTGCGCGGGGATGCGCACAGGGCATGGTAGGTCCGCTCGGTCTCGGCCTCGTGCCCCGCCCTGCCGCCGTAGTGCTCGGCGAGCGCCGCGTGCCATTCGGAGAATTCGGCCGGAGAGCTGTTGCGCAGCATCCGCACGATGAGCGAGCGCACGTACTGGTGGTAGGTGCACCGGCCGCCGTCGTCCATCACGAAACGCAGCGACCGCAGCCAGGCGAAGTGGTCGGCGGCGTTCTCCCGCTCCTGTTCGGGCAGGAAGAGGGCGAGCACATCCCGGTCCACGTAGCGTGCCAGGGCGCCCAGCGTCGCGACCTTGCGGCGGATCGGGTCCTCGACCCACTTGAGGAACCGGTCGACGGCGTCGCTGCTCTTGTCCGCGACGTCGTCGGGCCCGGTGGGCGATGCCTGGGCCAATGTGTCGACCAGGACGGGCAGCCCTTGGCTGTGCTCCCAGATCGACTCCACCACCTCGGAGGCGGTGATCTCGCGGCTCGCCAGGAACCGGGTCACCTCCCCGCGCCCGAACGGGTGCAGCTCGATCCCGACCATGAAGGGCCCCAGCCGCGACCAGGAGTCGGGCCCGGGGCGGTGCTGGCCCGCCACGGCCACGACCACGTCGGGCGGCAGCGACCCGTACTCCTCCCCTTCGAGCAGGTCCAGCAACCAGGCGGCGGTCCGGGGCGGGGCGTTCTCGAAGGTGTCCAGGAACAGCGCCAGCGGCCGCGCGCCGACCGCCTTGTCCAGGTCGCGCACGAACGTGCGGGTGAGTTCGGAGACCGGGTCGACGGCGAGCTTGACCTTCTGGGGCTCCTGGAGCTTGCGCACCAGCCAGGCGCGCCCGTCGTCGAGCGCGGCGGCGATCTGCCCGGCGTGCGCGTGCGCGTGCTCGACGGCCTCCATGCCGGTCATGGCCGAGGCACCGGCCAGGCCCGCATAGGTGGCGCCGTGGGTGAGCAGGCCGGTGACGGAGTCCGGCATGGCCTCGTCCGCGAACAGGTCGCGCCGGGTCTTCTCGTAGGCGTCGTACTCCTTCTTGAAGGAGGCCAGGCGGACCCCTTGGTGGCCCAACTGGTCGGCGAAGCCGTCGAGCGTCTCCAGGACGTCGGTCGTCCGCTCATAGTCGACCCGGGCCGTGATGGCGCCTCGCTCGTCGGCGATCTGCTGGAAGACCCTCAGCAGGAGGCTCTTCCCGACACCGGAGTTGCCGTGGACGTTGTAGACGAACCGTCTCCGGTCGTCATCGGGCGCCAACCCGAGGTTCGCCCGGTAGTCCTGCAGGTACTCCTCACGGCCGAAGAACGCTTCGCTCCGACGCTTGTTGAGGATGTCGCGCAGAGAGGAGGGGGCCATGTCCCTACCCGATCCAGATCGCCTGTGGTGCCTGGATTCTCGCACGCGCACCCGGGCCCGGAGGGCCCCGTGAGCACAGTGGCCGGAAGCGGGCAGGGGGGCTCGCTCAGGGCCCCGAGCTGGACTCCATCCACGCGCGCGCGGCGGCCCAGGCGCGGTGGGACGGGTCGATCAGCACGAAGTGGTCGGCGCCGGAGACCTCCTCGAAGTCGACCTCGTCTCCGGCCAGGCGCGCCTCCTGCACGTAGGTCCTGCTCTGCTCCACCGGGACGCGCTGGTCCTGGTCCCCGTGCACGATCAGCTGCGGGACGCCCACGGGCACCTGCCGCAGGGGCGAGGAGGCGTGGAACGCCGAGTGCGGCGCCTCCTCGCCCAGGAACGCGTCGGCCGCGCCCTCCCCCAGCCCCCGTTCGGCGGTGTCCACCATGTCGGTGACCGGCGCCAGCCCGACCACCCCGCCCAGCGGCGACCCGGGGGCGGCCAGCAGTGCCAGGTGGCCTCCGGCCGAATGCCCCACGGCGACCACCTTGCCGGGCGCGGCCCCCTCCGGGCGCTCGGAGAGCTCCTCGGACAGCAGCACGAGGGCGGCCCGCACGTCGTCGAGCGTCTGCGGCCAGCCGCCGCCGTCGGCGCCGGTGCGGCGGTACTCCACGTTCCACACCTGCCACCCGGCCCGCACCAGGTCCTCGGCGAGCGGGTCCATCAGCTCCATGCCGTGCCGGTCCCGCCAGAACCCCCCGTGCAACAGGACCGCCACCGGCGCGGGGCCGTCCCCGCCCGGCTCCGGCCCCAGGACGCTCACCCGCTGGCTCGGGTGGTCTCCGTACCGCAGTTCCCGCTCGTCGCGCTCCATGGATCCCATCCTCCGTCACCGCGCGCCCGGTCAGGCGGTCCGCGGGCCTCCGGCGTGTTGGGGCCGCCACCGCCGGTGCGCGGGCCCGGGGTCGGGGCTGCGCAGCAGCTCCAGGCGGGGGCGGGGGCCGTCGGTGCGCCCGGTGGGCGGGCGCCGGGACCCGGCCTGGAACTGCACCGGCCACTGTGCGCCCGGCCCGGAGTACCCCTGTTCGGCGGCGGCGTGCAGCGTCCACTGCGGGTCGTACAGGTGGGTGCGTCCCAGGGCGCACAGGTCGGCCCGCCCCGCCAGCAGCAGCGAGTTGACGTCGTCGTGGGAGGAGATGGCCCCCACCGCGATGACCGGCACGCCCACGCGCGCGCGGATGCGCTCGGCAAAGGGCACCTGGAAGCTGCGCCCGTAGGCGGGCCGCTCGTCCGGCGTCACCTGGCCGGTGGACACGTCGATGGCGTCGGCCCCGGCCTCGGCGAAGGCGCGCGCGATCTCCACCGCGTCCTCACCGGTGGTGCCGCCCTCGACCCAGTCGGTGGCCGAGATCCGCACGGTCACCGGCTTGTGCCCGGACCACACCTCGCGCACCGCCGCGAACACCTCCAGCGGGTAGCGCAGGCGGCCCTGAAGGTCGCCGCCGTAGCGGTCGGTGCGCCGGTTGGTGACCGGCGACAGGAACGACGACAGCAGGTACCCGTGGGCGCAGTGCAGCTCCAGCAGGTCGAACCCGGCGCGTTCGGCCTCGCGCGCGCTGCGCACGAACGCGTCGCGGATCCGGTCCATACCCTCCCGTGTCAGCTCTTCGGGCACCTGGTTGACGCCTTCGCGGTAGGGCAGGGGCGACGGCGCGACCACCGGCCACTCCCCCTCCTCCAGGGGTTCGTCGATGCCCTCCCACATCAGGCGGGTGGCGCCCTTGCGGCCCGAGTGCCCGAGCTGCACACCGATGGCCGCCGAGGAGCGTTCGTGCACGAAGTCGGTGACGCGGCGCCAGGCCTCGGTGTGCTCGGGGGCGTACAGCCCCGCGCACCCGGGGGTGATGCGGCCCGGCGCCGACACGCACACCATCTCGGTCATCACCAGCCCCGCGCCGCCCAGCGCCTTGGAGCCCAGGTGGACCAGGTGGAAGTCGCCGGGGGTGCCGTCCTCGGAGGAGTACATGTCCATCGCCGAGACCACGACCCGGTTCTTCAGCTCCAGGCCGCGCAGGCGGAACGGGTGGAACATGGGGGGCCGCGCCTCGCCGCCGCCGTTGGCCCGGGCGAACCAGCCGTCCACCGCGTCGGCGAAGTCCGGGTCCCGCAGCCGGAGGTTGTCCCGGCCGACCCTGCGGCTGCGGGTGAGCAGGTTGAAGGCGAACTGCTTCGGCTCCTGGCCGACGTGCATCGCCATGTCCTCGAACCACTCCAGGCTCGCCTGCGCCGCGCGCTGGACGCTCTCGGCGACCGGGCGCCGCTCCTCCTCATAGGCGGCCAGCGCCTCCTTCACCCCGTCGTGCTCGTGCAGGCACGCCGCCAGCGCCAGGGCGTCCTCCATGGCCAGCTTGGTGCCCGAGCCGATGGAGAAGTGCGCGGTGTGCGCGGCGTCCCCCAGGAGCACGATGGCACCGCGCCGCCAGGTCCGGTTGCGGACCGTGGTGAAGGACCGCCACCGCGAGGCGTTGGGGATGAGGGTGTGCCCCTCCAGGGCGTCGGCGAACAGGTCGGCGCAGCGCTCCACGGCCTCCAGGTCGGTGCCGTCGGAGGCGGTCGGCCGCCCCGGCGCGTCGAAGCCCGCGGCGCGCCACACGTCCTCGTGCATCTCCGCGATGAACGTGGAGGCGCCGTCGGAGTAGGGGTAGGCGTGCCCCTGCATCACCCCGTAGGGGGTCTCGACGACGTGGAAGTTGAAGGCGTCGAAGACCTTGTCGGTGGCCAGCCACATGTAGCGGCAGTGCCGCCGCTCCAGGGTGGTGCCGAAGTCGCCCGCGAAGGCGGTGCGGGTGGCGCTCCCGGCCCCGTCGCAGGCCACCACCACGTCGTGGGTGCGCTCCAGCTCCTCGGCCGGCGGGGCCTCGGTGCGCAGGCGCAGGTCCACGCCGAGCGCCGCGCACCGGTCGCGCAGGATGCCCAGCAGGCGGCGGCGGTCGACGGCGGAGAACCCGTGCCCTCCGGAGGTCGTGACGGTCCCCCGGTAGTGCACGTCGATGTCGTCCCACCGGGCGAACTCGGCCGACAGCGCCGCGTACACCTCGGGGTCGGCGTGCTCGATGCCGCCGAGCGTCTCGTCGGAGAGCACGACGCCGAACCCGAAGGAGTCCCCGGGGGCGTTGCGCTCGTAGACGGTGACCTCGTGTCCGGGGCCGAGCCCCTTCATCAGGGCGGCGAAGTACAGCCCTCCCGGGCCGCCGCCGACGCAGGCGATGCGCATGTCCCCCCTCAGCCGTTCTCGCGCAGTTTGTAGCGCTGGAGCTTGCCCGTCTCGGTGCGGGGCAGCGCGGCGGTGAACTCGACCAGCCGCGGCGTCTTGTACGGGGCCACGCTCTGTTTGACGTAGGCCTTCAGCGCATCGGCGGTGGCCCCGTCCGACGGCGTGCCCTCGGCGGGGACCACCACCGCCTTGACGATCTGGCCCCGGTCGGGGTCGGGCACCCCCACCACCGCCGCCTCGCGCACCAGCGGCGAGCGCATGAGGACCTCCTCGACCTCCATGGCGGCGATGTTGTACCCGGCCGAGACGATGATGTCGTCCGAGCGCGACCGGTACCAGAAGTAGCCGTCGGCGTCGCGGATATAGGTGTCGCCGGTGATGTTCCAGCCGTCCTGCACGTAGCGGCGCTGGCGTTCGTCGGCCAGGTAGCGGCAGCCCACGGGGCCGCGCACGGCCAGGCGGCCGGGGACGCCGTCGGGGGCGGGGCGGCCCTCGTCGTCGAGGACCTCGGCGGTGAACCCGGGCACCGGCCTGCCGGTGGAGCCGGGGCGGATGTCGTCGTCGGAGGCGGAGATGAAGATGTGCAGCATCTCGGTGGCGCCGATGCCGTCGATCAGTTTGACGCCGGTGGCCTCGTACCAGGCGCTCCACACCGCCTCGGGCAGGTGCTCCCCGGCCGACACGCACCTCCTGAGCGAGGACAGGGCGCCGGCGCCGGTGCCGGACCGCGCCTCGGCCAGCATCGCCCGGTAGGCGGTGGGGGCGGTGAACAGGACGGTGACGCGCTCCTCGGCCACCGCGCGCGCGAGCCGTTCGGGCCCGGCCTTCTCCAGCAGCAGCGTCTCGGCTCCGGCCCGCATCGGGAAGATGAGCAGCCCGCCCAGGCCGAAGGTGAAGGCGAACGGCGGGCTCCCGGCGAACAGGTCGTCGGGGCGCGGTTTGAGGATGTGGGCCGAGAACGTGTCGGCGATGGCGGTGACGTCGCGGTGGAAGTGCACGCACCCCTTGGGGCGGCCGGTGGTCCCGGAGGTGTAGGCGATGAGGGCGACGTCGTCGGCCGCGGTCCGCACCGCCGGGAACGGGGGCTCGCCCTCGGCCGCGGCGCGCTCGGCCAGTTCCGCCGGGTCCTGCGGCCCGCCGTCGCCGTAGAGCGCGATGGTGGTGCGCTCCCCGAGGCCCGGGGCGGCGCGGTCGGCCGCCTCCTCCAGGTCGTCGGCGAAGCGGGAGTCGCACAGGGCGTGGGAGACGCGCGCCGAGCGGAGGATGGCCTCCAGCTCTTCGGTGCGCAGTACGGGCAGGACGGTCACCACGACGCCCCCGGCCTTGAGGACCGCCAGCCAGCAGGCGGCCAGCCACGGCGAGTTGGGGCCGCGCAGCAGGACGCGGTTGCCGGGGCGGACCCCCATGTCCTCGGTGAGGGTGCGGGCGATGCGGTCCACGCGCGCGCGGAGCTGACCGAAGCTCCAGGAGTGGCGCGCGCCCGCGTGCTCGCCGCGGATGCACGGGCGGTCGGCGCCGAAGCGCTCCAGGCCGCCGTCCAGCAGCTCCTCGGCGCAGTTGAGGTGCTGGCCGGTGCGGTCGAGCTCGGGCAGGGTGAAGCGGAGTTCGGGCCATTCCTCGGCCGGAGGAAGGCGGTCTCGGGCGAAGGTGTCGGTGTAGGCGGACGGGGAAAGGGTCGGCTCCATTGCGTGCTCCTCCTCCGGTCTTCCTCCCCCGGTGGCGGTACCGGCGTGTTCAGCCGGCGCCGGTGCCGTGCGTCCGGGGGGCGTCCGCGCGGCGGTACATCTCGCGCGCGATGATCCCGCGCTGGACCTCCGAGGCGCCCTCGTAGATGCGCGGGGCGCGCACCTCGCGGTAGAGGTGTTCGAGCAGGTGCCCGCGGCGCAGGGCGCGGGCGCCGTGGATCTGCACGGCCGCGTCGACGACGAACTGGGCCGTCTCGGTGGCGTAGAGCTTGGCCATGGCGGCGCGCTCGGTGGCGCCGGGGCCCGGACCGGCGGCCGGGCCGTCGCCCGGCGGGGCGTCGGAGGCCGCGCCGGAGGGGCCGTCCCCGTCTCCGCTTTGGGCGTCGAGGGCGTCGGCCGCCCAGTAGACGAGCAGGCGGGCGGCCTCGGTGCGGGTGGCCATCTCGGCCAGTGTGTGCGCGACCGCCTGCTGGTCGCGCAGTGGGCCGCCGAAGGCCTGGCGCCGTGCGGCGTGCCCGCGGGCGGCGTCCAGCGCGGCCTGCGCCATGCCCACGGCGAACGCGCCCACGCTGGGGCGGAACAGGTCGAGGGTGCGCATGGCGGTGCGGAACCCGCGCCCCTCGTCGCCCAGCAGGTCGCCGCGGCCGACCGGGACGCCGTCGAAGTGCAGTGAGCCCAGGGCGTGTTCGCCGAGCATCTCGATCGGCTCGGCCGACAGCCCGGGGCGGTCGGCGGGCACCAGGAAGGCCGTGACGCCTTTGGCCCCCGGTTCCGGACCGGTGCGGGCGAAGACGGTGGCGACGTCGGCGTGGGGGGCGTTGGAGATCCAGGTCTTCTCGCCGTGCAGCGTCCAGCCCCCGCTCAGCGGGTCGGGGCGGGCCTCCAGCTGGAGCGCGGCCGCGTCGGACCCGGCCTCGGGCTCGCTGAGGGCGAAGGCCGCCGCGGCGGTGCCCGAGGCGACCGCGGGAATCCAGCGCTCGACCTGTTCGGGGGTGCCCGACTGGAGGATCGGGTAGGCGCCGAGGCCCTGCAGGGCCAGGGCCGTCTCCGCGGCGGTGCTCACGCCCGCGACGGCCTCGCGCAGCAGGCAGATCTCGATGGCGGGGGCCGGGCCGCCCGGGAAGAGGCGCTCCAGCAGTCCGCAGCGGGCCAGGCGGCGCAGCAGGTCGCGCTCGCCGCCGGGGCCGTCGGCCGGGCCGGTGGCGGGCGGCGGGTCGGCGGCGGCCGGGCCGTCGCGCCCGAACTCGCGCTCGGCCGCGGCCCGCGCCCGTTCGGCGAAGCCGCGGTGGTGCGGGCTGAGCGAGAACGCCATGTGCCCTCCCCGAGTGACCGGTGGCTCCCACCCGAATATACAGAGTTGATGACGCCCGTCAATAGGACGACACGGCGTCCGGTCCGCCGGTATCGTGCCGGTGTGACGACCCCATCGAACGCGGCCGGGGGCGGGTGGGCCCCGCGCACGGGCGGCGAGCGGCGCAACCGCCGCCCCCGGTCGCTCATCGTGTCCTTCTTCGGCGCCCACGGCCGCCGCATCGGCGGGTGGGTCTCGGTCTCGGGCCTCATCGGCCTGATGGGCGGGCTCGACGTGGACCCGCCCGCGGTGCGCTCGGCGGTCTCCCGGCTCAAGCGGCGCGGGCTGCTGGAGGCCGAGCGGCGCGGCGGGACCGCCGGGTACCGGCTGTCCGGGGAGGGCGTGCGCATCCTGTCCGACGGCGACCGCCGGATCTTCGACCGCCGCCCGGCCGACCTGGCCGACGGGTGGGTGCTGGTGGTGTTCTCCATCCCCGAATCCGAGCGCGGAAAGCGCCACCTGCTGCGCACGCGCCTGGCCTGGCTGGGGTTCGGCACCACGGCCGCGGGGGTATGGATCGCCCCGGCGCACCTGGCGAGCGAAGCGCGCCGGGCCTTGGGCGAGCTCGGCGTGAGCGAGTACGCCCAACTGTTCAGCGGGCACCGCATCGGCTTCGGGGAACTGTCCGACGCCGTCGCCGACTGGTGGGACCTGGATGCGCTGCAGGAGATGTACCAGGGGTTCCTGGACGAGTACGAGCCCGTCCTCGCGCGCTGGCGCGCCGTGCTGCACGGCGGCCACGGCGGGGCGGCGCAGGAGGGGCCCCGGGGGCGGGCGGCCGAGGGGCCGTCGGCCTTCGCCGACCACCTGCGCGCCGTGGACGCCTGGCGGCGCATGCCCTTCCTCGACCCGGGGCTGCCGCCCGAGGTGCTGCCCGCCCGGTGGTCGGGCGTGCGCGCGGGCCGGGTCTTCGCCGACCTGCACGCCCTGCTGCGGGAACCGGCGCTGCGCCACGTCGAGGAGGTCGCCGGGCCGTTCCCCGACCCGGGCTCCCCCGACGCGGCGCCCTCCGGCGCCGGTCAGCCCGAACCGGCCCCCGGGGCCCCTGAGGACCCCGACGGCCCCTCCTAGGGGACGACGGCGGTGCCCACCAGCTCCACCCGCGCCTGAGGGTCGAACAGCCCGGTCACGCCGAACAGCGCCATCGCCGGGTAGTGGCGCCCGAGGTGGCGGCGGTACACCCGGCCGATGTGCCCGAGGTCGGCCCGGTAGGCCGGGACATCGGTGGTGTACACGGTCAGGGACACCAGGTCGCCTGGGGCGCCGCCCGCCGCCCGCAGTGCGGTGAGCAGGTTGCCCAGCGCAAGGTGGAACTGGCCGGGCAGGTCCGGGGCGCCGATGGTGCCGTCGGGGAGCTGCGCGGTCTGCCCCGCCAGGTGGACCGTGCGGCCGGGGGCGGCCGCCACCGCGTGGGCGAACCCCACGGCGGGCGCCAGCCCCGGCGGGTCGACCAGGCGGTGGCGGGTGGCCACACGCGCCTCCCCGGAGCCGGCGCCTGCGGCGCCCGTTTCCCGCCCGTCCCCGTTCGCGTCCGCCGTCATCGCACTACCTCCCCTTCCACTGGGGGTCCCGCCTGCCGGTGAAGGCGGCGTGGAACTCCCGGTAGTCCTCGCTCTTCATGAGCAGGGCCTGGGTGACCGCCTCCAGCTCCACCGCCCCGGACAGGCCCATGTCCAGCTCGCGGGAGAGCAGCGCCTTGGTCTGGGCGTAGGCGAAGGCGGGGCCGTCGGCCAGGCGCCGGGCCAGCCGCCCGGCGGCCTCGGCCGCCTCGCCCTCCCCCACCGCCTCGCTGACCAGGCCGCAGCGGTCGGCCTCCTCGGCGCCGACCGTGTCGCCCAGCATCAGCAGCCGGGTGGCGTGTCCCAGCCCCGCGATGCGCGGCAGCAGGTAGGCCGCGCCCATGTCGCCCCCGGCCAGGCCGACCCGGGTGAACAGGAACGCGAACCGGGCGGTGCTCTCCACCACCCGGAAGTCGGCGGCCAGGGCCAGCACCGCGCCGGCCCCGGCGGCCACGCCGTGCACCGCGGCGATGACGGGCACCGGGCACTCGCGCATCGCCCGCACGGTCTCGCCCGTCATGCGGGTGAAGGCCAGCAGGTCGTCGGGGGCCATGTCGAGGGTGGCGCCGATGATCGCGTCGACGTCGCCGCCCGAACAGAACCCGCGGCCGCGCCCGCGCAGCACCAGGGCGCGCACGTCGTCCCGGTGGGGCAGCTCCAGCAGCAGGTCGCGCAGGTCGGCGTAGGCCTCGAAGGTGAGGGCGTTGAGGCGCTCGGGGCGGTCGAAGGCGACCGTGGCGACGCCGTCGTCGACCGTGAAGCCGAAGTGCTTCCACTCCGGGGTGAAGGGCGCCGAGGCGCGGAACGGGCTCACGACTGGATTCCTCCTCCGTCGAGTACGAGGGACTGGCCGTTGACGCAGGCGGCGGCGTCGGAGGCGAGGTAGGCGACGGCGGAGGCGACCTCTTCGGGCTCCACCAGGCGCCCGAGCGGGGCGGAGCGGGCGAGCGCCTCCTCCGCGGCGCGCGCGTCGCGGCCGGTCCGTTCGGCGATGCGCGCGGCGGAGCGCTCGGTCATGGGGGTGCGCACGAAGGCGGGGCAGACGGCGTTGCTGGTGACGCCGGTCCCGGCGACCTCCGCCGCGACGACGCGGGCCAGGCCGAGGACGGCGTGCTTGGAGGCGGCGTAGGCGGCGGTGTAGGGGGTCCCGGCCAGGGCCGCGGTCGAGGCGACGAACACGATCCGGCCGCGGTCGCGCTCGCGCATGCCGGGCAGCAGGGCGCGGGTGAGCAGGAAGGCGGTGATGGCGTTGGCGGCGAAGTGGGCGTTCCAGGAGTCCAGGCCGGTGCGGTGCAGCGGGGCGGACTCGGCCGCGCCCGCGTTGTTGACCAGCACGTCGACGGGGCCGGAGAGGGCGTCCGCGGCGGCCGCCACCTGGTCCTCGTCGGCGGCGTCGCACACCAGGGTGCGCACCGGGAGGTCGCGGGAGAGCCGGTCCAGCCTCTTCTCGTCCCGCCCGAGGGCGACGACGTCGAGACCGGCGCGGACCAGCTCGGCGCAGACGGCGCGGCCGATTCCACCGGCCCCGCCGGATACCAGGGCGCGTCGGGGGGCAGCCTCCATGGGGGGAAGGTATCACTCGAACATGACCGCCGTCACGAATACGACACACGACAGGGGTGGCGGGGCGGCGGGAGCCCGGCCCCGGGCCGCACGCGGACCGGCGGGCGGTCGGAACGCGCTCCGGCCCCGGTCGGGGTGTCCCGCATCGCGATGCGCGGTCCCACCGTGCGGCCTCCTGCTGTTGCTCTCGGAACGTCGGCCTCAAGTCGGCCGCTGCACGACCGACCTCCCGAGATCAAGAGACAGGCCCGGGAGCGGGGCTCCGGCACCGCCGCCGCCCGTCACGGTGACCGTGCGCGCACCACCGCTCGGGCGCATCCCGGCGGCGAGGGGCACTCCACTGCTCACGAGCGGGGCGCGGCGCTTAGGATGGGGCCATGGGTGAACTCGGAATCGTCGGCCTGATCATGCTGGCCGTCATCATGGCGATCCCCGTCAGCATCTTCGGGGGTTTCGCCGTCTACACCGCGCGCGTGGCGCGCAAGGGTCCGGAAGCCGCGCTGGCCGCTGCGCGCAAGCGCCGCGAGGTGGCCTGACCGGCCGCGCCCCAGCGGTCGCCGCTCCTCGGCGGCCGGGGCCTACAGAGGCACATGCACGCGGCGGTGGGCGGCCCCCTGTCCCGGGGGGCCGCCCACCGCCGCGTGTCGTCCTACCGCTCCTCAGCGCACGTCAGTCCACCACGTCGAAGGTGTCCGGGTCCGGGCCGAAGCGCTGGTCGGCGTTGAGGCCGCTGATCGCCCCCATGTCGCCGCTGGACAGCTCGAAGTCGAAGACGTCGATGTTGGCGCGGATCCGCTCCGGCGTCACCGACTTGGGGATCACCACGTTGCCGAGCTGCAGGTGCCAGCGGATGATCACCTGCGCCGGGGATTTGCCGTAGGCGTCGGCGATCTTCACGATGGCCGGGTCCTGCAGCAGGTTGCCCTGCCCCAGCGGGCTCCACGCCTCGGTGACGATGCCGTGCTCGGCGTCGAACCGGCGCAGCTCCTCCTGGACGAGTCTGGGGTGCAGCTCGATCTGGTTGACCATCGGCGTGATGCCGCCCTCGTCCATCACCCGCTCAAGGTGGGCCGCGTGGAAGTTGGAGACGCCGATGGCGCGTACGCGCCCGTCGGCGTAGAGCCGCTCCAGCGCCTTCCACGTGCTGACGTAGGCGTCCCGGGCGGGGAGCGGCCAGTGGATCAGGTACAGGTCGAGCTGCTCCAGGCCGAGGCGCTGCATCGAGGCGTCGAAGGCCCTCAGCGTCGCGTCGTACCCCTGGTCGCTGTTCCACAGCTTGGACGTGATGAACAGGTCGTCGCGCGCGATGCCGGAACGGCGGACCGCCTCGCCGACGCCCTCCTCGTTGCCGTAGGCGGCGGCGGTGTCCACGCTGCGGTATCCGGCCTGCAATGCGGTGCCGACGGCGTCGGTCGCCTCCGCCGAGCCCACCTGCCAGACCCCGAAGCCCAGCTGCGGCATGCGCACGCCGTTGTTGAGAGTGACCTCAGGCACCTCGAACATGTCTCTCCCCCGTTGCGGTGATTCGCGTCCTCCGCGGCTCAACCCCGAGCCCTGGAAGATCATTCCGGCGGGAGGCGCGCTGTGCCCAGCGCCACTCCCGTTTCCCCTCATACCCGGTCCGCCGGACCGGGCCCGCCGCCCGAGCATGCGGCACGGAGGCACCGACCGCAAGCGGACGTGCGCGAACACACTCCGGGCGACGCTTTCGGGGCACGATCGGCCGCCCCGGGGCCCGCCCTCAGCCGTTCGCGCGCGGCACCCTTCCCCCGAGAGTGCGCGCCGTGCGCCCCTGGGGCCGCGGATCACTCCCCGGACAGGGGCGCACCGACCCGGTAGACGACGCCGATGACGACCTCGTCCCCGCGGGCGGCCTCGGGCACGGCCCCGGGGAAGTCCTCGGCGGGGCCGTGGAGGACCACGTAGGGTGCGCCGGGCCAGCGCTCCTCGATCTCCTCGGCGACGGCGGTTCGGGCGGCCGCGTCGGCGGTCTCCCGCTGCCCTCGGGTCTCGAGCTCGGCGGGGTGGTAGGTGCGGGCGACGACCGCGACCGCACGGGCTTGCCCGGGAACGAGCCCCGCCATGCGCCCGACGATGTCGACGACCTCCGGCGGAACCCGGCGTCCGGCCTGCTCGGCCTCTGTGTGCTCCATGGTTCATGGTGCATCACGGATTGCCCGTTGTCACCAGCACATACACGCAGAGCGACGAAAGTCCCGGGATCGCCTGCGCGCCGGGAAACCTGTCCCGACCACGGGCGCGAGTGCGATAGAGTTTCATCCGTCGCCGGGGCACGGAGTCCGGGCCCAGCGGCAGGACACGGGACGTAGCGCAGTTTGGCAGCGCACTTGACTGGGGGTCAAGGGGTCGTGGGTTCAAATCCCGCCGTCCCGACAGGTCGCGAAGGGGTTCGGAGTAATCCGGGCCCCTTTTCGCGTGTCCGGGTCCTCCTCCGCACGGCCCCCGCTGCTCGCACATCCGCGACGGGGCGGGGCGGCCGGGCGTGGAGCCGGGCCGTCGCCCCGGTGACGGCCCGACTACACGACGGGGAACTCCGTTCGACGGCCGTTGACGCGCCGCGGGTCCGCACCGCCCAATGGTGGGCATGCGAATCTCCCCGCTGTTTTCGCGTATCGGTACCGCAGCCGTCCTCATGGCGGCGCTCTTCGTCGGCGGTGCGACCGCCCCGGCCGTGGCCGCCGTCGGTCACGTCTGCTACACGGCCCTGCCCCCGGAGGCACACGACACCCTCGACCTGATCGAGGCCGGCGGCCCCTTCCCCTACCCGCAGGACGGAACGACCTTCTACAACCGGGAAGACCTCCTCCCGGACCAGGAGACGGGCTACTACCGCGAGTACACCGTCGAGACGCCGGGCCTGTCCCACCGCGGCGCACGCCGCATCGTCACCGGCGACTCCTACCAGGAGGACTACTACACCGCCGACCACTACGCCTCGTTCCGCCTGGTCGACTACGGCTGCTGACCCGCCGGTGCACGGCCGTCCGGGCGGCGCCCGCCGGGCCGTGCCGGGGGCGGAACACCCCTGAGGAACCCCACTGACGAGGAAAGGCCGGGTACCCTCCGCACATGACGGCGACCTACGTGATCGAGGGCCGCGAGGTGACCGGCCTCGACCGCTTCTGGCAGGTGGTCGGCGAAGCCGTGAACGGCCCGGGCGGCTACTTCGGCACGAACCTGGACGCGTTCGCCGACTGTCTGAGCGGAGGGTACGGCACCCCCGAGGACGGGGACTTCATCATCGAATGGCGGGACCACGAGGCGTCCCGCCGCGCCCTGGGGTACGACGAGACCGTCCGCCGCCTCGACGAGCGCATTCAAAGGGCCCACCCCTCCAACCGGCCCGCCGTGCAGGCCGAACGCGACCGCGCTGCGGCGGGCGAAGGGCCGACCGTGTTCGATTGGCTGGTGGACGTCATCGAGGCCCAGGCCCCCGGGCGGCTCCGACTGGAATAGGGCGCGTGCTGCTTGGATCAGGCCCGACTGCGCGGCGCCCAGGAACGCCCCTCGCCGCGTTCTCATCAGTCGACAGCACACCCAGGCCGGCTCCTCCTGCTTTTCGGGAGCACAGCGGCCCTGCGATGGACATGACACCGCCAGTGCCTTCTACGGCCATGATCCACGCAACACCCCCTAGCCGCGCCCCGGGCACCATTGGGCCGGGTGGTCCCCGAACCCCAGCTCGGCCCGCAGGCGGGGCAGCGCGTCGGTCAGGGACGGGCCGTACCAGGTGAGCAGTCGGCCGGTCACCAGCCGGGCCCGGTCCCCGAACTCCTCCGGGCCGTCGTCCGCGGAGAACGCATAGGGCTCGTCCGGCAGCACGACCAGGTCGGCTCCGGAGCCGCGGATCTCGTCGAGCCCCACGCGCGGGTAACGGTCGCCGTGGTCCTGGAAAACGTTGGCCGCACCGGCGTACCGCAGCACCTCCGAGGCGAAGTTGCTCCGCCCGACGACCATCCAGGGGTCGCGCCAGACGCACACAACCGCGTTCGCGAGGGGCGTGGGCGGCGGCGCCGCGAAGGCCGCGCGGGCGCTCTGCCACCAGTCGGGCACCGGGACGCCCAGGGCCTCCTCGAAGAGGCGGCGCAGGGAGCGCAGCGCCTGCTCGACGCTCTCGATGACGGTGACCCACACGGGGATGCCCGCCTCTCGCAGGCGCCGCACGTCCAGTTCGCGGTTCTCCTCCTTGTTGGCGATGACGAGGTCGGGCGCCAGCTCCCGGATGCGGCGCACGTCCGGGTTCTTCGTCCCGCGCACCCGTTCGGCCTCAAGGCCGGGCGGGTGTGTGCACCACTGCGTGGCCCCGACCAGCGTGCCGGGCGCCGTGACCGCGACGGCCTCGGTCAGGGAGGGCACCAGGGAGACCACCCGGCGCACGGGACGGCGCAGGGGCACGGGCGTCCCCATGTCGTCGTGCGGTTCGCCAGCGCTCAAGAGCCCCCCTACGGGACGACGGTGGTCCGGCGCCGCCGGTCGGCGCCCGGGGCGATCCTCCCAAGAGCGTCCCGCCGACGGTCGTGTAGGCCCTCCGAGGCCCAGATCACGCTCCATCCGATCCGATCGTGCGGCCTGCCCGCCCCGAGTCATAAGACAATCGTGGCACCGACCCACCCAACGGACGATGCGAGAGGCATGACGGCATGCGGCAGCTCCCCGTCATCGCGCTGACCGGACACCTCGGCGCGGGTAAGACGACCCTCCTCAACCGGCTTCTGCACGCCCCCGGCGCGCGGCTCGGCGTGGTCGTCAACGACTTCGGCTCCATCAACGTCGACGCGGGGCTGGTGACCGGCCAGGTCGACGAGGCCGAGGCGATCAGCGGCGGCTGCGTGTGCTGCCTGCCCGACGCGGGCGGCCTGGACGAGGCGTTGGAGAAGCTCGCCCAGCCCCGTCTGCGCCTGGACGCGGTGATCGTCGAGGCCAGCGGTGTGGCCGACCCGTCGTCGCTGGCGCGGCTGATCCGCTTCAGCGAGGTCAAGGGGGTGCGCTCGGGCGGGGTCGTCGACGTCGTCGACGCCGGAGCGCACTTCGCGACCGTCGACACCGGGGTGCTGCCGCCCGAGCGGTACGCGGCGGCCACCCTGGTCGTGATCAACAAGATCGACCGGATCGCCGGGCCGGACCGGGACGCGGTGCGGGCGCGCATCGCCGAGAGGGTCAAGGAGCGCAACCCGCAGGCGCACGTCGTGGCCACCGAGCACGGGCGCATCGATCCGGCCCTGGTGTTCGACGCGGCGGCGGAGGAGGCGGCCCAGCCCGAGCTCCCGTTCGCCGAGGCGGCCGGGGAGGACCACGCGCCGCACGTGCACGCCGACGCGGTGACCGTCGCGGCGGACGCCCCGGCCGACCCGGGACGCCTCGTCGACCTGCTGGAGGACCCGCCGGAGGGCGCCTACCGCCTGAAGGGCACGGTCACGGTGGCGGCGGGCGCCGGGACGCGCCGGTTCGCGGTGAACATGGTCGGAAGGCAGCTCCACGTGGCCTCCCACGCGCAGCGGGGCGGCGAGGACGGCCTGGTGGCCATCGGCATGCACCTGGACACCGCCGAGGTGAGGCGCAGGCTGAAGGAGGCCCTGCACCCCGCCGGGGAAGGAGAGGACGGCACCGGCCTACGCCGCCTCACCCGCCTGCGCAGGTTGAGCGAGTGAGCAGCGATGACCTCCGCACCAAGGTTCTCCCTCCCGGAACAGGGAGGGCGGGCAGCCACTCGGCACCCAAGCGCACCGACGGCCGTCAAATAGCCGAGAACCCGGTGAAACCCACCCCGGCGTGCCCTGCGGCCCCACCCGTGGCCGACTCAGGAGAATCCTCTCACCGGGAACGCCAAAGGGGCGCTCACATGCGTGAGCGCCCCTCGCCTGTCGGGACGGCGGGATTTGAACCCACGACCCCTTGACCCCCAGTCAAGTGCGCTGCCAAACTGCGCTACGTCCCGGTGCCCCCGCAGGTTCGCGACTGTTCGGCCGCTGCCCCCGGGGCGTTGGGAAGCGTATCGCATCTCCGGCCGGTCGGCACATCGGATGCGGGCCATCAGCGCCTCCCGACGCGGTCGCTCCCTGTCGGTCGCTCCCGGCGGTCCGGCTCGGGCCGGGCGTCTCAGCCGATGGGCGGCACCCGCTCGTCCTCCGGGACCGGGCCCGGTGCCGTCCCCTCGCCGAAGGGGCTGCCTCCCAGCTCCTCCCTGTGGTGCGGGGCCAGCCAGCCGCGCGGGTCCGGGCCCGCCGCGATCACACCGGTCGGGTTGATGCCCGTCATCACCCGGTAGTAGTGCGCCCTGATGTGGTCCAGGTTCGCGGTGTCGCCGAACCCCGGGGTCTGGAACAGGTCGCGCGCGTACCCCCACAGCGCCGGGTACTCGCTGATCTTGCGCACGTTGCACTTGAACAGGCCGTGGTAGACCGCGTCGAAGCGGAGCAGCGTCGACCACAGGCGCACGTCGGCCAGGGTGATGTGGTCGCCGACGAGGTAGCGCCGCGTGCTCAGCCGCTCCTCCAGCCGGTCCAGGCGTGCGAACAGGCGGGCGACCGCCGCGTCGTAGCGCTCCTGGTCGGGGGCGAACCCGGTGCGGTACACCCCGTTGTTGACGTCCCGGTAGACCCCCTCCCCGACCTCCTCGATCTCCTCCCGCAGCCGCTCCGGGTACAGGTCCGGCGCCCCGGGGCGGGCCAGCGCGCCCCACTCGGCGGCCATGTCGATGGAGAGCCGGTCGTAGTCGTTGGACACCACATGCCCGGACTCGGTGTCCACGAGGGCGGGAACGCTGACCCCGCCCTCGTAGCCGGGGTCGGCCGCCAGGTAGGCCTCGCGCAGCGCGTGGATCCCCAGCACCGGGTCGCGGCCGCCGGGGCTGCCGGTCTCCTCGGTGAACACCCAGTGCGGGTCGCCCTCGATGATCTCCTGGACGGGGTCGGCGACCGCGAGCGTGACCGCGCCCTCCAGGCCCATCAGTCTGCGGACCATGACGACGCGGTGCGCCCACGGGCACGCCCTGCTCACCACCAGGCGGTACCGGCCGGGCTCGGCGGCCCGCCCGAACCGCCCGTCCGCGGTGACCCGGTCGGCGAAGGCCGCCGGTTCGCGCTTGATCTCCTCGGTCGGGACCCTGTTCGCCCGCATGGCGCCTCCTCGACGGCCGACACGCACTCTCCCCCCGATCCTAAGGACGGCACAGGGGCTGCGGCCGGACCAGGGCGGCCGCGCGGCGAGGGTCAGGGCTGGGAACGGCGCTCCGGAGCCGGAGCCCCGTCCACCGCCGTCGGCGCGCCCCCGCCCTCTGCCCGCGTGACCACCTCGAAGGCGACACGGCGGTGCGCGGCGAACAGCTCCAGCGCGCGCCCGGCGTCCCGCGCGCGCAGCGCGGCCGCCAGCTCCCGGTGCTCCCCGGGGATGTGCGCCAGGTATCCGTCGGTGTCCCGGCCGATCCGCGTCAGCAGGAACAGGTGCACCTGGGATCGGATCGCCCGCCATGCCTCCTGGAGCCGGCGGTGGCCCGAGGCCGCGTACACCGCGTCGTGGAAGGCGATGTCGCACTTCACCATGGTGTGGCCGTCCTCGGCCCGCGCCATCCGCTCGGCGGCCGCCTCCACCGCGTCCAGGTCGTCCTCGGCGGCCTCGGCGACGACGGTGCGCACGGCCAGGCCGTCGAGGGCGTCGCGCAGGGTGTCCAGCTCGGCGACGTCGCCGGGCTCCAGCTCGGTGACGGTCACACCGCGGTGCCAGGCGCTGTGCACGAGCCCTTCGCGTTCGAGGAGCAGCAGCGCTTCGCGGACCGGTCCGCGGCTGACGTCGAGCGCCGTGGACAGCTCCACCTCGCGCAGCTGCGCCCCAGGGGCATAGGCGCCGTTGAAGATCGCCTCCCGAATGCGGTCGGCGACCTCACCGGCCAGTCCCCGCCGTCTGGCGGGGGCCACCTTGCCCTGTTCAGCCATGAACGACTGCCCCTCTCCCTTGTCGCAATGTTAACGACCCGACATGCGCGTTCCGGAGGCCGTGCGCGGCGCCGCGCGGTGCCCGGTGCGCGCGCCGGGCCCGCGGGGCCGCCCGTTCCGGACCCCGCCGGTTCCCATTGAACGCTCGCGGGGGCGTCCCATCGAAGCGGTTTTCGGGGCTGAGCGCAAAACGCCGCACACTCCCCGTATCGGTATCGGACCGTTCCGCGCACCGGCCGCCGCCCCGGTCGCGGGGCGCCGTCTCCGGCCGGGTCCGCCCGCGCACCGGCGCGCGCCGCTGTACGGTCGTTGCGACCCCGCCCCGTGGAAAGAAGGATCGCGTTGACCGAGAACGGCACCCACGAGCGCACGGCCCCTGCCACGGTGACCGCGGCCGACGTGGCCGCGGCCGCCTCAAGGATCTCCGGTGTCATCCCGCCCACGCCTCTGCAGCGCAGCGAGCGCCTGTCGGTCCAGTACGGCCTCGACGTCCGCCTCAAGCGTGAGGACCTCACCCCGATGCGCTCCTACAAGGGCCGCGGCGCGCTCAACTTCGCGCGCTTGCTCGACGCGGAGCAGCGGAGGCGGGGCGTGGTCTGCGCGAGTGCGGGCAACCACGCCCAGGGTGTGGCGTTCGCGTGCGCCTCACTGGGCATCCGGGCCCGGGTCTACCTGCCGCGCACGACCCCGCGCCAGAAGCGCGACCGCGTCGCGGCCCTGGGCGGCTCCTTCGTCGAGCCCATCGTGACCGGGGAGACCTACGACGACGCGGCCGCCGCGGCCCGCGCCGACGCCGAGGGGCTCGGTATGACGCCGCTCCCCGCCTTCGACGACCCGCGCACGGTCGCCGGGCAGGGGACCGTGGTCCGCGAGGCCGTCGAGCAGTTGGGAGGCGCCCCCGACGCCGTGGTGGTGCCGGTGGGCGGCGGCGGCCTGCTGGCGGGCACCCTGGCGTGGCTGCGCGAGACCCACCCCGGGGTGCCGGTGGTCGGTGCCGAGCCGCTGGGCGCGGCGAGCATGGCCGCCGCCCTGGAGGCCGGGCACCCGGTGGGGCTGGAGCACATCGACCCGTTCGTGGACGGGGCGGCGGTGCGCGAGGTAGGGCGGCTGACCCACGCGATCGCGGCGGCCGGGGCGCCGCACATGGCCGCCGTCCCGGAGGGCCGGATCTGCGTGGAGATGCTCGACCTCTACCAGACCGACGGGATCATCAGCGAGCCCGCCGGTGCGCTGGCCCCGGCGGCCCTGGGCCCTGCGTCCGCGGCGGCGGCCCTGCCGCGGGGGGCGACGGTGGTGTGCGTGCTCTCGGGCGGCAACAACGACGTGAGCCGGTACGCCGAGATCGTGGAGCGGGCCCTGATCCACCAGGGCCGCAAGCACTACTTCCTGGTCGAGTTCCCGCAGGAGCCGGGGGCGCTGCGCCGGTTCCTCGACGACGTTCTGGGGCCCGACGACGACATCACGCGGTTCGAGTACGTCAAGCGCAACAACCGCGAGACCGGCCCGGCGCTGGTGGGTGTCGAGCTGGGGGCGCCGGAGAACCTGGACCCGCTGGTGAAGCGGATGGAGAGCGCCCCGCTGCGGATCGAGCGGGTGTCGCCGGACAGTCCGCTGTTCGGCTTCCTGGTCTGAGCTTCCGCGCTTGCGCGCGCACGGCCCGCGAGCTCCAGGCCCGGTCCCCGACCGCTCGGAGGAGGAGCGTCGATACGGCGTCCGCGGTCGACGTGTCCGTTGGAGGGGTACCGCGTTCGGCGGCCGTGACCGCCGTCGGCGGGCGGCCGAGGGGCCGCCCNGGGCGCCGAACACGGGGGGACGGGCCCCGCCCCAGGCCGCCACGGCCTCGCCGAGCCGGTCGGACGGAAACGGCACCGCTCCGGCGGGCGTGACCGGCCTCGGATGGGGCGGACCGCCCCGGGAGTGGGCTCTCCGGACGCCGCCCGACCGCCCTCGATGCCGCGAGGGCCGGACGGTGCGCCCGGGACGGAGGGCACACCGGCGCCTGACGGTCGGGGTCCACCCCCTTACGGACGATCCGGGTCGCCGCCCGAGGCGGGATCGGCCTCACACCGAGGCGCGCAGCGTCTCCCCGATCGGAGTGGTCGGGCGCCCGATCAGCCGCCGCAGGGTGTCGGTGACCGCCCCCAGCTCACCGTCGCGCGTGTTGGCGTCCAGGGCCGCCACGAACCCGGCCGTGTCCGCGTCCAGCCCCGCCCCCTTCAGCGCGGCGACGTGGTCCTCCGTGCCCAGGTCCTGGTAGACGACCTCCTTGCCCAGCACCTCGGACAGGGTCCGGGCCAAGTCGGCCCTGCTCCACGCCACGTCGCCGGAGAGCTCGTACACGGCGCCCGCGTGCGCCTCGGGCTCCAGCAGCACCGCGGCGGCCGCCTCCGCGAAGTCCCGCCGGGCGGCGCTCGACGTGAGCCCCTCCCCCGCGCTGCCGACGATCCGGCCCGTCGCGCGGGCCTCCTCCAGTTGCGGGAGGAAGTTCTCGTTGTACCAGCCGTTGCGCAGGATCGTGGACGTCAGACCGGACGCGGCGATGATCTCCTCGGTGGCCGCGTGCTCGGGGGCCAACACCAGCGTCGTGTCGGTCGCCTTGGGCGCGCTGGTGTAGACGAGGTGCCCCACCCCGGCATCGGCCGCGGCTTCGACGGCGTTGCGGTGCTGGGCCACCCTCTTGCCGATCTCGCTGCCCGAGACCAGCAGCAGCACGTCGGCGCCTGCGAAGGCGGCCTTGAGAGAGGCGGGGTCGCCGTAGTCGGCGCGCGCCGTGCGGACGCCGCGCTCGGCCAGGCCCGACAGCCGCTCGGGGTCGCGGCCCACGGCGGTGACCGACCCGGCCGGAAGGCCGCGGTCAAGGAGCGTTTCGACGGCGGTGCGGCCCAGGTGGCCGGTGGCACCGGTGACGACGACGGACATGGGCGGTCCTCTCGGTCGCGGCCGGGCCGATCCCGGCCGTCAGCCCCTCCAACCGCCGCCGACCTCAGCACATTCCGAGTCTATGGTACCCACTTTCAGGTAAGTACTGATGACTAGGTAAGTGCCTGGGCCGCGGAACCGCCCGCCGCCCTCCTGAATCCCGCGTGCACGGGCTATCTTGGGCGCAACCGCTCCTTGCCGACCGGCCGACCGAGGAGGCGCGTTGCCCCACCCCCCGCTCCGCACGCCCCGCCCCCGCACGGGTGCCGGTCCGGCCCCCGGCCGCCCCGCGGCCCGCCCCTCGTGAACCGGCCCGCCGACGGCGTGCCCGGCGACGTCCCGACCGCCGTCCTGCGCCTGCGGGACGAGTACCGGCGCCGCGCCGACCGCGCCCTGCTCCTGTTCCGCCTCTCGGGGACGGCGCTCATCCTGCTCGGCGCGGCGATGCCGCTCTTCGCCATCGCCGACTACCCCTACAAGGCCGCGGCGGTCTCGGTGGCCGGCGTGGCGATGTCCCTGTCGGCGAGCCTGCACGCCTTCTTCCGCTGGGACCGCCAGTGGCGGCTCCTGCGCGGCGCCCAGCTGGACCTGGAGGACGCGCACCTGGAGTGGTCGCTCGCGGCCGTCGACCCGGGGACGGCCGGCCCCGAGCGGGACGCCCGCATCGCGGAGGCCGACCGGTCGCTCTTCGAGCGGTACCGGGCCATCAGGGGCGCCGAGACCGAGAAGTTCTTCTCCCTCGTGGAGTTCCCCGGGCGCCCGGAGGAGAAGGTCGGCCCTCCGGAGTGATCCCGGACGGGCCCGGATCCCGCCGTGTCCGGCGAACCGGCATCATTGGGGCGCGACACCCCCATAGCCGGACAGGAGAGCCGTGAACATCCCCCTTCCCCCCGAACTCGCCGCGCTGGAGCCGGGAGACCCCCGCGCGATCGGCCCGTTCCGCCCGGTCGGCAGGCTCGGCTCCGGCGGCATGGGCGCGGTGTACGGGGCGCTCGACGCGTCGGGCAGGTGCGTGGCGGTCAAGGTCGTCCACCCGCGCCACGCGGGGGCCCCGGAGTACCGTGCCGCGTTCGCACGCGAGGCCGACCTGATGCGCGCCCTGGACGCCGAGTGCGCCCCCGCCTTCCTGGGGGCCGACCCCTCGGCCGAGCCGCCCTGGCTGGCGATCGAGTTCGTCCCCGGCCGCACGCTGCGCGCCCGGGTGCGGGAGTCGGGGCCGCTGGAGGCCCCGGCGCTCGCCGCCTTCGCGGCCGGGACCGCCGAGGCCCTGGAGGCGCTGCACCGGCTGGGCGTCGTCCACTGCGACATCAAGCCGGGGAACGTGGTGCTCTCCCCCGTGGGCCCGCGGGTGCTGGACTTCGGCATCGCCCGCGCGGCGGGGCGCCCCGGACCCGACAGGATCGAAGGCACGCCCGGCTACCTGGCGCCCGAGCGCCTCGGGGGAGCGCCCCCGTCCCCGGCCGTCGACGTATTCGCCTGGGGAGCGATGGTCGCCTATGCCGCGACGGGGCGGCCGCCGTTCGGTGGCGGCGGGGGGGACACGGGGGCCGCCCNCACGGTGCTCGCCCGCACGCGCGCGGGCGAGTACGACCTGGACGGGGTTCCCGATGAACTCCTCGGCATCGTCACGGCCGCCCTGGCATCCGACCCCGCCCGTCGTCCGAGCGCGCGCGACTGCTTCGCCGCCGCGCTCGACGCGGCCGCGCCCACGGGGGTCGCAGGTGCCGCGCCCGAAGGCGCCGAGCAGGTCCGGGCCGCGCCCGGCGCGTCGCCCCGCATGCGCCTGCGTTCGGCCCTCGCGTCCGTCTGGCGCGGGTTCGACGCCGCCGGGCACAGCCCCGAGGCCTGGATGGCCGCGGGGACGGCCGTGGCGGGGGCCGCCCCCCCCNCACCTCCGGGATCGGTGCGGGCGCCGGGGCCGCGGGCGCGGCAGGAGGCGGAGCCGCCACCGGGGCGGGAACGGCCGCCGGGGGCGGAGCCGTCGGCGCGGGCGCAGGAGGCGGCCTCGGCGGGGCCGCGGCCACCGGAGGCGGCTCGGCGCTGCTCGGCGCCAAGGGCATCGCGATCGCCTCCGCCGCCGTCGTCGCGGCGGGCGCCGCCGGGGTCGGCGGCTACGCCGGGTACGAGTCCTACGCCGCCACCCAGCGCGCGGACCTGGCCGGGCAGGCGGCCGCGGTGCTGGAGGACGGCGACGGGTTCACCGCGGACCTGGTGCGCGAACCGGCCGACGAGGGCACCGGCGGCGAGCCCTTCACCGCCGAACTGCTCTACGCCACCGCCCCGCAGAACGTGCTGCTCTACCGGATCCCGCCCGAACAGGGCGGCGAGACCGTGGCCAACATCGGGGACCGCGTGCTCGCCTATGCCCCGCGCGATTCCGTCATCGACGACCCGGTGGGATGGTACGCGGAGGCGGACCGGTTCACCGCCGACGCCTACAGCCGGGACGCGGTGCTCGGCGCCATGGAGGCGCTGACGTCCGCGGAGGACCTGGACGGCACCGAGACCGAGGTGGACGGCGCCCAAGTGACCCGCCTGACCGGGACGTTCACGATCGACGGCCCCGACGGCGAGCCGATGGACGCGCGCGGGGAGCTGGACCTGGACGCAGACGGGCTGCCGCTGCGCCTGGCCTACACCTCGGCCGACTGGGCGACGACCGTGGACTTCACCTCCGTCGACGAGGCGCCCCCGGTCGAGGAGCCCGAAGGCGCCATGTTCGCGCCGGAGACGCAGATCTTCGAAGTGCCCTACGACGCGCTCATGTACACGCCCGCGTGCGGCCAGGTGTCCATGAACGGCGGGAGGGAGTGGAACGTGCACGCCGTGTCGTGGGACATGGGGTGCGAGGACGCGGTGGACCTCGCCGAAAGGTTCGCCTCGGGTGAAGGCGAGGTCATGACCGGGTGGGCCGGGACCGGGCAGCAGCGCCTGTACCTGGGCGACAACTCGTGCGAGCGGCTGGCACTGCGCCGCCCCGACGGCGGGGCGGGCAACGAGCCGCTGCCGATGTCGTGCGAGGCGACCCAGCAGAATCCCGACGCCGCGTCCCCCATGGAGGAGTACGAGATCGGCGAGACGGTCGTCCGGTTCACCGAGGTCTAGACCGTTGACGGGGAATGTGTGCCCCGGTCAGCGGTCGTCGGCCACCGACAACCGTTGGCCGGGGCACCGATCAGCCGGTCGCCCCGCCCCACGGCGTCGAGCGCGCAGCCCCTCCGGCACACCCCGGCCCGCACACACCGAACAATGGCGCCCCTCGCCGTGCCCGCAGCCCGATCAGAACCGTCCCGAACACCACACCTGAGCCGGGCCCTCGGTATCGGCACGCGGGGACTCCGGAACCGCGTACAGGCGCTCGAACAGGCCCGGGCCCACGGCGATGGTCGGCCCGCCGCCCGCCCTTCAGCCGCGGTTGACCGCCGTCGAGCCGCGCACCACCAGTTCCGGGGTGTAGCGCACCCGCTCATGCGTGTGGTCGGGGTCGTTCAGCTCCCCGAGCAGCAGGCGCATCGCCGCACAGCCCAGCTCGTACTTGGGCTGGGCCACCGTCGTGAGCCCCGGGTGCACCAGGGACGCGGTCGCCACGTCGTCGTACCCGACCACCGACAGGTCGCCCGGCGCGCTCAGGCCGCGCTCGCCCAGCCCCTTCAGGACGCCGAGGGCGAGCTGGTCGTTGGCGCAGAAGACGGCCGTCGGGCGCCGCCCCGGGCCGCCGGCCAGGACCTCCTCCACCGCCTTCTCCCCGGACTCGGCGTTGAGCTGGGCCGTGTGCACGACCCGCACCGCCTCCTGCGGATCGATGCCCACCTCGCCCAGGCCCTCACGCAGCCCCTGCAGGCGGGTGCGGCACTGCTCCAGCTCCTCGGGGCCGCTCAGGAAGGTGATGCGCTCGTGGCCCAGGCCGATCAGGTGACGGGCCGCCGCGGCCCCTCCGGCGAGGTTGTCCACCGACACGCTGCACGCCACCTCGGGGCCGACGTCGCCGCGGTCCAGGAGCACCCCGCTCACGCCCTGCTTGCGCAGCCACAGCAGGTCGGCGGTGTCGCCGTCGACGGGCATGACCACCGCTCCGGCGGCCCGCTGCTCGGCCAGCAGGCGGGGCGCGCGCCCC
>NZ_ANBH01000008.1 GCF_000341185.1 Nocardiopsis chromatogenes YIM 90109
CGTCGACGGGCATGACCACCGCTCCGGCGGCCCGCTGCTCGGCCAGCAGGCGGGCCGAGCGCCGCTGCCGGTCGCTGCGCTCGGCCGAGTTCAGCAGCACGACCGCCAGGCCGTCCTCGGCGGCGACGTCCTCGACCCCTTGGGCGACCTCGGTGAAGAACGGGTTGGTGACGTCGAGCACGACGAGGCCGATCGAGTCGCTGCGCCCCGAGCGCAGGTTGCGCCCGGAGGAGTTGCGCACGTAGTCGAGCTCCTCGATGGCGCGCTCCACCCGGCGCCTCGTCGCCTCGGAGACGCGCTCGGGGCGGTTGAGCACGTTGGAGACGGTCCCGGCGGACACGCCCGCGCGGGCCGCGACGTCGTTGATGCCGACGGGCCGGTCGGCGCGTTCGCTCGGTTCCACCGCTGCCCTTCCCAGGAATCCCCGCCAGAGGTCACGAGTATGCCCGTCCATCCTTTCAGTCGGCATTGAAACGTGTCAACAATATTGCGCCGGACAGGGCTATCGGGGTAGGCGATACTGGGGAGTCACCCACTCATGACAACCCGCACCCCAGGCCATCGCCACGAGAACACGCCACCGTCCAACGAGATCCGCATTGAAACGTTTTTCTGCGCTTCTCGTCCCCTCGGCGTCCCCTCGGCGCCGGGCCACGCCCGAGCGGTGCCCTATCCCCGCCCGTCCCCCGCGATGATCTCGGCGGTGCCGCCGCCAGAACCGCTGCTCGAACAGCACCACCACCGGGACCATAGCCAAGGACGCCCGGCGTGCGGTGTGGAGGATCTCACCGGCGGAGCCGCGCACACCCACCCAACGTACCTACGCGCCTCACCGACGGCGTGTGGCGCCCGGCGTCCGATTCGGGACGGGTGTTCCGCCGATCCGGGACCAGCAGCCCTCCTTGCGGCCAATTCACGGAAACCTCTGCGTGGGCCCCCACCGCGTGACAGCATGCATCTGTGCCTCCCACCGGGACCGCTCGGTGGCCGCGCCGACAACGGCCGACCCCCCGTACGGCCTGGCGGCGCGGTGCCCCTATCCCCCGGGGCATCCCACGGGAGCGTGCGCACGGTCGTCGCCGCGGCCGCGCCACCCGGCGCGGTGTCCGCCCTCGGTCCTGCCCGAGCGGGCGGCGCGGCATGGCCACGGGCCCTCTCGGCCGACGCCGCCGCGGGGCGGGTCCTCCGCTTCCGCAGCCGACGCCGACCGTGCGGGGTGTCCCCGGGGCGGGGGCGCCGTTCCCCAGGGCGTCCCCGCCCTCCCCGCGTCCGCGTCACCCCGTGGCGCTCCCCGGGATCACGAGGCGCGACGGACCGCGGGAAGGTCCGGCTCCAGGCTCATCAGCCCGCACCCGTACGCCTTGGCCCTGCCGATGCCCTCCTTCACCGCCTCGGCGAAGGCCTCGGGCTCGGTGACGGTCAGCCGCCCGGCGAAGCCCACGGGAAGGATCGAGATCTTCAGGCGCGAGTCGCCGCGCGCCTTGGAGCGCTGGTCCACCTTCCTGCCGAGCAGCGCAGGGCGCGGCTCGACCGACACGTCCGGGGCCCCGTCGGAGGCGGCCGGGATGACGAAACCGTGCCGCTCCCCCTGGCGGATCAGCCAGGCCACCTGTTCCTTCGGATCGTGGATCGGCCGCCTCTTCCCGCGCCCCCGGCCGCCGGGGGCGCCTCCGACCGGCGGGGTGCTGCGGGTCGGGTTGGCGACCAGGCGAAAGGAGAGCCGCCTGCCCGCCTCCGCCGCCGCCAGGGCCGGTTGAAGGCAGGTCACCTTGACGCGCCCGGAGGCGTACCCGTGGGGCAGGCGGGTCCAGTCGGGCCGCACGCGGCTCTGCACGAGCAGGGAGCGGGCGGGGCCGTCCTCCTCCATGCGCCAGAGCAGGCCGTGGTGGCGGCGCGCGCCCGCGTCCACGTCGGCCTCGTCGAAGACGCTCATCAGCGTCCGGTGCATGTCATGGACGTCGGCGTAGTCGCGCCGGAAGGCACGCGACATCTCGTTGACGGGGACCCGGCTCAGGAACAACGATCCGCTCCACTCATCTCGCCGACGGGTGCAGGGGCCGGTCGCGGTTCGCACGGCCCCGTCGCCCCTCGGGCACGCACGTCCGGGGAAGCGCTCCTTCACCCGGACGGACCGCCACCGGCCACCCGACGGACCCGCCGTCCGCTCACGTCACCCGGCCGTCTTCAGGGCGGCACGGAGAGCGATACTAACGCGCAGCGGCGGCACACCAGGGCCGGGCGGCCGGGCTGACCGAATGAGGACACGGCCGGGCCGGAACACATTCCGGACCTAACGGCCAAGCAAAGGGTGCTCGGCGGTCCTGCGCGGCGGATCCACCACCTGATCAGCGATCATGCGGCGATCCCGGCACACAGGATGCCTCCGGGGCACATGCCGCACCCAGAGTGCGGGGACCAGTCCAATGTCTGCATCGCCCGATATCCCGGGCGCCGGGGCGCCTCCCGCTCTCTGTTCGACGGCCGGGGCTGCCGCGTGGGCGGCGCGCCCCCGGGGGCGCGCCGCCCCGCCCGAACCACGAGGAACCCGCCGGACGGCAAGCAGGGCCGGGAAACCGCCCCGCTAGTACCGTCACCGCCAAGGACAGCGACCATGCCCAGGCCGAGCACCCGACGGCGCTGCCGCAAAGGCCGCCGACCCGCCTCGCCGCCGCCCGACGTGACAGGTTGGCCGGGCCCCTGCCGACGGTGCCGGGCTGCCCCGGGAAACGGAGGGCGGGCGATGATCGCCGCTACTAGGCTTCCCCCATGCACAGTGAGGGGACGATCGCGTCGGTCAATACCGGGCCCGTCATCGAGGCCGACTGGGCCGGGAGGATGAGGCGGACGGCGATCGACAAGCGGTCCGCGGCCGGGGCGGTGGCCGTCGGGTTCCTGGGGCTCGACGGGGACGACCAGGCCGACCGGGAGCACCACGGCGGGCCCGACAAGGCCGTCTATGCCTACGCCCGCGAAGACCTCGACGCCTGGCAAGAGCGGCTCGGGCGCGCCCTCCGCGACGGGGCCTTCGGAGAGAACCTCACGACCATCGGGGTCGACGTCACCGGCGCTGTGATCGGCGAGCAGTGGCGCGTCGGAAGCACGCTCCTCGAAGTCACCCTGCCGCGCACGCCCTGCCGGGTGTTCCAGGCCTGGGTCGGCGAACGCCAGTGGGTCAAGTCCTTCACCGAGGAGGGGCGCTTCGGCGTCTACCTCCGCGTCCTCGACGAGGGGCGGGTGCGCGCCGCCGACCCGGTGGAGATCGTGCACCGGCCCGACCACGGGATCACGGCCGCCGCCGGGTTCGCCGCCGGGCGCACGGCCGACGTCGGCCTGCTGGAGCGGATCGTCGCGCTGCCCGACTCCGCAACCGCCTGGAAGGAGGTCCTGGACCGGGTGCGCGCCCGCCGGGCGCGCAACTGCGCTGAAGGCGAGGAGGGCGCGCACTCGGGCTCGGGCCCGACGGGGGACGAGATCGGGCTCTAGAGGAGCCGAGGACGCAAGCGGCGGGCAGGGGCCCGGGGGCGCGCCCCGTCGCCAGCGCACGGGCACCTCAGCTGGGCCCTCATCCGCCATGGACGCCGCCCACGGGATACCGTCCGGCGCGGGGGCGGGCGCACCGGGCATGGGTGGGACCCTCGGGGGTGTCGTCGGGTTTTCCGATGCAATTGCAATGCGAGTACCGCCCGGCCACATGTGTCGATACGTCCGCATCGTGAAAAGCTGGCGGCCATGCCGAAGAAGGTCGACCACCACGCCCGCCGGACCCGCATCGCCGACGCCCTCATCCGCGTCGCCGCCCGCCAGGGGCTGGAGGCGGTGAGCCTGCGCCTGGTCGCCGCCGAGGCCGGCGTCTCCACCGGCATGGTCCAGCACTACTTCCGCGACAAGAACTCGATGATGGCCTTCGCCCTGAGGGCCGTGGCCGAACGCGTGCAGGACCGGCTCGAACGGGCCCGCCCGGACGCCCTGCCGCCGAAGGAGAGCGTGCGCGGCTTCCTCATGCAGCTCCTCCCCCTGGACACCGAACGCGCGGAGGAGGGGAAGGCGGCGCTGGCCTTCCAGGCCCACGCCGCGGTGCACTCGGACGTGGCCGGGGCCGTGCTGCCCGATCCCGCGCCCCTGCGCGCGCACATCGCCGACCTCATCCGTTCAGCGCGCGCGGGGCGGACAGGACAGGCGGGACGGCCGGGCGCAGGAGGAAAGGCGAGGCATGCGGAAGGTCCCGACCCTTACTCGGCGGCCGTGGGGCTCCTGGCCCTCGCCGAGGGCCTGGGGACGCAGATCCTCACCCGGGAGTGCACCCCCGAGGACGCCGTCGCCGCCTTAGACGCCCAGCTCGACACCGCCTTCGGGTGACCGGGACGTGGGGCTCCTGGTGGCGTCCGCGAAACGGGCGTCCGCGGAACACTCGCCCGGCGCCCGCTGACGGACGGGAGGCCGATCAGCGGCGGTCGGCGCCCGCGAGGAAGTCCTCGAACGAGACCAGGCCCGCTTGCAGGCCGAAGAACTCGGCCGCCCTGTCCGGGTCCCCGGCCGCCTCCTTCATCGCCTCCGGCAGCCCTTCGGGCATCTCCCCCTTGGCCAGCGCCGAGCACGTCCGGAAGGAGACCGACGTGCGCCGGTCGCGTTCGGCCGCGTAGTCGGCCGTCGCCCGGTCGATCGCCGAAGGCCCTTCCCCCAGGGCGCCGATGAGCCGCTCACCCAGCAGCTCGGCCTGGACGAACGCGTCGGTGATGCCGAGCGCGCACAGCGGGTCCTTCACGTGCCCGGCATCGCCGACCAGGGCCCACCCCGGGCCGGACGAGGTGCGGTACCGGTTGGCCAGGTCGCCGTCGCCGACGATGCGGCTCTCCCGCGCCCCCCGGGCCATCGCCGCGTACAGCTCCGGGACGGCCTCCCGCAGCGCCTCGGTGTAGTTCCCCTCCACGTCCGCTTTGACCCGCCCGAAGGCCTCCCGGGGCCAGCCCACCGCGACCACCGTGCGCCCGTCATTGGTCGGGATGACGATGACGGTGCACCCCGTCCCCGTGTACACGCGGAACCCCTCGTCGGGCAGCCCGCTCCAGTAGGCGTAGTACATGCACCCTTGGACGCCCTCGTCCGCGTAGGGCTCGGCCCCCACGACGCGCGCCAGCGTGGAGTGCTTGCCGTCCGCGCCGACGACCACGCGCGCGCGGGCGCTGAACTCGCGCCCCGCGGCGGCGCAGGTCACCCCCGCGACACGGTCGCCCTGGTAGAGCGGGGCGCGGAACGACGTCCCCTGGCGCACCTCCGCCCCTGAGCGCGCCGCGGCCTCCACGAGCAGCGTGTCCAGTACCGTCCGGCGCGGGGCGTATCCGGTGCGGACCCCGTCGGCCTCGGGCGGCAGGCCGTCCAGGACCGTCCCGGCGACGTGGAAGGCGACCCGCTCGATCGGCGGGCACCCCGAGGCGCGCACGTCCTCCAGCAGCCCCCAGGCCGCCAGGCGCGCCACCCCGGCGTGGTGGATGTAGTGGGTGGACACGGTGTCGCTGGGGAAGGTCGCCCGGTCGAGCAGCAGGACCTTCGCGCCGGAGCGGGCGAGGAGCATCGCGAGCGGGGATCCCGCGCAGCGCGCGCCGATGACGATGGCGTCGTAGTCGTCCATGGGGTCGATCGTCCTTCGGGAGGTGAGGGCTTGGGTGCGGCCTGCGCTCGAAGGCGCGCGTGTGGCAGGCCACTGTAGTGGCCGGTCCGCCGCCGCGCGTGGGCCTTCGAGAAGAACACCCGCATCGCCACCTTTACGAGGTAGATCTCCTATTGTCCGGTTTCGGGCCGGTCTCGCGCCCGCCGTCCCGTCCTCCGGCGGGAACCACCGCCAAAGCCCGGCGGGGTCCACCACCGGAGCAGGGGCCGGGCCATCCGCCCGGCCCCGCCCACCGGGGCCGGGCAACCCTTCAGACCTTGCGCGCCATGCCCCCGAAACCGTCCACCTCGGGCGGCTCGGCCGCGAAGGCCCCGTCCCCCGGCTCGGGGCGCCAGTGCGTCACCATCACCACGCCGGGCTCGACGAGCTCCAGGCCGTCGAAGAAGGACGCGATCTCCTCGGGGCTGCGCTGTACGTACGGGATCGCGCCGCTCTGGTTGTAGCGCTCGTGCGCCTCGACATTGGCGTCGCTGAGCACGTTGGTCCCGTCGTTGACCGTCAGGTGGCTTCCGCGCGGCAGCCCCGCCAGCAGGCGCCCGACGATGCCCTGGGCCTCCTGCAGATCGGCGACGTGCCCGAGGATGCCCATGAGCATCAGCGCGACGGGGCGGTCGAAGTCCAGCGTCGCGGCCGCCGCCTTCAGGATGGCCTCCGGCTCGCGCAGGTCGGCGTGGATGTAGTCGGTCGCCCCCTCCGGGGTGCCCACCATCAGCGCGCGGGCGTGGGTGAGCACCAAGGGGTCGTTGTCGACGTAGACCACCGTGCACTCCGGCGCGCAGGCCTGGGCGACCTCGTGGGTGTTGTCGTGCGTGGGCAGTCCCGTCCCGATGTCGAGGAACTGGCGCATCCCGGCCTCCTCGACCAGGTACCGCACGGTCCGCTTCAGGAACGCGCGCGACTCCCGGGCGCCCTGCGCCATGCCGGGGAAGACCTCCAGGAAGCGGTCGCCCGCCTCCCGGTCCACCGGGTAGTTGTCCTTGCCGCCCAGCCAGTAGTTCCAGATGCGCGCGCTGTGCGGGACGCTCGTGTCGATCGCTCCGCCGCCGGGGGTGGGGGGTGTGTTCGTCATCGCTGTGGCGCTCCTGATCCTTGTACCGAGCGCCATTCTGGTCGCGCCGCCACCGGCCCGCAAACGGCGGAGGGGGCGGTGCTCGCCCCACGCCGCGACGATCGCACTGACCCGCACGGAAGGAAACGACACCACTCCAGCGGACGTGACCCCATGGACCGGCAGCCGGAGGTAGCCCACCGATGTGCAGGGCGCCGGTCGGGGTACCGACGCAGGAGGCAGAGCCGCCCGATATCGCGACAATCGCACTGACCTGGCCAGACGGAGGTTCCACCACTCCAGCAGTGCTGTCGGTGGGTTGGTCCGAGAGACTCGTCAGCGCCCGTCTTCGTCGCAGGGCCGTGTCGATGACTCCTGACAGCGCCGCGTGCGACGGGGCGCGCCAGATCCCTCCTCGACAGCCGCCCCGCCGCCGTCTACGAAGCCGCACCTCACGGCGGAGCGCCCGCAGCCAAGCGAGGACGAACGACCAGGAGAAGCTGCGAGCGGCGGCCACGCCCGGCGACGAGGAGGGCCGCGGTGGTACCGGAACCCGCCGACACCGCACCGCGCCATCAGAGCGCCATCACAACCGGTGCACAGACACTCTTGCTTCCCGTCGACATGCTCACGGTCGGCGGATTCGGCGAAGTGTTCACCCGAGGCGCAGGCGAGCGCGCCCGGAGGGCCGGGTCGTGGCCGGTGCTGCTCCGGTCGGCCGAGCAGTTGGCCGAGCATCCGCACGGGCCGATGTCATCGCAGCGGTGGACACGTGCCGCAGAGTCCCGCCCGACCCGCGGTGGCGCGATCTTGCGCGATCACGTCCGCAAAACTTCCGTCCGACCGGGGCAGAGCAGGTCAGAGCGGTCATCACAGCGCCGGGGCGGCCCGGGTGCGCCGTCGACGGGTGGACGGGCGGCGGCGACCATGCGCGCCGCGCAGCGGGACGCGGCCCGGCGCCGCCCGTCGCCGCAGGCGTTCCGGCGTCACCCACCCTCCGCCGTCAGGAACCGGCCTCGGGCCCCCAGAAGGGGACCTCCGGCTCCTCCGGCTCCTCGTGTTCCAAGGACTTCAGGTACGCCTCGGCGGCGTCGATCTCGTTCTCGGTGAAGACCGGGATGCCGCTGTCCGACAGCAGATACGACGTCACCCCCGGGCCCACGACCTTGCCTCCCGTGAAGGTCCCGTCGTAGACCGACCGGGTCCCGCAGCTCGGGCTGCCCTCCTTCAGGACCGCCAGCCGCACACCCTGGCTCCGGGCGGTCTCCAGGGCCTCGCGCGCACCTGCGACGAACGGGCCGGTCACGTCCTCCCCCTCCGGGGTGACGATGGCGGCCGCGCCGTCGAGGACCGCCTCGGCCCCCGCCGCATCCGCGATCTCCGCGGGCGGGCGCGGGACCGGCAGGCCCCCCGCGATCTCCGGACAGTGCGGGACCAGGCGCCGCTCCGCACGCCAGCGCTCCAGCACCGGGTGCCCCGCCGTCTTCGCCCTGCCGTCGAAACGGACCTTGCGCCCCATCAGGCAGGCGCTCACCAGCACCTTGTACACGTCCGACCTCGTTTCCCGCGCCCCGGGCGGGGCGCGAACGGACCGGCGGGAAGGCGTCCGCGGCGGGGGCGGCGGCGCACCGCCGCCCCCGCCCGTGCTCAGCGCCGCCAGTCGGGGCGGACGCTGCCCTTGGACGCCTTGGTCCCGCCCTTCTTCTCGCGGATGCGCATGCTGACCTTGATCGGGCTCCCCTCGAACCCGAAGTCCTCGCGCAGCCGCCGTTCGATGAACCGCCGGTAGTTGTCCTCCAGGAACCCCGTGGTGAACAGCACGAAGTGCGGCGGCCGCACGTCGGCCTGGGTCGCGAAGAGGATCTTGGGCTGGCGCCCGCCGCGCACCGGCGGCGGGGTCGCCGCGACCAGCTCCTTGAGCCAGCTGTTCAGCCGCCCGGTCGGGATCCGCGCGTCCCAGGAGGCCAGCCCGGTCTCGATGGCCGGGACCAGCTTCTCCATGTGCCGCCCGGTCTTGGCCGAGATGTTCACCCGCGGCGCCCAGGACACCCGGGACAGCTGCCGGTCGATCTCCTTCTCCAGGTAGTAGCGCCGGTCCTCGTCCAGCGTGTCCCACTTGTTGAAGGCCAGCACCAGCGCCCGGCCCGACTCCATGACCTGCTCGACCACCCGGATGTCCTGCTCGGCCAGCGGCTCGGACACGTCCATCAGCACCACCGCCACCTCGGCGCGCTCCAGCGCGGAGGAGGTGCGCACGGTGGCGTAGTAGTCGGCGCCCTGCAGCCGCCGGAACCGGCGGCGGATGCCCGCGGTGTCGATGAACTTCCAGGTGATGCCGCCCAGCTCGACCAGCTCGTCCACGGCGTCGCGGGTGGTCCCGGCGGTGGGGTCGACCACCACCCGGTCCTGACCCGCCAGCCGGTTGAGCAGGCTGGACTTGCCCACGTTGGGCCGCCCCAGCAGGGCGATGCGGCGCGGCCCCTCCTCGTCGGCGGCGGCCCGCTCACCGGCCCCTTCCTCGTCGTCGGGGAAGTGCGCGGCCACCGCGTCCAGCAGGTCGCCGGTGCCGCGCCCGTGCAGCGCCGAGACCGCGACGGGCTCGCCCACACCGAGGTTCCACAGCGCCATGGCCTCGGCCTCCTGGGCCGGGCCGTCCACCTTGTTCGCGGCCAGCACCACCGGGCGGCGGGTGGAGCGCAGCACCCGGGTGACCGCGGCGTCGGCGTCGGTCACCCCGACGGTGGCGTCCACCACGAACAGCACGACGTCGGCGGCCTGGGCCGCGTACTCGGCCTGCCGGGCGACGCTGGCCGCCATCCCCTCCGCGTCGGTCTCCCAGCCGCCGGTGTCGACCAGGGTGAAGGGCCGCCCCTGCCAGGAGGCGTCGTAGGCCACCCGGTCCCGGGTCACGCCCGGCACGTCCTCCACGACCGCCTCACGGCGCCCGAGAACCCTGTTGACCAGGGACGACTTTCCGACATTGGGGCGGCCGACGACGGCGACCACCGGTGTGACCGCCGCCCGCTCGCCCGCTTCGGCCGCCTGGGCGGCCTCCTCCGTGGCGCCCCACGCCTCTCCGGCGGGGTTGTTCTCGCTCATGGCTCTCCGAACCTTCTCCCGGTTCCGTATCCCCCGCGCGCCCGGGACGCGTGCCGCGGGGGTGGTCGTGTACTGCGTGCGGTGGGCCCGGCCGGGGCCGCACCTCCTCCGTGCTCCGACCGGCCGGCGGCCGACCGGGGAGGCGCCCCCTTCAGGGGGCGCGGTGCCCGCCCGGAGGACGGCGGCGGTGCCGGCCGCCCCCGTCCGATCCCCGCTACTGCGCGGCGGCCTGCGCCTGTGCGCCGTCCGCCGCCTCGTCGGCGAGGCCGACGACGATGTCGATGACCTCCTGCAGGCCCAGCCCGCTGGTCTCCAGCTCCAAGGCGTCCTCGGTCTGCGTGAGCGGCGAGTCCTCCCGCGAGGAGTCCAGCCGGTCGCGCAGCGCCAGCGCACGCTTGGTGGCCTCGACGTCGTCGGTGCGCACCTCCTTGCTGCGGCGCGCGGCCCGCGCCTCCGCACTGGCCGTCAGGTAGATCTTCACGGCGGCGTCGGGGGCCACCACGGTGGTGATGTCGCGCCCCTCGACGACGATTCCGCCCGACTCGCGCCGTGCCCGCGCGATCGTGTCGCGCTGCATGGCCACGAGCCGCTCACGCACCGCCGGTACGGCACTGACGGCGCTGACACCGGAGGTGACCTCCTGCGTCCTGATCGCCTGGGCCACGTCCGCGCCGTCCACCTGGACGGTGGGGGCCGACGGATCGGTGCCCATGGTGATGACCGGCCGCGACGCGGCGGCGGCGACGGCCTCCGCGTCGTCCACGTCGACCCGGTGGTGCATCATCCACCAGGTCATGGCGCGGTACATCGCCCCCGTGTCGAGATACTCGAAGCCGCGCGCGGCGGCCACGCCCTTGGAGGTGCTGGACTTGCCCGACCCGGACGGCCCGTCGATGGCGATCACCATGCCCGGTCCGGCCGCGCCCTCGGCGCCCGCTCCGGCGTTGCCCTGCGCGCTCACGTCGGTTCTCTCCCCAGGGGTTCGGTTCCATCTCATCTCAACGAATCAGGTTACAGCCGTAGTCCCCCTGTTCCGCCCGGACCGCCGCGCCCGTGCGGCGCCCGGGGCGGGCGCGGCCGCCCGGCCGTCGTCCCCGCCGGGGCACCCGCGGAACCCGTGCACGGTGCCGTCCCCGGCGCCCCGCCCTCACGGCGGACGGCGGCCCCGGGGAGGCGGACGGTCCGGCGGAAGTCCGTCCCGGCGGCCCCGCGCCGCCGCACGGTCAGATGTGCACCGACCAGCCGCGCTCGCGCAGCGCCCCCACCAGCCCCTCGGCGGCCTCGGGCAGCACCGCCAGCTGCGCCAGGCCCTGCGGTTGGCCCGGCGAGTGGTCCATGCGCACGTCCTCGATGTTCACCCCGGCCTCGCCGACCGCCGAGAACAGGCGGCCCAGCGCGCCCGGCTCGTCGGGCAGCACCACGGGGACCTCGGTGTAGCGGGGGATGGTCGGCGACGGCTCCCCGTGCTTGCCGGGGATCCGCCCGCGGCCCTCCACGCCGCGCTCCAGCAGGGCCCGCACGCCGTCCAGGCCCGCACCGCCCCCCTCGCGCAGACGGCCTGCGGCCGCGGACAGGTCGGCGGAGACCGCCTCCAGCACCTCGGCCACCGGGCCCGGGTTGCCGCCGAGGATCTCCGTCCACAGCGCGGGGTCGCCCCCGGCGATGCGGGTGACGTCGCGCACCCCCTGCCCGGCCAGCCGCAGCGCCTGCGCGTCGCCCTCGGCCAGGCGGGCGGCCACCGCCGAGGAGGCCAGGTGCGGGGCGTGGGAGACCAGCGCCACCGCACGGTCGTGCGCGGCGGCGTCCATCACCACCGGGTCGGCGCCGCACAGCCGCGCCAGCTCGGTGACGGCGGCCACCGCCTTGGTCCCCGCCTCCGGGGTCGGGCACACCGCCCAGGAGCGCCCCTCGAACAGGTAGGAGCGGGCGGCGCCGGGGCCGCTCTTCTCCCGGCCGCCCATGGGGTGGCCCGGCACGAACACCGACATGTCGCACCCGGCGCGCTCGGCGCCCTCGGCCACCCGCGCCTTGACGCTGGCGGCGTCGGTGTAGACGTGGGCCAGGTGGCGGCGCTGGGCGGCCAGGAGGGCCTGCGGCACGGCGGCCGGGGGCGCGGCGATCACCGCGACGTCGGCGGGCGGCCCGGGGTCGGCCCCCAGCCGCTCACCGGCGCCCATGTCGCGGGCGATGCGCAGGTTGCGCGGATCGGGGTCGTCCAGGTGGACCCGCACGCCCTGCCCGCGCAGCGCCAGTGCGACCGAGGTGCCGATCAGCCCGGCCCCGATGACGACGGCGCGGTCGATCATGGGTGTGCGTCCCCTCCGAGTTCCGGCGCGCCCGCAGGTCAGGGGCGCACTTCAAGCGTATCGGGCGGCCCGGCGGGCCGGAGGCCCCGGCGGTGCCGTGCCGCCTCGTGCCGTGGCGCATCGCACGGCCACAACGGCCACAGGTGTCGTTCGGATCCCGCGGGCGGGCCCGGATTGCGGTGCCTTCCCTTCCCGAGGGGTCGTGCCGAGCGTATCGGCATCCGGCCCGGCGGCGGCCCGGCGCAGCGGCGCCGCTCCCGCCGGGGAGGAGCGGTCTCCGTCCGACCAGGGCAGTGCGACCCCTACGGCTCTGGGCCGGGCCCGTCCCCTCGCGGACTCGGCCGACGCCCCGCCGACGGCGGCCCCGGCCGCCGGGTGTTCCGTGGACGCCGCCACGGCGCCTCACCGGACCGGGCACTCAGGCCCGTCGCGGGACCGCTTTCAGGCGCGCGGGGCGGCCGCCGGCCCCCCCGGCCCGTGGTCACTGGGCGATGTCGAGCCGCAGGGCCTGGGCCCCGCGCAGGTAGACGTGGTGCAGGTCGGCGCGGGGGCGGTCGGTCTCCACGTGCGCCATCAGCCGGACCACCCGGGGCATGCCGTGCGGCACGGCGATCTCGCTCGCACACATCAGCGGCACGTCGGCGAACCCCACCTTGCGCGCGGCCAACGCGGGAAACTCCGAGGTCAGGTCAGGGGTGGCGGTGAACAGCACGCTGATCACGTCGTCGGTGGTCAGGCCGTTGCGGCGCATCACCTCCGACACCAGCTCGGCGGTCGCCTCGATGATGAGCTCACGCTCGTCGGCGTCGACCTGAACCGCCCCACGGATCGCTCGCACTGCCACTGTCGCCTCGTCCCTCTCCCGCTCTCCTACGGCGTCCGGAGAGCCGCAGGCTCCCCCACCGTGATCTGCCCGCTCCACCGTACTCCCTGCGGTGCGGCGCCCCGGCCCCGATGCCTGGTGAACCGCCCCTGAGAAGACGCGAGGACGACCGCGTCCGGGCCCCTGGTCCGGTGGCCCGGCGTCCCACCCGGTGGCCGTGTATCGCGGAGTCCGGCGACGCAGTGGTCCCAGCGGTCGCCCTGCCCCCGGTCCCGCGCCCCCGCACAGGCGCCGCACACGACGGCGCCGCGGGGCCCTCCGGACGTGGAGGGGCCCCGCGGCGCCCGGCGGGCTCGGCGTGCTACATGCCCGCCTCCGTGTACAGCTCGCTCACCTCTTGGGCCGTCAGGGCGCGCATGGTGCCCGTCTTCAGGGTGCCCAGCCCGATCGGCCCCACCTGGGTGCGGGCCAGGTCGGCCACCGGGTGGTCGACCGCCTCCATCAGGCGCCGCACGATGTGCTTGCGCCCCTCGTGCAGGCGGATCTCCACCAGCGCCCGGGGCTCCAGGTTCTCCACCACGCGGAAGGAGTCCACCTCGACGGGGCCGTCGTCCAGCTCCACGCCCTTGCGGACCTCCCGCACCACCTCGCGCGGCACCGGGCCCGGCACCTTCGCGAGGTAGGTCTTGACGACCTTGTAGCGGGGGTGGGTCAGCCGGTTGGCCAGCTCACCGTCGTTGGTGAGCAGGATCAGGCCCTCGGTCTCGGTGTCCAGCCGCCCCACGTGGAACAGGCGCTCCTCGGTCTGCCCGGCGTAGTCGGACAGCGTCGGGCGCCCCTCGGGGTCCCACATGGTGCTGACCACGCCCCGGGGCTTGTTCAGCGCGTAGTACAGCCGGTCGGGGGCGGTGTTGACGAGCATCCCGTCGACGCGGATCTCCGAGCGCTCGGGGTCCACGCGGGCGCCGAAGCGGCGCACCACCTGGCCGTCGACGGTGACCCTGCCCTCGGCGATCAGCTCCTCGCTGGCCCTGCGGCTGGCCACACCGGCCTGGGCCAGGGCCTTCTGGAGCCGGATGCCGCCGGGCACGCCCTGGTAGGAGTCGCGCTCCTCGTCGGAGCGCCGGTCCTCGTCGGCGGGGTCGAACTCCGAGCGGAGCGCCTTCAGGCGGGCGCGGGCCTCGCGCGAGAGTTCGCGCTCGGAGCCCCGGCCCTGCTGCGGCGCCCGGCCGCCGTCGCCGCGGGCGGGTCCTCCCCGCCCGGCCGGACGGCCACCGCGCTCAGGGCGCCCTCCGCGCTCCGGGCGACCGGACCGCTGCGGGCGGTCGGCACGCTCGGGACGGTCGGAGCGCTCGGGGCGGCCCGACCGTTCGGGGCGCCCTCCGCGCTCCCGGCGGGGCGGGTCCCGGCGCGCGGAACGCTCGGAGCGGCCGGACCGCTCCCCGCGCTCGGGACCGCCGGAACGCTCGGGACGGCCGCCGCGTTCGGGGCGGCCACCGCGCTCGGGACGGTCGGAGCGCTCAGAGCGGCCGGACCGCTCCCCGCGCTCCGGGGCACCGCGGCCGGTACCCCCGCGTCCGCCCTCGCGCGCGCCGCCGCGGGCCGCGCCCTGGCGGCCGCCGCGCTCGGGTCGCTCCTCGAAGCGGCGCCCTTCGCGCCGCTCGGGGCGGCCCTCACGGCCCTCACGCCTCTCGCCCCCGCGGCCCCCGCGTTCGGCCCGCTCGGAGCGGGGCTCGGACCGGTGCTCGGTGCGCCGCCCTTCGCGGCGCTGGGAACGCTCGTTCTTGTCGTCGCCGCGCTCACCGCGCGGGGCCCGGCCGCGCTCACCGCGCGGTCCGGTCGAGTCCCGCCCACCGCGGGACCTGTCGTTCTTACGTGGTGTGTTCACCGGTTTCGTCAATACCTTCGATGTCGTCAGGCAGGAACGGGGCCAGATCCGGAAGATCGTCGAGGCTCAGCAGGCCCAGACGTTCGAGGAAATAGCTGGTCGTGCGGTACAGGTGCGCCCCGGATTCGGGGTCCTGTCCCGCCTCCTCGATGAGCCCTCGCAGTACGAGGGTACGCATAACCCCGTCGCAGTTCACACCTCGGACCGCTGAGACCCTTCCCCGGGAGACCGGCTGCCGGTAGGCGACGACCGCGAGTGTCTCCAGCGCCGCCTGCGTCAGCCGGACCTCCTGGCCCTCCTTAAGGAAATGCTCGACGACCTCCGCGCATTCCGGGCGCGTGTAAAAACGCCACCCCTCGGCGACCTGGCGCAGGTCGAAGCCCCGGTCCTGGCCGGTGTACTCCTCGGCCAGCTCCTCCAGCGCGGCGGCCACGTCGTCCAGCGGGCGGCCGAGCCCGCGCGCCAGGTCGTAGGCGGCCACCGGCTGGTCGACCACCATGAGCACGGCCTCCAGGTCGCGCCGCAGCGCAGGGTCGGCGCCGGTGCGCACCCCCTCCGCGCCCGCGGCGCCGCCCGCGTCCGCCGCGCCGTCGGCCTGCGGCCCGGCCGTGCCGACCGCCCCGGCCGTGTCCTGTCCCGCCGTCACCCGCGCTCCCCTCCGCCGTCCTGCCCGTCCCCGGGGGCGGCGTCGTCGTACTCGTCGCTCACGTCCACCTCGCCGCTGGTACCGCCGGTCCAGCTCACCAGCAGCTCCCCCAGCGGCTCGGGCTGGTCGAAACCGACGTTGGACGCCCGGTACAGCTCCAGCAGCGCCAGGAAGCGGGCGACCACCTCGAAGGTACCGGTGCAGTCGGCCGTCAGCTCGGCGAAGGTCAGCTCCCCCGCCGCGCGCAGCGCCTCCACCACCAGCGCCCCCTGCTCGCGCACCGAGGTCTTGGGCTGGTGGATGTGGGTCACCGGGACGCTCGGCGGCTCCTTGGGGGTGAACACCCGCGCCGCCAGGGCGGCGAACTCCTGGGGGCCGAGCTTCAGCATCACGTCCGGCCGGGCCTCGGCGAACCGCGGCTCCAGCGGCACCGCGCGCGCGAACCGGCGCCCCTGGGCCGAGATGCGCTCCTGGAGCAGCGCGGCGACCTGCTTGTAGGCCCGGTACTGCAGCAGCCGGGCGAACAGCAGGTCGCGCGCCTCCAGGAGCGCGAGGTCCTCCTCGTCCTCCACGTCGCCCCGGGGCAGCAGCCGCGCCGCCTTGAGGTCCAGCAGCGTGGCCGCCACCAGCAGGAAGTGGCTCGCCTGGTCCAGGTCGAAGGCGCCCTCGTGCTCGGCGATGTAGGCGATGAACTCGTCCGTGACCTTGGACAGGGCGACCTCGGTGATGTCCAGCTTGTGCTTGGAGATCAGCCCGAGGAGGAGGTCGAAAGGCCCCTCGAAGTTCTCCAGGTGCACCTGGAAGCCGCCCTCGCCCGCGGCCTCCTCCTCGGTGCGCTCGTCGGTCATCCCTCTAGGGTGGCACCGCCCGGGCGGTGCCGGTCCCGCCTCCGCTCCCGTCCTCGCTCCTGCGGCCCCGCTCCCGGCGCCGGGTCAGTCGGCCAGGCGCCGCACCAGGACGCTGTCGCCCCCGTTCTCGTGGAAGTCGGCGAGCAGCACCGCCACGGCCTCGCGCACGATGCGCCCCCGGTCGGCGGCCAGGCCGTGCTCGGCCCGCAGCGTCAGCCGGGCCTGCTCCAGCGCGAGCAGCTCCTGGGCCGAGACGTACACGGTGATCTTCTCGTCGTGCCGCTGCCGCCCGCTGGGCTGCGGCGCCGCCGGCTCGGCCTTGCGCTTTCGGGGCGCCTTGCGCTTCGGCGCGGGCGCCTCGGGGTCCCGCTGCTCCGGGGGCCGGGTGTCGGCCGGAGCATCCGGGGCCTCCCGGCCGCCTCCGCCCGCATCGCGACCGTGCGCACTCTCTTCACTACTCTCCGGAGTCGAAGAACGCCGCACAGATCCCCCGGAGGCCGTGTCCTCGGCCCCCGTGGCCGGTGCGGGGATCTCCCCCGCGCGGTCGGGTGCGGGCTCTGGGGCGGGTGGCTCGGACGGGCGGAAGAACAGCTCGTCGGCGCCGGGCAGCGTCACACGGCGTGATCGCTGTTTGCCCACCTGGCCAGCACCTCCTTCGCGAGATCCCGATAGGCGGTCGCGCCCGCCGACGAGGAGTCGAAGCGGGTTATGGGCTCCCCCGCCACGGTGGCGTCGGGGAAGCGGATGGTCCGGTTGATCACGGTGCCGTACACCTTGTCGCCGAAGCCCTCCACGATGGTGGAGAGCACCTCGCGCGCGTGCAGCGTGCGCGGGTCGTACATGGTGCCCAGGAACCCGTCGATCACCAGCTCCTCGTTGAGGCGCTCCTGCACCTTCTCGATGGTGTCCATCAGCAGCGCCACCCCGCGCAGCGCGAAGAACTCGCACTCCAGCGGCACCACCACTCCGTCGGCGGCGGTCAGCGCGTTGACGGTGAGCAGGCCCAGCGACGGCTGGCAGTCGATGAGGACCACGTCGTAGTCGTCCAGGACCGGTCTCAGCGCGCGCTTGAGCATCTGCTCGCGGGCGACCTCGCCGACCAGCTGCACCTCGGCGGCCGACAGGTCGATGTTGCTCGGGATCAGGTCCAGCCCGTCCACGTCCGTCTTGAGCAGCACGTCCTCGACGGTGACGTCGCGCTCCATGAGCAGGTTGTAGACGGTCAGGTCCAGCTCGCGCGGGTCCAGCCGCCCCAGGCCCACCGACAGCGCGCCCTGCGGGTCGAAGTCGACGAGCAGCACCCGCCGACCGAACTCGGCGATGGCCGCCCCGAGGTTGATGGTGGTCGTGGTCTTGCCGACCCCGCCCTTCTGGTTGCACAGTGCCACGATCCGGGCCGGACCGTGGCGGTCCAGCGGCTCCGGATCCGGAAAACTCGGCTTCGCTCGTGTCGTCTGCAGTTCGTCCCCCGTGCTGCGCGTTTCCCCCCACGGGCTGCTCGCCGCCGCGCCGTGCATGCCGTCGTCGATGGGGGCTCCCGCCTCCGCATCGTCGTATCGCGACCAGCTCACAACCCTTTGACCTCCCTACGGACCGGCTGCCCGGACCCGGTGGGCCCGCCGCGCGGCCGGCCGTCGGAAACAACTCGCCATGTCGACAGCGGCCTGCCGTCGTGCGGCGACTCTAGAACGTCCACACGGGGTGATTCAACGCGACACTCTACGCGCCCGGGGCGCGCCCGTGCCGCACTTGTCGGACTCGGAACCCCGTCAGCGGCGGGCCCTGGGATGCCCGGCCGCGTACACCTCACGCAGACGGTCGACGGTCACCAGCGTGTAGACCTGCGTGGTGCTCACCGAGGCGTGCCCCAGCAGCTCCTGCACCACGCGCACGTCCGCGCCGCCGTCGATGAGGTGGGTGGCGAAGGAGTGGCGCAGGGTGTGCGGCGAGACGTCGCGCAGCCCGGCGCGCTCGGCCGCCGCCCGCAGCACCGCCCAGGCGCCCTGCCGGGTCAGCCTGCCGCCGCGCGCGTTGAGGAACAGGGCCGGTACGCCCCGGCCCGATGCGGCCAGCACGGGCCGCCCCCGCACCAGGTAGGCCTGGACCGCCTCCCGGGCGAACCGGCCGACCGGCACCAGGCGCTCCTTGCCGCCCTTCCCCCGGAAGCGCACCACACCGCCGTCCTCGGCTCCGGGCGGAGCCGGGCCGGTCACGTCGTCCACGTCCAGGCCCACCGCCTCGGAGATGCGGGCGCCCGTCCCGTAGAGCAGCTCCAGCAGGGCGCGGTCGCGCAGCGCGCGCGGGTCGCCCTCGGACCCGGCCGCCTCCAGCAGGGCCTCGATGTCCTCCAGCGGCACCGCCTTGGGCAGCCGCCGCATCGGGCGGGGCGGGCTGACCTCCGCGGCCGGATCGGCCGGGGCGAGCCCCTCCCGGAGCGCGAACCGGTGCAGGCCCCGGACCGCCACGACCGCACGGCCCGCCGAGTTCCCGCCGAGCGGGGGGTGCTCCTCGTCGCCCTCGCGCAGCGCGCGCAGGAACGCCGACACGTCCCCCTCCGCCACCTCGGCGAGCGACCCCAGCCCGCGCGACTCCAGGAAGAGCACGTACCTGCGCAGGTCGCGCCGGTAAGAGGCGAGGGTGTTGGCCGCCAGCCCGCGCTCGACGGCCAGGTGGTCGAGGTAGGTCCGCACCGCGGCGCCGGCGTCGCTCCGGTCCGCCACGGCCTCGTACTCGGCGCTCGTCGTCATCACCCGGCTTCCCGCGACTTCCGGGACAGATGATGCCATAGGGGTGCGCCGCTGTCGGGAAGGGCGCGCAAACGAAGGTGCCGCGGCCCCCTCGCGGAGCCGCGGCGCCCTCACACGTCCGTGCCCGCACCGCCGCGCCGACGGGGCGGGGCCCCGGTCACTCCGCCGGGCGCAGCGAGGCGAACCCGTCGCGCTCGGCGGCGGGCGCCCNGTTGCGCACCCGGCCCTCGGCCACCGCGCGCACCGCCTCCTCCAGCGGAACCCACTCGGGGCGCAGGTCGGCCTCCTCGTGCAGCCGGACGAAGGTCTGCTCCTGCTCGGGGACCGGACTCACGCCCCGCCCCAGGAACACCTGGATGCGCTCGCTGGAGAACCCGGGGGACGGGAAGAAGTCGGCCAGCTCGAACCAGCGCTCCGCGCGGTGCCCGGCCTCCTCCTCCAGCTCGCGCATGGCGGTGCGCACCGGGGCCTCCCCCTCCTCGTCGCGCACCCCCGCGGGCAGCTCCCACAGGCGCTCGCCCACCGCGTGCCGGTACTGGTGCACCATCAGCACCCTCCCGGCCCCGTCCACGGCCAGCGCCGCCGCCGCACCCGGGTGCACCATGTACTCGCGGGACACCTCCTCGGGCCCGTCGGCGCCGGGCAGCACCAGCCGGTCCACGTGCACCTGCGTCTTGGCGCCCCGGAAGGGCACCTCGCGGGCGACGGGGTCGCGGCGCTCGGGCACGTCGGCGAGCTTGTCGCCCCAGAACGCGCCCATCAGGCGCGGGCCTCGGCCGCGCGCTTCAGGGCGGCCGCCACCAGCCCGGAGAACAGCGGGTGCGGGCGGGTGGGCCGCGACCGCAGCTCCGGGTGCGCCTGGGTCGCCACGAAGAACGGGTGCTCCTCCTGCGGCAGCTCGGCGTACTCCACCAGGCGGCCGTCGGGCGACAGGCCCGAGAAGCGCATCCCGGCCTCCTCCAGGCGGCCCCGGTAGGCGTTGTTGACCTCGAAGCGGTGCCGGTGGCGCTCGGACACCTGCGCCTTGCCGTACACCTCCCGCACCAGCGACCCCTCGGCCAGGTCGGCCGGGTACAGGCCCAGGCGCATGGTGCCGCCCATGTCGCGGTCGCCGGAGATCACGTCGGCCTGGTCGGCCATGGTCGCGATGACCGGCTCGGCCGCCTTGTCGTCGAACTCGGCGCTGTTGGCGCCCTCGATCCCGGCGACGGTGCGCGCGAACTCGATCACCATGCACTGCAGGCCCAGGCAGATGCCCAGCAGCGGGACGCGGTTCTCCCGGGCGTAGCGGATCGCGCCCAGCTTGCCCTCGATGCCGCGCACGCCGAACCCGCCCGGCACCAGGACGCCGTCCGCGCCCTCCAGCTCCCGGCGGGCCCCCTCCGGGGTCCGGCAGTCGTCGCTGGCCACCCAGCGGATGTTCACCCGGGTGTCCTCGCCGAAGCCGCCCGCGCGCAGCGCCTCGGTCACCGACAGGTAGGCGTCGGGCAGGTCGATGTACTTGCCCACCAGGGCGATGGTGACCTCGTGCTCGGGGCGGTGCACCCGCCCGAGCAGGTCGTCCCACTCGGTCCAGTCCACGTCGCGGAAGGCCAGGCCCAGGCGGCGCACCACGTAGGCGTCCAGGCCCTCCCGGTGCACCACCTTGGGGATGTCGTAGATGGAGGGCGCGTCCGGGCAGGAGATCACGCCGCCCTCGTCCACGTCGCACATCAGGCTGATCTTGGACTTCATGGCGTCCGGGATCGGCCGGTCCGACCGGCACACCAGCCCGTCGGGCTGGATGCCGATGTTGCGCAGCGCCGCCACCGAGTGCTGGGTGGGCTTGGTCTTGAGCTCCCCGGACGGCGCCAGGTAGGGCACCAGCGACACGTGCAGGAAGAAGCAGTTGTCCCGGCCGATCTCGTGCCGGATCTGCCGCACGGCCTCCAGGAAGGGCAGCGACTCGATGTCGCCGACCGTGCCGCCGATCTCGGTGATGACCACGTCGACGTCGGCGGACTCCATCGCGTAGATGCGCGACTTGATCTCGTTGGTGATGTGCGGGATCACCTGGACGGTGTCGCCCAGGTAGGCGCCCTGCCGCTCCTTGGCGATCACGCTGGAGTAGATCTGGCCGGTGGTGACGTTCGCCGACCCCGACAGCTCGGTGTCGAGGAAGCGCTCGTAGTGGCCGATGTCGAGGTCGGTCTCGGCCCCGTCGTCGGTGACGAACACCTCTCCGTGCTGGAAGGGGTTCATCGTCCCGGGGTCGACATTGAGGTAGGGGTCCAGCTTCTGCATGGTGACCCGCAGACCGCGCGACTTCAGCAGCCGGCCGAGACTGGACGCGGTCAGGCCCTTGCCGAGGCTCGAGGCGACGCCGCCGGTAACGAAGAGGTGTTTGGTACTCGCGGCGGATGCCAAGTGTTGCTCCCGTGGTCGAATGGCTGCGGACCGCCCGATTGCTGAGGACGGGCGGCCGTGCGGCGCCCTCTGGGTCCCGGCGGTTCCCCGCTCCGGGCCTCGGACTCCACGGGCCACCAGGATAACAGGCCCGGACCCGCCCGACGGCACGCGCGCGCACGCGCCGCCGCGTCCGCGCCCGTCAGAGGGGGTGGCGACCGGTCTCAGGGCCCGGGCCGCATCACCTGAGCGTCCCCGCCGCCGCGCCGCCGGGGCCCGGCGCCCGCCCGGATGGGCCACGGCCCGCCCGACGGACTATGTGAGGAAGTCCAGGCCGCCCCGGCGGTCGGCGGCCACCGGGTGCGCGGCCGGGCGCCCCCGGTGCCGGACGCCGACGGCCGCGCCCCGGGGCGGGATCGCCGGGCGCGGCCGGGGCGCACCCGCCTCAGCGCATCGCCGTGGCCGGGCGGGCCTCCCAGGTGGTCCACAGGGGGCGGTAGCCCATACGGGCCCAGAACGGGGTCGACAGCGGGTTCATCACCGAGTGGTCCAGCAGCGCCGTCTCGGCCCCGCAGGTGTCCAGCGCCTGGTGGGCCTGCTCCACCAGGGCCGTGCCGATCCCCCGGCCCCGTTCGCCCTCGGTCACGATGCCGTAGCCGATGTGCGCCGCCGACGTCGCCGACACCAGCGGCGCCGTCCACCGCGCGCGCTGCGGCGGGGTCACCCACACCAGGCCCACCATCCGGCCGCGCCGCTCGGCCACCCATATCCAGGACGGGCGCCGGTTCAGCGCCGTCGACAGCACGCTGCGGGTCTGCTCGGCCGTCTCCTGCTGCACGAAGACCCCGCCGAAGCGCTCCTCGAAGCGGTGCTGCTCCATCAGCAGGCCCACGGCCGGGGTGAGGTCCTGGCGGTCGGCCATCCGGATCGCCACGTCGCGCGGGGGCAGCGAGGGCGGCACCCCGCGCCCGCGCGGGCGCACCGACAGCACGCTGTAGGGCTGCAGGCCGTGCCGCTGCAGCGGCGCTATTCCGCACACGTCGCGGGAGGGCCAGGTGAGCAGCGCGGAGGACTCCGACCCGGTGCCGCCGGGCTGGGCCACCAGCTGCTCCTTCCAGCTCGTCAGCAGCGAGTCCAGGGCCCGCTCGGGGTCGGGGCCGCCGACCACCGGGGTCAGCCAGTGCTGGTCGGGCATCCCCCAGGTGCGGCCCACCTCGCCCGGCTGGTACCAGGAGTAGCGCATGGTGCCCGCGGCGACGGTGCGGCCCGCCTCGTCGCTGACGGTGAGCAGGGTGTCCCCGGCGCGGCGCAGGCGCGGGGGCGCGGGCAGCAGCGGGTCGACCGCGGCCCAGCGCAGCGCCGCCGACTCGGCCAGCGCCTCATAGCCGGTCCCCCGCCCGGGCAGGTCGCCGCGGCGCACGCGCGCGACATAGCCGCTCATCCTCCACCCTCCCTGACCGCTTCCGTGGTGCTCGCGGAGCGAGGCCGTCCGGACGCGGTCCGTGAAATCCCACGGAACGTGCACCGGGTGGTGACGGACCGTCGCCCGCCGACCGCGACGAGTCTAGCGCCCGCTCGGGCGCATACCGGGCAGAACACCGAATTCCGTTACCTATCCGATTCGGTGCAATCCCATTTCGGATATTTCCCGTCAGGCGCCACCGTACTCGACCCCACAGTGTCCGGATCCGGCGGGACCCGCGCAACGGCGGGCTCTGAGACGGCCGACACCCCCTCACCTGCCCCGCCCGGGCGGCGGGCACCGGGGCGAGAAGGAGGGCGGCGACGAGGAGGGGCCGACGGCCCTTGCGGCAGCACTTCCGGCCGCGCGGCGTGTGCACGGTCACCGTTCACGCGCGACGACGGCAACATCCGGGCCGTTCCCGGCCCTGCCCGCCGGACGGCGGGCCCCCGCGCAGCCCGGGAGGACGGCGCGGCCCCGGGGTTCGCGAACCGCCGCCCTGGTTCTGTTCGTGAGTGTGGACAGCGTT
>NZ_ANBH01000009.1 GCF_000341185.1 Nocardiopsis chromatogenes YIM 90109
GCCCCCATGGCGGCCCCCGGGCCCGCACCCCAGACAGCGCCGCTACCTGGGAAAATACCTCCCGCTACGTGCGGACAAGGCCGGGAAGCGCGCCCGACGACACCCCCGGCGCCCCGAGACGACGACAACCGCGATACCGGAACAGCGTCGCCCCGTCGCCGCCCACCACGGCGACCTCCCCCACGCCCGGCGGCCGACCGCGCCACCGGTCGTGGCGACCGGCCTGCGGCAGGCCGGCGACCCGGCCCCGCAGGACCGGCCACCGGCGGCCGGTCACTCCACCCCGGCCGCGTCCATCCCCCGCAGTTCGCGCTTCAGTTCCTTGATCTCGTCGCGCAGCCGGGCGGCCAGCTCGAACTGCAGGTCCGTCGCGGCCTGGTGCATCTGCGCGTCCAGCTGCTCGATGAGCGAGGCCAGCTCCGCGCGCGGCATCTGCGACACGTCCCCGCGCCCCGCGCCGCCCGCCGCCGGGGTCGGCGTCTTGCGGTACCCGGACCCGATGAGCTCCTGGGTGTCGACCTCCTCGCGGGCCAGCGAGTCGAGGATGTCGGCGATCTGCTTGCGCAGCGGCTGCGGGTCGATGCCGTGCTCGTCGTTGTAGGCCAGCTGCTTGGCCCGGCGCCGGTTGGTCTCGTCGATGGCGCGCCGCATCGAGTCGGTCACGGTGTCGGCGTACATGTGCACCTGCCCGGCCACGTTCCGGGCCGCGCGGCCGATCGTCTGGATCAGCGAGGTCTCCGAGCGCAGGAACCCCTCCTTGTCGGCGTCCAGGATCGCCACCAGGGAGACCTCCGGCAGGTCCAGGCCCTCGCGCAGCAGGTTGATGCCGACCAGCACGTCGAACTCGCCGACGCGCAGCTCCCGCAGCAGCTCCACCCGGCGCAGCGTGTCCACCTCGCTGTGCAGGTAGCGCACCCGGATGCCCAGCTCGGCGAAGTAGTCGGTGAGGTCCTCGGCCATCTTCTTGGTCAGGGTCGTCACCAGCACCCGCTCGCCGCGCCCGGCCCGCTCGCGGATCTCGTGCACCAGGTCGTCGATCTGGCCGTCGGTGGGCTTGACCACCACCTCCGGGTCGACCAGCCCGGTCGGGCGGATCACCTGCTCGACCACGTCGCCGCCGCTCTGCCGCAGCTCGTAGGGGCCCGGGGTGGCCGACAGGTACACCGTCTGACCGATCCGCTCCAGGAACTCCTCCCACTTCAGCGGGCGGTTGTCCATCGCCGAGGGCAGCCGGAACCCGTGCTCGACCAGGGTGCGCTTGCGCGCCGCGTCCCCCTCGTACATGGCACCGATCTGCGGCACCGTCACGTGCGACTCGTCGACGACCAGCAGGAAGTCCTCGGGGAAGTAGTCCAGCAGGGTGTTGGGGGCGCTGCCGGGCTCGCGCCCGTCGAAGTGCCGCGAGTAGTTCTCCACCCCCGAGCAGCTGCCGACCTCGCGCAGCATCTCGATGTCGTAGGTGGTGCGCATCCGCAGCCGCTGCGCCTCCAGCAGCTTGCCCTGGGCCTCCAGGTCCGACAGGCGCTCGGACAGCTCGGCCTCGATCTGGCCGACCGCCCGCTCCAGCCGCTCGGGCCCGGCCACGTAGTGCGAGGCCGGGAAGATGAAGACCTCGTCGTCCTCTCCCAGCACCTCCCCGGTGATCGGGTGCAGCGTCAGCAGGCGCTCGACCTCGTCGCCGAACATCTCGATGCGCACCGCCAGCTCCTCGTACACCGGGATGATCTCCACGGTGTCGCCGCGCACCCGGAAGGTGCCGCGGGTGAAGGCGGTGTCGTTGCGGGTGTACTGCATCTCCACCAGGCGGCGCAGCAGCTCGTCCCGGTCGACCTCGGTGCCCGCCTTGAGGTGGGTCATCCGGTCCACGTACTCCTGCGGGGTGCCCAGGCCGTAGATGCACGAGACCGACGCCACCACCACGGCGTCGCGGCGGGTCAGCAGCGAGTTGGTCGCCGAGTGCCGCAGCCGCTCCACCTCGTCGTTGATGGAGGAGTCCTTCTCGATGTAGGTGTCGGTCTGCGGGACGTAGGCCTCGGGCTGGTAGTAGTCGTAGTAGGAGACGAAGTACTCGACCGCGTTGTTCGGCAGCATCTGCCGCAGCTCGTTGGCGAACTGCGCGGCCAGCGTCTTGTTCGGCTGCATCACCAGGGTGGGCCGCTGCACCTGCTCCACCATCCAGGCCACCGTGGCGGTCTTGCCGGTGCCGGTGGCGCCCAGCAGCACCGTGTCGGTATCGCCCCGGCCCACCCGGCCCGCCAGCTCGGCGATGGCCGAGGGCTGGTCGCCCGCGGGCACCATGTCCGAGACCACCTCGAACGGCGCCCTCCTGCGCTGGATGTCGGTCACCGGTCGCATGCCGCCCCCATCGTCGCCTCGTGCCGCGGGCACACGTGCCCGCCCCCTCCAACCTAGCGCCGCCCTGCGACAGCGCCGGACCGCCGCCTGCAACGTGCCCGGGCGCCCGCCGATTCCCGCGGGCACCCGCGCCCCGGGGGCCGCGGCACGGCGTCAGGCCCGGTCGGCGCGGGCCCGCAGCTCCTTTTCCACCTCGGCGACGCGCGCGTCCAGGTCCGCCAGCGGGCCCGCGTTGTCCACCACGATGTCGGCGGCGGCCAGCCGCTCCTCCCGGGAGGCCTGCGCCGCGATGCGGGCGCGCGCCTGCTCCTCGGGCATGCCCCGGTCCTCGACCAGCCGCCGCACCCGCAGCTCCTCGGGCGCGTCCACGACCACCACCAGGTCGTACATCCCCTGCAGCCCGTTCTCCACCAGCAGCGGCACGTCGTAGACCACCACCGCGTCCTCGGGCGCGCGCGCCATCAGCTCCTCGGTGCGCTCGGCCACCCGGGGGTGCACGATCGCGTTCAGCCGCTCCAGCTTCGCGGTGTCGGAGAAGACGATCCCGCCCAGCCGGGGCCGGTCCAGCCGCCCGTCGGCGTCCAGCACCCCGGTGCCGAACTCGGCCACCACCTCGGCCAGGCCGGGCGTGCCCGGCTCCACGACCTCGCGGGCGATCGCGTCGGCGTCGATGACCAGCGCGCCCGCCGCGGCCAGGCGCCGCGCCACCTCGCTCTTGCCGGAGCCGATTCCCCCGGTCAGTCCCACTCGAAGCATGGGGCCGAGACTACGGCACCGCCCCGTCGGGCGCGGCGGCGGGCACCGCCCCGCCCGGGCGCACCGCCTTGCCCAGGTGCACCAGGGTGCGGTGGTCGGCGATGCGCTCCCGGGAGGCCTCGGTGTAACCCAGGCCCCGGCACAGCCGCAGCGCGGCCTCGCTGCCGTGCCCGACGGACACCGCGAAGCGCTCCAGGGCCGGGTGGTCGGCGGCGGCCCGCCGCTCCCGCCCGGNGGCCCGGCCGATGCCGCGCCGCCGCGCGTCCGGCGCCACGGACAGCCGGTTCACCAGGAAGGTGCGCTCTGCGGGGGCGCCCCGCACCGCGCCCACGATGCGCCCGCCCAGCACCGCCTTGAGGACCGGCCCGCGGTCGAAGGCGGCCCGCACCTGCTGCTCGGTCTCGGCGAGCGGCGGCAGGTAGGGGTCGCCGTAGAGCTGCGCCTCGGACAGGTAGGCCGCGCGCTGCAGGGTCCAGATCTCCCCGGCGTCCTCGCGGGAGGCCGCGGCCAGGACCGGGGCGGCGGTGGGTTCGGGCGGGGTGTCGGCGCGCATGGCCTGCCTCTCGCGTCCGGGTGCCCGCCGAGCATAGCGGAGGGCCGCCCCCCATGGCGGGGAGCGGCCCTCGGCGGTTCGCTGTCCGGTTCCGGAGTCCCGGTGCGGTCGGTGGCTACTCGCCGCCGCCCGCGAGCTTCTCCCGCAGCGCGGCCAGGGCCTCGTCGGAGGCCAGGGCACCGCCGGTGGAGTCGGAGCCGCCGCTGGAGGAGGCGGAGGACCCACCGCCGCCGCCACCGGAGGCGACCGGAGCGGCCTCCTCCTCGTACCCGCCGCCGGCCTCGGCCTCGGCCTCGGCGGCGCGGGCCTCGGCGACCTGCTTGCGGTGCGCCTCGAAGCGGGACTGCGCCATGGCGTACTGGCGCTCCCACTCGTCGCGCTGGGTCTCGAAGCCCTCCATCCACTCACCGGTGTCGGGGTCGAAGCCCTCGGGGTACTTGTAGTTCCCCTGCTCGTCGTACTCGGCGGCCATGCCGTAGAGCGTGGGGTCGAACTCCTCCTGCTCGGGGGAGACGCTCTCGTTGGCCTGCTTGAGCGACAGGCTGATGCGGCGGCGGTCCAGGTCGATGTCGATGATCTTGACGAAGATCTCGGTGCCGACCTGCACGACCTGCTCGGGGATCTCCACGTGGCGCTCGGCCAGCTCGGAGATGTGCACCAGGCCCTCGATGCCCTCCTCGACGCGGACGAACGCACCGAACGGCACCAGCTTGGTGACCTTGCCCGGAACGACCTGCCCGATCTGGTGGGTGCGGGCGAACTGCTGCCAGGGGTCCTCCTGCGTGGCCTTGAGCGACAGGGAGACGCGCTCGCGCTCCATGTCGACGTCGAGGACCTCGACGGTGACCTCCTGGCCGACCTCCACGACCTCGCTCGGGTGGTCGATGTGCTTCCAGGACAGCTCGGAGACGTGCACCAGGCCGTCCACGCCGCCGAGGTCGACGAAGGCGCCGAAGTTGACGATCGAGGAGACCACGCCCTTGCGGATCTGGCCCTTCTGCAGGGTGTTGAGGAAGGTCTGGCGGACCTCCGACTGCGTCTGCTCCAGCCAGGCGCGGCGGGACAGGACCACGTTGTTGCGGTTCTTGTCCAGCTCGATGATCTTGGCCTCGAGCTCGCGGCCGACGTAGGGCTGCAGGTCGCGGACGCGGCGCATCTCCACCAGCGAGGCGGGCAGGAACCCGCGCAGGCCGATGTCGAGGATCAGGCCGCCCTTGACGACCTCGATCACCGTGCCGGTGACGACGCCGTCCTCTTCCTTGATCTTCTCGATCGTGCCCCAGGCGCGCTCGTACTGGGCGCGCTTCTTGGACAGGATCAGCCGGCCCTCCTTGTCCTCCTTCTGGAGGACCAGGGCCTCGACGTGGTCGCCGACGGCCACGACCTCGCCCGGGTCGACGTCGTGCTTGATCGACAGCTCCCGGGAGGGGATGACCCCTTCGGTCTTGTAGCCGATGTCGAGCAAGACCTCGTCTCGATCGACCTTCACAATGGTGCCTTCAACGATGTCCCCATCGTTGAAGTACTTGATGGTCTCGTCGATCGCCGCGAGGAAGGCTTCCTCGGACCCGATGTCGTCGACCGCTACCTGGGGTGTCGAGGTTGCCTCGGTGCTGCTCGTCATGTGTGGGTGGACTCCGGATACGGACAATGGCTAGAAGGTCACGCCGTCGCCGCCCGTCTGCGATGGTTCGTGCGGTCGTGAGAGAACCGCGGTGCGCACGGGTGGCCACAACGCTCCGGCCAGAATATGAGACCCGCGCCCCCTGGTCAATCGGAATCCCGGCCCGCAATCGGGCCAAGTCCCCATTCTGGGCATGCTACCCGCCCGCGCCCGCGAGCGGAAAGACGCCCCGCCGCGCGCGCCGACCCCGAAACGGCGCCCCGGGGACCGCTCAGTCGTCGCTTCGTCGGGACCGCGACCGCTTCAGCGCCGAGCGGCGGCGCTTGTCCTCCACCCTGCGGCGCCGCGCCGCCCTGCTGGGCCGGG
>NZ_ANBH01000010.1 GCF_000341185.1 Nocardiopsis chromatogenes YIM 90109
GGGCCTGGGAGCGGGTGTCGGAGGCGGTCACCGTCAGCACCGTCCCCCGCAGCCGCCCGGCCAGCCGCTCCAGGGCGCGCTCGCGCTGGCGCCCGGTCAGCGCGGAGGTCGCGGCCACGTCCAGCGACACCGACACGCGCGTGTCGGAGGTGTTCACGTGCTGGCCGCCCGGCCCGCCGGAGCGGGAGAAGCGCCAGACGAGCTCCCCCTCGGGCAGTGCGGGCCCGCGCCCCGCGTCGCCCCTGTCCGCCATCGGTGCCCCCTCCCTCGATTCCGCTCAGAGCGTAGCCGCCGAAACGCCGAATGGCACGCCGAATACGGCGCGGCCCCGGCCGCACCGCCCCGGAGGGCGGGGCCGGGGCCGCGCGCAGCGTAGGGGGTGTTGCTCGGATCACGGCCTCCTGCGCGGCGCCCGGGCACGCCCCTCGCCGCTTTCACATCGGCCGACAGCACGCCCGGGCCGACTCCCCCTGCTTCTCGGGAGCACAGCCTTCTCGGGAGCACAGCGGCCCCGCGACGGACATGACGCCGCCGGGGCCCTCCTACGGGCATGCCCCACGCACCACCCCTAGTGCGCCGCGTCGCGCCAGTTCTCGCCCAGGCCGACCGAGACGGCCAGGGGCACGCGCAGATCATAGGCGTCGGCCATCTTGTCCGAAACCAGCTTCCGGACCGGCTCCACCTCGTCCTCGGGCACCTCCAGCACGAGTTCGTCGTGCACCTGCAGCAGCGCCCGCGCCCGGTGGCCGCCCTCGCGCAGCGCCCGGTCCACGTCCAGCATCGCCACCTTGATGATGTCGGCCGCCGACCCCTGGATGGGCGCGTTCAGCGCCATCCGCTCGGCCATCTGCCGCCGCTGCCGGTTGTCGCTGGTCAGGTCCGGCAGGTAGCGGCGGCGCCCCAGGATGGTCTCGGTGTAGCCGTCCCGGCGGGCCTGCTCGACCACCGCCTGCAGGTAGTCGCGCACCCCGCCGAACACCGTGAAGAAGTCCTCCATCAGGGCGCGGGCCTCACCCGGGGCCACACCGAGCTGCTGGGACAGGCCGAACTCGCTCAGCCCGTAGGCCAGCCCGTAGTTCATCGCCTTGATGCGCGCCCGCTCCTCGGGCCCCACCTGCCCGGGGTCGGTGCCGAACACCCGCGCCGCGATCTCGGCGTGGAAGTCGTGCCCGGTCTGGAACGCCTCGATGAGCGCGGCGTCCTCGGACAGGTGCGCCATGATCCGCAGCTCGATCTGGCTGTAGTCGGCCGTCATCAGCGCGTCGAAGCCCGGCCCCACCACGAACGCCCGGCGGATCCGCCGCCCGGCGTCGGTGCGCACCGGGATGTTCTGCAGGTTGGGCTCGACCGAGCTGAGCCGGCCCGTGGCCGCCACCGTCTGGTTGAAGGTGGTGTGGATCCGCCCGTCGTCGGCGATCGTCTTGATCAGCCCCTCCACCGTGGTGCGCAGCCGGGTCTGGTCCCGGTGGCGCAGCAGGATGGACGGCAGCTCGTTGTCGGTCTGGGCCGCCAGCCACGCCAGCGCGTCGGCGTCGGTGGTGTAGCCCGTCTTGATCTTCTTGGTCCTGGGCAGCCCCAGCTCCTCGAAGAGGACCTGCTGGAGCTGCTTGGGCGAGCCGAGGTTGAACTCGCGGCCCACCACCCGGTGCGCCTCCTCCACCGCGCGGCGCTGCTCCGCGGCGAACTCGCCCTCCAGCTCGTCCAGGTAGGCCCGGTCGGCGGCGATGCCCACGCGCTCCATGCCCGCCAGCACCCGCACCAGCGGCAGCTCGACGTCGGCCATCAGCCCGGCGCCGCCCCGCTGCCCCAGCAGCGCGTCCAGCCGGTCGGCCAGCTCCAGGGTGGCGCGCGCCCGCACCGCCAGGTCCGCGCGGACCGCCCCGCCCTCGTCGGCGCCCTCGCCGCCGCCGATGTCCAGCGAGAGCTGGCCGCCCTCCTCCTGGCGCCGCACCAGCTCCTTGTTCAGGTACTGGCGGCACATGTCCTCCAGGCCGGTCTTGCGCTGGCCCGGCTGCACCAGGTAGGCCGCCACCGCGGTGTCGGCGGTGACCCCGCGCAGGTCCCACCCGTGCGCGAACGCCGCCAGCAGCGGCCCCTTGGCCTCGTGCACCGCCTTGGCGCGGTCGTCCGCGGCCAGCCAGGCGGCCAGGGCGCGCTCGTCCTCCTCGCCCAGGTCGGCCGGGTCGATGTAGGCGGCGGCGCCGTCCGGGGCGGCGACGGCCACGCCCGTCAGCGACCCGGCGCCCGCCCCCCAGGTGCCGGAGAACGCCACCCCCGAGCGGCCCTGCGCGGCGTGCCCGTCCAGCCACGCGCCCAGGGCGCCGGGCCCGGGCACCTCCACCGCGCCGTCGAAGTCCTCGCCCGAGGACTCCTCCGCGGCCTCCCCGGCGTGCCCGGTGTCCACCACCTGGAACAGCCGGTCCCGCAGGGTGGAGGCGAACTCCAGGTCGTCGAACAGGGTGTTCACGCCCTGCCGGTCGGCGGCGCCCGGCACCAGGTCGCCCAGGCCCACCTCCAGCGGCACGTCCCCCACCAGCAGGTTCAACCGCTGGTTGCGCAGCACGTCGTCCAGGTGGTCGCGGAAGTTCTGGCCCGCCTTGCCGGTCAGCTCGTCGGCGTGCTCCACCAGGGCGTCCAGCGACCCGTACTTCAGGATCCACTTGGCCGCCGTCTTGGGCCCCACACCCGGCACCCCCGGCAGGTTGTCGGCCTTCTCCCCCACCAGCGCGGCCAGGTCCCGGTACCGCTGCGGCGCGACCCCGTACTTCTCCTCCACCCGCTCCGGCGTCATCCGGGTCAGGTCCGACACGCTCTTGCCCGGGTAGAGCACCGTGCACCCGCCGTCCACGAGCTGGAAGGCGTCCCGGTCCCCCGAGGCGATCAGCACCTCCATCCCCTCGGCGCCCGCCCGCCGCGCCAGGGTGGCGATGACGTCGTCGGCCTCGAAGCCCTGCACCGACACCGAGGCCATGCCCAGCAGCCGCAGCAGCTCCTGCACCAGCTCCACCTGCGAGGGGAACTCCGGCGGGGTGTCGGCGCGCCCGTCCTTGTACTCGCCGTAGGCCTCGTGCCGGAACGTCGGCCCCGACACGTCCCAGGCCACCGCGATGTGCGTGGGCTCCTCCTCCCGCAGCAGCTTGATCAGCATCGACGTGAAGCCGTACACCGCGTTGGTGGACTGGCCCGTCGTCGTCCCGAACTTGTCCACCGGGAGCGCGAAGAACGCGCGGAACGCCATCGAGTGGCCGTCCACCAGAAGCAGGCGGCCACCGCCGCCCGCCGCCGACGCGCCGTCTGCACTGCTCTGACCGGGGGTCTCCTGTGTGTTCGCCACAGGGGAATCCTAGGATGCGGTGCGGACTTTTCGCGCGGCCACGAGCGACGCCGCGCCCGCCCGGGCCGCCGCGCGCTCCCGCAGGACACAGGAAAGAGGCACCCCGCCATGACCCTCAACGCCGAGCAGCTCTCCGAACTCATGGGCGCCGCCAACCCCGGCGGCGGGCTCGGCGAGCGGATGGGCCTCGAACTCGTCGAGGCCTCCCCCGAGCGCGTGGTCGGGCGGATGCCCGTCGACGGCAACACCCAGCCCTACGGGCTGCTGCACGGCGGCGCCTCCTGCGTCCTGGCCGAGACCCTCGGCTCGGTCGGCTCGGCCCTCATCGCCGGAGAGGGGCGCATCGCCGTGGGCATCGAGATCAGCGCCACCCACCACCGGGCGGCCACCGAAGGCCACGTCACCGGGGTGGCCACCCCCGTGCACACCGGACGCACCCTCGCCACCTGGGAGATCGAGATCACCCGCGACGACGGCAAGCGGGTGTGCACCTCCCGCCTGACGTGCATGCTCCGCGACGCCTGAGCCGCACCCGCCCCGGCGCCTCCCACGGCGCCGCGCCCGGCCGACAGGGCCCACCCGGGACGCACCGGGTGGGCCCCTCTTTTTCCCGCTCTTTCCCGCGCCCGCCGCCCTCCCCTGCCACCCCGCAGGGTGACCGCCCTGACGTGCGAGGTCACCGCCGCGCAGGGTTGCCCCACCCTTCACTACGACCCGATAACGGCATGAAGGCGACTCGGCAGCAACGGATCCGGCCTTCTTCCGAAACCACCACGAAGCGAATTAAGCTCCGCTAACGCAGTCGGTTAAGCGCGGCAGACGGCACACCGGTCCGCCCGCCGCGCACCCGCTGAGCCGACCGCCGACCTCGAACCGATCCAGCCGGTTGAACGGAGAGACCTGAATGCCGAGCACCAAGGCCCTCAGCCTCACAGCTGCGGCCGCGGCCCTCACCCTGGGCCTCGCCGCATGCGGCGGCGACGGCGGCAACGGCGGTGGTGGAGGTGAAGGAGACGCCCTGCAGTTCGGGTACGTCTTCCCCCAGACCGGCGACCTGGCCCACCTGGGCCCGCCCCAGGAATCGGCCGCCAAATACGCCCTCCAGCAGATCAACGACGCGGGCGGCGTGAACGGCTCCGAACTGCCCGACTTCATCGAGGGCGACGAGGCCAACGACGCCGCCCAGGCCAACGACGCCGCCCAGCGCGAGGTCGACCAGGGCGCCGACATCATCCTGGGCGCCGCCGCCTCCGGCATGACCCAGGCCATCATGGACACCGTCACCAGCAACCAGGTCGTCCAGTGCTCGGGCTCCAACACCGCCCCCGGGCTCGCCGAAGAGGACGACACCGGGTTCTACTGGCGCACCGCCCCCAGCGACCTCCTCCAGGGCCCCGTGCTCGCCGAGAAGATCGCCGCCGACGGCCACCAGAGCGTCGCCATCACCTACCGCGCCGACGACTACGGCGAGGGCCTGGCCAACGCCGCCGCCGACGCGCTGGAGGAGAACGGCATCGAGGTCTCCTACAACGAGGGATACGACCCCAACGCGCCCAACTTCGACGCCGTCGTCAACGAGATGTCCAACGCCGAGGCCGACGCCAACGTCCTCGTCTCCTTCGAGGAGGGCGTCCAGATCATCACCGGCCTCATCGAGAACGGCGTGACCGCCGACCAGATGTACGCCACCGACGGCCTCAACGACGAGAAGCTCGCCGAGAAGGTCGACTCCAGCGACCCGAGCACCATCGCCGGCTTCCAGGGCACCGCCCCCGACGTCGGCACCGAGGACTTCCTCGGCGGGCTCACCGAGTTCGACTCCGACCTCGAGGTCTTCCAGTTCGCCGGCCAGGTCTACGACTGCGCCATCGTCACCGCCCTGGCGGCCGAGCAGGCCGGCACCAACGACCCCGCCGAGTTCGTCAACGAGGTCGAGGCCGTGTCCAAGGACGGCACCGAGTGCTCCACCTTCGAGGAGTGCAAGCAGCTCATCGCCGACGGCGAGGACATCGACTACCAGGGCGTCAGCGGCCCCATCGACTTCGATGAGGACGGCAACGTGACCACCGCGACCTTCCAGGTCTACGGATTCGATGACGAAGGCGTCCACGAGAAGCAGGACGCCATCACCGTCCCCTAGCCCGGAGGGGCGAGGGGCCGACGCCCACCTAGGGGCGGACGCCGAAGGCCCCCGCGCGGCATTGCCGCGCGGGGGCCTTCTCCATGCCCGGGGGCCGCCCCGTGAGCGTCCCGGGCCGACGGGGCGGCGCCCACGCGCCATCGCCGCCGAGGAGGCCGAGGAGACGGAGGGCCACCCCGCCCCCACACCCGCCGCACCCGGGCGCTCCGGCGGGCCCCGCGCCCGGCCGACGACGAGCCCGCGCCGCGCACTGCCCGCCCTCGGGGGGGTGTCGCGTGGATCATGGCCGTAGAGAGCCCCGTGCGGCGTCATGTCCATCGCACGGCCGGGGGGGGAGCCGGGCAGCAGGCTGTCGACCGATGAGAACGCAGCGAGGGGCGTGCCTGGGCGCCACACAGGAGGCCATGATCCCCGCAACACCCCCGGCGCCGCCCGGGCCCCCGACGACCCCACACCCCCGACGACACCCCGACACCGCACCGGCCGGCCCCGCGCCCCACCCGCACGACGAACGGGGGCGGCGCCCAACGGCGCCGCCCCCGCGAGAAGGAGAAAAGACCTCAGTCCGCCTTCGCCAGCGTCCCCAGGTACAACTCGATCACGTTCGGATCCTCCAACAGCTCCCGGCCCGTGCCCGTATAGGCGTTCCGCCCCTGGTCCAGCACATAGCCCCGGTCACAGATCTGCAGGCACCGGCGGGCATTCTGCTCCACCATGATCACCGACACCCCGGCCGCGTTGATCTGCCTCACCCGCTCGAAGACCTCGTCCTGATAGATCGGCGACAGACCCGCCGTCGGCTCGTCCAACAGCACCACCGACGGCTCCATCATCAGCGCCCGGCCCATCGCCACCATCTGGCGCTCACCGCCCGACAGCGCACCCGCCTTCTGCCGACGGCGCTGCGCCAGCAGCGGGAACAGCTCCGCCACCACCGCGAACCGCTCCCGGAACGCCCTCGGCCGCAAGAAGACCCCCATCTCGAGGTTCTCCTCCACCGTCAGCGACGGGAACACGTTCTGCGTCTGCGGGACATACCCCACACCCCGCTCCACCAGCTCGTGCGCGCTCAGGTTCGCGATCGACGACCCCCGCAGCACCAACGAGCCCCCACGCACCGGCAACAGCCCGAACACCGTCTTGATCAGCGTCGACTTACCCGCCCCGTTCGGGCCGATCACGCCCACCACCTCGCCCTCGCGAAGCGTCAGCGTGCACCCGTCCAGGATGTTCACCTCGGGGATGTACCCCGCCTTGACCTCATCGGCCACCAGCAGGAACTCCGAGTAGTCCGCCACCGGACCCGTCCCGGCGTGCTCCAGCACCTCCCCACGGGCCACCTGGCGCGCCCCCTCGTCCGCCGCACCCGGCCCGCCGCTCTCCGCCATCAGGCCTCCTCCCCCGCGCCCGGGGCACCCGCACCCGGCTCGTCATGGTGCGCACCCAGATAGGCGTCGACCACCTGCTCGTTCGACCGGATGTCCTCCGGCCGCCCCTCGGCGATCACACCCCCCTGCGCCAACACCACGATCCAGTCGCTGATCCCCATGATCACGTCCATGTCGTGCTCCACGAAGAGCACCGTCATGCCCTCGTCCCGCAGCGCCGTGATGTGCCCCAGCAGCGACTGCACCAGCGCCGGGTTCACCCCCGCCATGGGCTCGTCCAGCATCACCATCGACGGGTTCACCATCAGCGAGCGCGCCATCTCCAACAACTTGCGCTGGCCGCCCGACAGGCTCCCCGCCAGGTCGTCCTTCTTCGCATCCAACTTGAACCGCGCCAGCAGCTCCATGGCCCGCTCACGGTTGGCCTCCTCCTGGTGCCGCCACCGCGGCCGCACCAACGACCCGAAGAAGCCCTCACCCACCTGGCCCGGAGCCGCCAACAACATGTTGTCCAGCACCGTCAGCCGCGTCAGCGCCTTCGTCAACTGGAACGTGCGCACCATCCCCTGGCGCGCCACCCGATGGCCCCCCAGGCCGTTCAACCGGCGGCCCTCGAACGACCACTCGCCCGCATCCACCCGGTCGAACCCCGTCAACAGGTTGAACAGCGTCGACTTACCCGCGCCGTTCGGCCCGATCAACGCCGTGATCGTGCCCCGCTGCACCTCCAGGTGCTCCACGTCCACCGCCGTCAGGCCGCCGAACGACCGGCGCACCCCCGACGCCTTCAGAATCGGATCCGGCTTGGCCACACCCACCGCGGGCTCCACACCGGCCATCCGATCGCGCACCGCCGCATCGGCGGTCCTCGACTCACTTGACATTGACCAGCATCTCCTTGCGGTCGCCGATGAGGCCCTGCGGCCGGTACACGATCAGCACCACCAGCGCCAGGCCCACGAACGCGTGCCGCAGCGCACCGATGTCGCTGCCGTCGATGAACGGAAGGGCGTCCGCCGCCACCAACTGCCGCAGCGACTCATCGAACGCCGTCAGCAGGAACCACAGCAGCATCGGACCCAGCACCGGACCGAACGTCCGCGCCGCACCGCCCAGCAGCAGCATCGCCCACAGGTAGAACGTCACCTGCGGCATGAACTGGTCCGGCGTGATGTTCTGCTGGTTGATCGCCAGCATCGCACCGGCCACACCGCCCAGCACACCGCCCAGCACCAGGCTCTGCGTCTTATAGACGAACACGTCCTTGCCCAGGCTGCGCACCGCGTCCTCGTCCTCGCGGATGCCCTTGATGACCCTGCCCCACGGGCTGTGCATCAACGACGCCGTCAACAGCAGCGCCACACCCACCAGGCCCCAGGTCACCAGCATCAGCCACGCCTGGTTCGCCGAGAAGTCGACGCCCAGCACCCCGTACCGGCCCGCCGGAAACGGATTCGCGTCGTAGAACCCCTCCGCCAGACTCTGCCGCCCGTACACGCCGCCCGTCAGCGGCCGCGCGAACTCGGCCCGGTACAGCAGCCGCGCCGCCTCCGCCACCGCGATCGTCGTGATCGCCAGATAGTCCGCCCGCAGCCGCAGCGTCGGAATACCCAGCAACAGCGCCATCACCGCCGCACACGCGATGCTCAGCGCCACCGCCACCCACAACGACAGCCCGAACGTCCCCACGCCGATGCCCACGCCGTAGGCGCCCACCAGCATGAAGCCCACCTGGCCGAAGTTCAGCAGCCCCGTGTAGCCGAAGTGCATGTTCAGCCCGACGGCCGCCAGCACGTACACCGCCGCGATCGGCCCGATCGCCGTCTCCAGGGAGATCGTCAAGATGTCCATCGCGCAATCCCCCTAGCCCACTCGCTCACGGCGGCCCAGGATCCCCTGGGGCCGGACCAGCAGCACCAGGATCATGATCCCCAGCGCCCACACGTTCATCAGCTGCGGCGAGAACCACAGCGTCGACAGCATCGCCACCAGGCCGATCACGATGCCGCCCGCCATCGCCCCGTAAGCGGTCCCCAGACCGCCCAGGATCACCGCCGCGAACATCAGCAGCAGCAGGTGGAAGCCCATCTGCCAGTGCACCGTCGCGTTCAGGCCGTACAGCACGCCGCCCAGCGCCGACAGCGCGCCGCCCAGGCCCCACACGTACAGCGTCACCCGGTTCACATCGATCCCCGACGACTCGGCCAGGTCCCGGTTGTCGGCGACCGCGCGCATCGCCTTGCCCATCCGCGTGAACTGCAGCATGCTCGCCACCAGCACCAGCACGACCACCGCGACCGCCATGATCGCCGCATCGCGCGGCGTGATCGACACCGGCCCCAGCTCCCACGGCTCCTGGATGCGGAACTGCGCGTACTTGTCGCGCCGCGCACCGAAGACCACCAGCAGCACGTGCCGCAGCACCAGCGAGAACCCGATGGTCACGATGAACATCTGGATCAGTGCCACGTTCCGCGCCCGCAGCGGCCGCCAGAGGAACCGCTCCAGGCCCGCGCCCAGCGCGCCGCCCAGCACCACCGCCAAGAGCAGCCCCAGCACCAGCGGGTTGAACACGAAGTCCAGCACCGGGATGCCCTCGAACACCTCGTGCAGCGACGAGAACAGCGTCATGTTCGCGAACATCATCGCCATGAACGCGCCGAAGGTGACCATGTCGCCGTGCGCGAAGTTGATCATCCTGGTGGTGCCGAAGATCAGCGACAGGCCCACCGACGAGACGGCGATGATCAGCCCGAACGTCAGACCCGCGACCGTCAGCTGGACGAACGTCTCTCCAAAGGAGGCCCCGGGCTCCGCGGCGGGGGCCGCGGCGTCCTCCTCGCCCCCGGCGGCGTCCCCGCCGCCGGCGCCGCCGTCCTCGCCCTCGGTCGCCTCCTGTGAGGCCTCCTTGGACTCCTCGGCCGCCTCGGCGGGCGTCACCAGTCGGAAGACCACGGTCCGCTGCTGGTCCTGGCGGACGCTCACCTCCAGCTCCGACCCCGGCTTCTCCGGGACCACGTATTCGTCGGGAACCGTGTCCTCGTCAAGGACCACGCGGTAGTCGCCCGGACCGGGCAACCCCACTTCCCACTTTCCTTCGGAGTCGGTGGTGGCCTCACCGATCACCTCGTCGCCGTCGAACCCTTCGTAGACCGTGATGTCCAGGCCTTCGATGGTGGTCGGCTGACGAATCTGACCGTTGAGGTTCTCACCGCCCGGGGCGTCTGCCGCTGCCGTTCCTGGGATCACCATGAGAGCGGCGATCACGGCGAGCAGCACAGTCACGAGGCGTGTGCGCACGCGCGCTCCTTGCGCATCTGAGAACTGAACCGGTTCCGGGCGGTTCGCCCGGAACCTGCTGTTTTCCGTCGGTGGCGTGAGTTTAGCCCGGTTTAGGCAGGCTGTTCAGCAGGTCTAATACGACGTGATCCAACCGGTACCCCAACGTGCGGATCTGTGACCGGATCGGAACAACCCTCCCGTTGACCAGCGGGAGGGGTGGGGCGGTAGGGGCGGGTGGGCCGGGGCGCCGGTGAGGTGCGGGAAGGGGTGGGAAGGGGTGGGACCGGAGTCGGGGACGGGGTCCAAGGAGAGCCCGGGACGGGGTCGGCGGGGGCCGACCGGAGCCGCCGCGAGGGGCCACGGGGGGCGGCGGGGCCGCGGGGCCGGGAGCGGACGGGGACAGGGCGGGGGCGCGCCCTCCTGCTCCACTGGAGTGGTGCCGCCTCCTCCACACCGGCCCCGGCGCCGGGCACGAGAAAAGCCCCGCCGCTGGTGCGGCGGGGCCTGGACCGGG
>NZ_ANBH01000011.1 GCF_000341185.1 Nocardiopsis chromatogenes YIM 90109
CTGTTCGAGCGTCTCGACCACGGTCTCGGCGACCTTGCGCATGGTCAGCCGACGGTCCATGGAGTTCTTCTGGATCCAGCGGAAGGCCTCCGGCTCACTGAGCCCGTGCCTGCTCTGCAGCAGCCCCTTCGCCCGCTCGACGAGCTTGCGGGTCTCCAGGCGGTCCTGCAGCCCCGACACCTCGGCCTCCAGGGCGGACAGCTCGGCGTACCGGCTGACCGCCATCTCGATGGCGGGCACCAGGTCGGACTTACTGAACGGCTTCACCAGGTAGGCCATCGCCCCGGCATCACGCGCCCGCTCCACCAGCTCGCGCTGCGAGAACGCCGTCAGGATGACGACGGGGGCGATGCGCTCGGCGGCGATCCGCTCAGCGGCCGACAGCCCGTCCAGGACGGGCATCTTGATGTCGAGGATGACCAGGTCGGGCTTGAGTTCGGCGGCGAGGCGTATCGCCGTCTCACCGTCGCCCGCCTCGCCCACGACGGCATAGCCGTCCTCCTCGAGCATCTCCTTGAGGTCCAGCCGGATCAGGGCCTCGTCTTCCGCGATCACCACGCGGCTCTGCGTCGTCGTCACGAACACGAGGGTACCGAGATCCGCTACGATGGTCTGCACCGCCTGCGCCGCGCGCTGGGAACGAGCACAGGAGGCCCCCTAGAGACCCCACGCCAGACGACAACAGAAAATCGCCCCATTGGGCATAAAGGCCCCGATATTCCAACAGGAAGAGAAAGCGAGCTCAAACCTCGTACAGTGTGGGTTCGAATCCCACTCGGGGCACTTCCCTACAAAAGCCATCTTTTGGATGGCTTTCTTTTTTTCTGTGGAACTCGAACACAAGTACGCCCCCACAGGCGATACTCGAACGCATGTACCCCCGCAAAGTCGTGAATGAGGCCCTGCGCCTGCATGCCCAGGGATGGACCGATCGACGGGTCGCCGAGTCCGTGGGCGTCTCGATCTGGACCGTCCGGCACTGGAGAACAGGGCGTCGGCGAGGCCCCAGACAGGAGAGCTACCGCGACGACAGGACTACTTACTGCCCTTCGTGTGCTGGCGCCCCTCTCGACGAGAACGCCTATGCCTACCTTCTCGGCCTGTATCTGGGGGACGGCCACATCGTCCGCACCAAGAAGGGGACCTACTTATTGGCGATCTACTGCAGCGCCATCTACACCGATCTCGTCGAAGAGTGTCGCAGAGCGGTGGGAGCCGTCTTTCCCGTCACGCCCTTCACTCGCGAGAAGCCCGGGTGCACGGTCGTGCAGGCGGTGTCGAAACACTGGCCGTGCATATTCCCCCAGCACGGACCCGGCCCCAAGCACTCCAGACTGATCAAGCTCGATGCCTGGCAGCAGGAAGTTGTGAGGGCCCACCCCCAGCAACTGATCCGAGGGCTCTTCCACTCCGACGGCTGTCGCGCCACCAATAGGGTCCGCCGGATGGTCTCCGGCGAGTGGAAGTACTACGAGTACCCGCGATACTGCTTCAGCAACACGTCCAAAGACATCCACGCCATCCTCGGAGACGCGCTGGACCAAGTGGGAGCCAAGTGGAAGCTCGTCTGGGTGCCGAACAAGGCCGCGCACCATCAGGACACCGGCACCCTCTCCGTCGCCAAGCGCGACTCCGTGGCCCTCCTGGACACCTTCATCGGCCCGAAGAGCTGATCCGGCGCATCCTTATCCTCCGCTCACCTCCACGTCACTCCCTGTGGTCACATCACGGCCACAACCTGAGCACAACACGTGGGTTTCGTCGCCATGGCGGCCGCGAGTCCCTGATGCTGGAGTTCGGGAGTGTCGCGGACGGACGCCCTCCGGCGTCGTCCGGTGCGAAGGGAGTGGGCGGTGCTGACCGCGGTGGCCGGGATCCTCGGGATCCTGGTGATCGGTTCCTGGGCGGTGGTCGCCTGGGGCTCCAAGCGGCGGCAGCCGTGGCTATTGGCCCCGCTGGCGCTGCTCATCGTCGTGCTCGTCGCCACCGGCCAGGGCGGTTGGGCGTTCCTGCCCATCGCCGCCCTGATGGCCCTGTCCTTCGCCGAACTGGTCATCGGGTCCCGCGAGGCGCCGTCCCTGCGCGCCCGGGACCGGGACGGCCCGCTGAGCACCGAGCGCTGGGCGGCGGCGGTCGCCGCCCCCTTCCGGGTCGCGGTCGCCGAGCCGTGGGATGTCATCTCCCGTCCGCAGCTGCGCCGCCGGTACCGCAAGGTGCTGGAGGAGGAGTGGGGCATCACCGACCGCGCGGGCCTGCTGGCCACGGTCGAGGGGCTCTGGGAGGAGCTGCATTCGGCCCCCCACCCGGACCTGCTGGTCGACCTGCGCACCGGGGTGGCGCGCACGCGCTCGCCCGAGGGGGCGGGGTCGGCGGGCGGCGCGGCGCCGGAGCAGCGCGTGCGGCTCACTCCGGAGCAGGTGGAGCGGATGCGTGAGGTGACCGGCGCCGAGGAGGGCGTGGACTCGGTGGTGATCGGCTCCTATGAGTGGTGGAAGTCGGCGCACCTGGTGCGGTTGGCGTGCGGCGGGGCGACGCTGAGCTGGTTGAGCCGGGCCGAGACGCAGAATCTGCTGCGCCGGGTGGCCACGGACCTGCAGCGCCGGTTCTCGGGGTGGGACCGGTTGTCGGCGGCGTTCCACGGGGGTTATCTGCTGTGGCGGGGCGGCGCCGGTGGCGAGGGTGAGCCGGACCGGGTCTGGACGGCGCTGGGGATCTTGACGGCGGACGATGACAGTCCGTGGCGGCTGCTGCCGTGGGACATGCCGTTGGAGCGGGTGCCGTACGAGTCGGCGGGCACCGGTGAGGGGTCGTATGTGCTTCCGGGTGCCGTGGCGGGTGGGCCGTCCGAGGGCGGTGGGCCTGCCGGTGGGGCGGATGGGGCTGTCGGGGGCGGTTCGGCGGCGGAGGACGGCCCGTCCGGTGCCGCGGGCGGCACCGAGGGCACCGAGGATGCTGAAGGACTCGTCGGCGCGGTGAGCGGGGTGGATCCCGTCCTGGCCGAGCACGGTGTCGGCGACCCGGAGCTCGATGACGTCGATTTCGACGGCGTCGATGGTTTCGAGGGCTCGGAGGTGGGCGCCCCCGGGGCGGACCTCGCCGGGGTCGGAGCCGGGGCGTTGGGGCCGGTCGGGGGCGTGGCGCCTGACGGGCCGGTCCCGCCGGTCGAGTCGGTCGACGGGGGCCTCGTCGACGGTGGCCCGGCCGACGGCGGGGAGGAGCCGCCTCAGCCGCGTGAGGCGGTGGATGAGGAGGCTGCGCGGGAGGACGGCGAGCCGGGTGGTGGGCCGTTCGGCGGTGTCGAGGGCGGCCCGGCGGGTGCGCGTCGGCGCTGACGTCGGCGCCGGGGGCGGCTGAGCGCCTGCGCCCGTCCGGTGTCCGGGTGGGGCGGTGTCCGCCTGTTCCCGTCCGGTGTTCCTGTGCTGGGCCGGGTCCGTCCGGGGTGTCCGGGGGTGTCGGCCGGCCGCGGTCGCGCCGGGTGCGGGGGCTCTCGGGTGCCTGTGGCTCCTGTCGTGGAGGGCGCCCGGGCGGTGTCCGCTCCTGGGGCGCCTGGGGCGCGGTGTCCTTCTGCGTCCCCTGTGCCACTGGTCTCTGCCGTGCCGCTGGTCTGCGCGTGGTGTGTGCCGCTGTTCCCCTGTCTTAGGAGGGGTGGGGCGCGGTGTTCGCGGTGCCGGCGGGGTGGGGGCGGTCGGCAGGCGCGCGGGGCGCCTGTTGGCCGGTCCGCCGCCCCCTCAGGCCCCCGCCCGGGACTCGCCCTGGGGGCGTTCCCGGGTGCGGGGCCTGTCGGCGGGGCGTCGTCGGCGGGGACGGTGTGCGTCCCTCGGCCGGTGCCCCTGCCGGTTCAGCGGCGGATCACTTCCCGTGCGTGATGGCGTCACCGATGCGGTGCACGCGCAGGGAGTTGGTGGAACCGGGGGTTCCGGGCGGGCTTCCCGCCACGATGACGATCTTGTCGCCCTTCTGGTAGATGCCCATGTCGAGGAGCTCGGTCTCGACTTGGCGGACCATCTCGTCGGTGTGGTCGACCCAGGGGACGCAGAAGGCGTCGACGCCCCACTGCAGGGACAGGCGCCCGCGGGTGCTGTCCTGGGTGGTGAAGGCGATGAGCGGGATGGGTGAGCGGTATCGGGCCAGGCGCCGGGCGGTCTCGCCGGACATGGTGAAGGCGACGAGGGCTTTGGCGCCGATGGTGGCGCCGACCTCGGCCGCGGCGCGGGCGATGGCTCCGCCGGTGGTCTCGGGCACCCGGTTGAGGATGTGCGAGGCGCGCAGGGATTCCTGTTCGGCGGCGACGACGATGCGGGCCATGGTGTGGACCGTCTCGACGGGGTAGGCGCCGACGCTGGTCTCGCCGGAGAGCATGACGGCGTCGGCGCCGTCGAGGACGGCGTTGGCGACGTCGGAGGCTTCGGCGCGGGTGGGCCGGGGCGCGCTGATCATGGATTCGAGCATCTGGGTGGCGACGATGACCGGCTTGGCCTTGTCGCGGCAGCGCTCGATGGCGCGCTTTTGCACCATGGGGACGTTTTCGAGGGGGAGTTCGACGCCGAGGTCGCCGCGGGCGACCATGACGCCGTCGAAGACCTCGATGATGTCCTGGAGGCGTTCGACCGCCTGGGGTTTTTCGATCTTGGCGATGAGGGGGACGCGCACGCCCTCCTCGTCCATGATGGCGTGGACCTCGTCGGCGTCGGCGGGGCTGCGCACGAAGGACAGGGCGACCATGTCGACGCCTTGGCGCAGGGCCCAGCGCAGGTCTTCGGTGTCCTTGTCGGTGAGTGCGGGGACGCTGACGGCCACGCCGGGCAGGTTGAGGCCCTTGTGGTCGGAGACGGGGCCGCCGATGATGACGCGGGTGTGCACGTCGGTGCCGGTGGTCTTGGTGCATTCCAGGGCGATGCGGCCGTCGTCGATGAGGACGCGGTCGCCGGGGCGGACGTCGCCGGTGAGTCCCTTGTAGGTGGTGGAGACGCGGCGGGCGTCGCCGGGGACGTCGTCGACGGTGATGGTGAAGGGGTCCCCGGGGGTGAGTTCGACGGGGCCGTCGGCGAAGGTGCCCAGTCGGATCTTGGGGCCTTGGAGGTCGGCGAGGATGCCGACGTTGCGGCCTTTCTCGTGGGCCGCCGCGCGCACGTTCTCGTAGTTGGCGCGGTGGTCGTCGTGGGTTCCGTGGCTGAGGTTGAGTCGTGCGACGTCGAGGCCGGCGTCGACGAGCTCGCGGAGGATCTCCGGGCTCGCGGTGGCCGGGCCGAGGGTCGCGACGATCTTTGCTCGTCGTGTCACTCTTCCCACTCTAGAGCGTTCCTGGGCCCGGGTGGTCTAAACCAGGTTGCGAACGGGCGTCCGGTGGGTGGCGGGGCGGGGACGTGGGGTGATGGGGGGCGTGTCGGGGTGGGGCCGGTGGCGGGTGGCGGGGTGGGTTCGGGGCCCGCTGAGGGGCCGGGGTGTCGGCCCTTCAGCGGGCCCCGCCGTCAGCGGTTCCCGGTGCGGGGTCAGGGGCCGGTGTTGCGGTCGGGGGCGCCGGTGGTGAGGCGTCCGTGGGCTTGGAGGGTGAGCAGGCGGCGGATGGTGGCCATGCCGCGCCATTCGCGGGTGGCCTGGTCGGTCCAGTGTTCGCGGGCGGTCTCCCAGCCGCCGTCGGGGAGTTGGGTGGCTTCGAGGAGGTCGAGGTTGCCGTTGATCTCGTCGTCGGTGAACATGCGGCGGGCGAGGCTGCGGGGGTGGGGGGCGATGTCGAGGGGGCGGCGCACGGTGCCGGGTCGCTGGGGGTCGGTCTCGATGACGGCGCGGATCATGGGGGTGAGGCGGTCGAGGGCGGCTTCGGCGCGGGCGCGGTCGGGGGCGTATTCGAGGAAGGTGCAGATGGCTTGGGCTTCGTCGGGGTCGGTCCAGTGGAGGGCGTCGATGCGGGTCCAGCAGAAGGCGGTGGCGCGGTCGCGCCAGGCGCCGGGGGTGTGGTGTTTGTGGAGGAGTCCGGCGATGGCGGCGGTGGGGCGCAGGGCGCCGTGGGGGTGTTCGGCGGCGGCGGTGCGCCAGTGGGGTGCGGCTTCGGTGTGGCGGGCGGTGGCGGTGACCGGGGGGACGCCGCCGTTGGGGTGGCTGACGCTGGTGAGGTAGGTGGTGATGGCGCCTGCGCGGTCTTCGGTGATGGGGCCGAGTTCGTCGAGGTAGCGCAGGGCGTATTTGACGGTGAGGGGTTGGCTTCCGTGGCCGCGCAGGTCGGGGTAGAGGGCGTTGCCGTAGCCGCCGTCGACGTTGCGGTAGCCGTCGAGGACGGTGCGGACGGGCTCTGCCGGGCCGCCGGTGAAGAGGTAGGCGAAGCGGTGGCGGTCGAGGAGGCGCGCGGAGCGCGACATGAAGTGCTCTGCGGCGTGCAGGGCGTCGGCTTTCACGGTGGTCATGCCCCGATTGTGCACCCGGCGCCCTGGGGCAAACCTGGCCGACTGGCCCGATTTAGGGGATTTTGCCGCATTTATACGTGGGCAAATCGGGCGCAAATCGCTCCCCAAGGGGGGAATTCTCACGAATCCTTAACGGCTCCGGGCCGCCGGGGACCCCCGGAGCCGCCCGATCCGCCGCGGCCCCGGCGGCGGAGGGCCAGGACGGCGGCGCCGGTCCACGAGGCGGTGACGGCCGCCGCCACCGCCAGCTGTGCGGTGAGCAGGTGCTCGGCGGGGTAGACGACGCCGGTCAGGTAGTGCTCGACGAAGCCCTCCGAGGGCAGCCCGGCCTGCCCTGCGCGCATGCGCGCCCAGTCCTCGACGTGGGTGAGGGGGCAGTCCCAGCCGACGAGGGTGATGGCCAGGGCGTAGGCGGCCACGAGGGCGTGCGGCCACAGCAGTACGGGCCACCGCCAGGCGAGCAGGCCGCCGAGGGTGACGTAGGCGAGGAAGGCGAAGTGCAGGAGCATGGCCGCCTCCCCGAGGAGCCGGTACCCCATGTGCCGACGGTATCCGGCGGGCGGCGGCCGGGCCAGGGCGTGTTCGTCGGATCAGGCCCGTGGAGGGCACCGGCGGCGTCATGCCCGCCGCAAGGCCGCCGTGTCCCCGGGAGCAGGGGGGGCGGCCCGGGGTGCGCTGTCGACCGATGAGGACGGGGCGAGGGGCGTGCCTGGGCGTCGCAAGGGGATGGGCGAGGCGGTGGAGGGCGTGTGGCCCCGCACGGTGCTGCAGACCTGCATCGTGCACCTGATGCGCGACAGCTTCCGCTATGCCTGCCACACCGGCCGCAAGCGCCGCAAGCGCATCGCCGCCGCTCTGCGGGCCGTCTACACCGCCCCCGCCGAGCAGGCCGCCGCCGAGCGCTTCGCCGGGTTCGCCCAGGACCGGGGCGACAGGTAACCGGCCATCGTGCGGCCGTGGGAGCAGGCCTGGCCCGGGATGGTGCCGTTCCCGGCCTTCGACGCCGAGATCCGCCAGGTGGTGTGCACGACCAACGCGATCGAGTCGATCAACGCCCGTACCCGCCGCGCGGTCAGGGCCCGCGGGCGCTTTCCCAGCGGGAGCGCTGCTTTGAAGTGCGTCCATCACGCGCTGATGGCCTTGGATCCCAAGGGAGCCGGCAGGGCCTGGTGGAGCGGCCGTTGAAAGAGGGCGCTGAACGCCTTCGATCTGGCCTTCGAGGGCCGCCTGACCGCGAACCGCCGGTGAGCAGGAGGAATAGTACGGGGCGCCCCTGACCGTCAGTGACGGCCCGGCGGCTTCGGGATCGCCGGGGGCACGGACTGCCGCGCGGCGTCCAGACGCATCCTTCCGACACCCCTCCACCGCACCACGCCGCAACCGGGGCGCCTCCCCCTCCGACGCTACGGCGACCGCCCCCGAACAGGTCCACGACGGCCATGGACCACGCGCCCCGGCAGGGCGCCTTCGGTATCGGCCCCGTCGGCGGTGCCCGGCCGGGCGCCCCTCCCCCGGCCGTGTGCCCACGTGCCCAGGTGCATCGACGTACGCGGGCACACCTCAGGGCCGCCCCTCGCGTGACGCTGTTCCGAGGGGCGGCCCCGAGACGGGGGGCGGGGGCCGCCGTGCGGCCCCCGCCCGGATGCTAGACCAGCGGCCGCGCCGTGGGCGGGATGGCCGTCGGAAGGGCGGTGTCGGCGCCCAGGTAGCGGTCGACGCCCGCGGCCGCCGAGCGGCCCTCGGCGATGGCCCACACGATCAGGGACTGGCCGCGCCCCATGTCGCCCGCGCAGAACACGCCGTCGACGGTGGTGGCGTAGTCCTCGTCGCGGACCACGTTGCCGCGCCCGTCCAGCTCCACGCCCAGGTCCTCCAGCAGGCCCTTCTTCTCCGGGCCGACGAAGCCCATCGCCAGGGTGACGAGCTGGGCCGGGATCTCCCGCTCGGTGCCGGGCACCGGCTCGAACCCGTTCTCGGTGCGCTCGACGTCCACGAGCTTGAGCGCGCGCACCCGCCCCTGGTCGTCGCCGAGGAACTCCACGGTGTTGACCGAGTAGACGCGCTTGCCGCCCTCCTCGTGGGCGCTGGTGACCTTGTAGACCGCCGGCATGGTGGGCCAGGGCTGGCCCTCGGGCCGCTTGGCCGGGGGCTTGGGCATGATCTCCAGCTGGGTGACCGACCGGGCGCCCTGGCGGTGGGCGGTGCCGATGCAGTCGGCGCCGGTGTCGCCGCCGCCGATGACGACCACGTCCTTGCCCTGGGCGCTGATCGCGGGCTCGGCGGTGTCGCCCTCCTGCACCCTGTTGGCCGGGGGCAGGTACTCCATGGCCTGGTGGACGCCGTCCAGCTCGCGCCCGGGCACCGGCAGGTCGCGGGCCTGGGTGGCCCCGCCGGTGAGCACCACGGCCTCGTTCTCGGCGCGCAGCTCCTTGGCGGTGATGTCGGTGCCGACGTCGATGCCGGGCCGGAAGCGGGTGCCCTCGGCGGCCATCTGGGCCAGGCGGCGGTCCAGGTGGCGCTTCTCCATCTTGAACTCGGGGATGCCGTAGCGCAGCAGCCCGCCGATGCGGTCGGCGCGCTCGTAGACGGTGACGTCGTGCCCGGCGCGGGTGAGCTGCTGGGCGGCGGCCAGCCCGGCCGGGCCCGAGCCGACGACCGCGACCTTCCTGCCGGTGCGCACCTTGGGGGGCAGGGGCCGGACCCAGCCCTCCTCCCAGGCGCGGTCGATGATGGACACCTCGACGTTCTTGATGGTCACGGCGGGCTGGTTGATGCCCAGCACGCACGCCGACTCGCACGGGGCGGGGCACAGCCGCCCGGTGAACTCGGGGAAGTTGTTGGTGGCGTGCAGCCGCTCGATGGCCTCGCCCCAGTCGTGCCGGTGCACCAGGTCGTTCCACTCGGGGATGAGGTTCCCGAGGGGGCAGCCGTTGTGGCAGAACGGGATGCCGCAGTCCATGCAGCGGGACGCCTGCTTGGTGACGGTGCCGCGGTCGAAGTCCTGGTAGACCTCGCGCCAGTCCTGGATGCGGACGTCGACGGGGCGGTGCGCGGGCAGCTCGCGCTCGGTGATCTTCAAAAAGCCCTTGGGGTCGCCCATGGGTGGTCCCTCCTCTCTCGGCGCGGGGCTAGGCCTGCGCGGCGGCCATGACGGCCTGGTCGACGTCGGCTCCGGTGCGCTCGGCCTCGGCGCGGGCGGCCAGCACGCGCTTGAAGTCGCGCGGCATGACCTTGGTGAAGCGGGCGGACTCGGTGTCGAACCCGGCCAGCAGCTTCTCGGCGACGGCCGAGCCGGTCTCGGCGCGGTGCCGGGCCAGCACGTCGCGCAGGAACTCGCGGTCGGCCTCCTCCAGCGGCTCCAGGTCGACCATCTCGCCGTTGACCCGCTCGGGGTCCAGGTCGAGCACGTAGGCGGTGCCGCCGCTCATCCCGGCGGCGAAGTTGCGGCCGGTGCGGCCGAGGACGACGGCGCGCCCGCCGGTCATGTACTCGCACCCGTGGTCGCCCACGCCCTCGGCGACGGCCAGGGCGCCGGAGTTGCGCACGCAGAACCGCTCGCCGACGACGCCGCGCAGGAACACCTCGCCGGAGGTGGCGCCGTAGGCGATGACGTTCCCGGCGATGATGTGCTCTTCTGCGGGGAAGGGCGCCTCCTGCGGGGGCCGCACGGTGATGCGGCCGCCGGACAGGCCCTTGCCGACGTAGTCGTTGGCGTCGCCGACCAGGCGCAGGGTGACCCCGCGCGGGACGAAGGCGCCGAAGGACTGTCCGGCGGACCCGGTGAAGGTGATGTCGACGGTGTCGTCGGGCAGGCCGTCGGCGCCGAACCGCTTGGTGACCTCGTGGCCGAGCATGGTGCCGACGGTGCGGTTGACGTTGCGCACCGGCAGGTCGAGGGTGACCTTCTGGCCGTAGTCCAGGGCGCCCTCGGCGAGCTGGATGAGGGTGTTGTCCAGCGCCTTGGCCAGGCCGTGGTCCTGGCCGCGGACGCGGCGGACGTGGTCGCCCTCCCAGGGCTTCTCGGCGTGCAGCACCGGGGCCAGGTCCAGGCCCTGGGTCTTCCAGTGCCGGACCGCGTCGTCGGTCTCCAGGGCCTCCACGGCGCCGATGGCCTCGTCCAGGCTGCGGAAGCCCAGCTCGGCGAGGTATTCGCGGACCTCTTCGGCGATGAACTCGAAGAAGTTCACCACGAACTCGGCCTTGCCGGAGTAGCGCTCGCGCAGGGCCGGGTTCTGGGTGGCCACGCCCACCGGGCAGGTGTCCAGGTGGCACACGCGCATCATGACGCAGCCGGAGACGACGAGGGGCGCGGTGGCGAAGCCGTACTCCTCGGCGCCGAGCAGGGCGGCGATGACGACGTCGCGGCCGGTCTTCATCTGCCCGTCGGCCTGGACGGTGATGCGGTCGCGCAGGCCGTTGCGGATGAGGGTCTGCTGGGTCTCGGCCAGGCCGAGCTCCCAGGGGGTTCCGGCGTGCTTGAGCGAGGTCAGCGGGGAGGCGCCGGTGCCGCCGTCGTGCCCGGAGATGAGCACCACGTCGGCGTGGGCCTTGGAGACCCCGGCGGCGACGGTGCCCACCCCGGCCTCGGAGACCAGCTTGACGTGCACCCGGGCCTGCGGGTTGGCGTTCTTGAGGTCGTGGATGAGCTGGGCGAGGTCCTCGATGGAGTAGATGTCGTGGTGCGGCGGCGGGGAGATGAGCCCGACGCCGGGGGTGGAGTGCCGGGTGGTGGCCACCCAGGGGTAGACCTTGTGGCCGGGCAGCTGGCCGCCCTCGCCGGGCTTGGCGCCCTGGGCCATCTTGATCTGGATGTCGTCGGCGTTGGTGAGGTAGTGCGAGGTCACGCCGAACCGGCCGGAGGCCACCTGCTTGATGGCGCTGCGGCGCAGGTCCCCGTTGGCGTCGGGGGTGAAGCGGCGCGGGTCCTCGCCGCCCTCGCCGGTGTTGGACTTGCCGCCGAGGCGGTTCATCGCGATGGCGAGGGTCTCGTGGGCCTCGGCGGAGATGGAGCCGTAGCTCATGGCGCCGGTGGAGAAGCGCTTGACGATCTCCGAGGCGGGCTCGACCTCCTCGATGGGCACGGGGGTGCGGGCGCCCTCCTTGAACCTGAGCAGGCCGCGCAGGGTCATCAGCTCCCCGGCGCGCCGGTCGACCTGGGAGGTGTACTCCTTGAAGATCTCGTAGCGCCGGGTGCGGGTGGAGTGCTGCAGCTTGAAGACGGTCTCGGGGTCGAACAGGTGGGGTTCGCCCTCGCGCCGCCACTGGTACTCGCCGCCGACGGGCAGGCGCCGGTGGTCGGGCCGGTCGTCCCGGTAGGCGGCGGTGTGGCGCAGGCGCACCTCTTCGGCGAGCACGTCGAACCCGGCGCCGCCCAGGCGGGAGGTGGTGCCGGTGAAGCAGTGCTCGATGACCTCCTCGCCCAGGCCCAGGGCCTCGAAGATCTGCGCGCCGGTGTAGGAGCTCACCGTGGACACGCCGATCTTGGACATGATCTTGAGGATGCCCTTGCCGTAGGCCTTGACGGTGTTGCGCACCGCGGCGGCGGTGTCGGTCCCGCCGATGACGCCGCGCTCGACCAGGTCGGCGACGGTCTCCAGGGCCAGGTAGGGGTTGACCGCGGAGGCGCCGTAGCCCAGCAGCAGGGCCATGTGGTGGCACTCGCGGGCGTCCCCGGCCTCGACGACCAGGCCGACCTTGTTGCGGGTCTTCTCCCGCACCAGGTGGTGGTGGACGGCGCCGGTGAGCAGCAGCGAGGGCACGGGGGCCCGGTCGGGGCCGGCGCCGCGGTCGCTGAGCACGAGGATGCGGGCGCCGCCGGCGATGGCGGCGTCGGCCTCGGCGCAGATCTCGTCGAGGCGGCGGCGCAGGGCGCGGCCGCCCCCGGCGACCGGGTAGGTGCCGTGCAGCACGTGCACCCGGAAGTCGGGGTTGCCGTCGGGGGCCCCGGCGGCGCGCACGGCGGCGAGTTCGTCGTCGTCGAGGACGGGGGTGGGCAGCACGATGCGCCGGCAGTCCTCGGGGGTGGCCGTGAGCAGGTTCTCCTCGGCGCCCAGGGCGGTGCCCAGGCTGGTGACCAGCTCTTCGCGGATGGCGTCCAGCGGCGGGTTGGTGACCTGGGCGAAGCCCTGGGTGAAGTAGTCGAAGAGCTGCCGGGAGCGGGTGGACAGGGCGGCGACGGGGGTGTCGGTGCCCATGGAGCCGATGGGTTCGGCGCCGGTGCGGGCCATGGGGGTGAGGATGACCCGCAGCTCTTCCTCGGTGTAGCCGAAGACCTGCTGTTCGCGGGTGAGGTCGCGGTCGGCGGGGGTCTCGGGCTCGGCGGCGGGCAGCTCGGACAGGCGCACCACGCCCTGGTCGAGCCATTCGGCGTAGGGGTGTTCGGCGGCGAGCTCGGCCTTGATCTCCTCGTCCTCGATGATGCGGCCCGAGGCGGTGTCGGCGACGAAGATGCGGCCGGGCTGCAGGCGGCCCTTGCGGACGATGCGCTCGGGGTCGATGTCGAGCACGCCGGCCTCGCTGGCGAGGACGACCGTGCCGTCGTCGGTGACCCAGTAGCGGCCGGGGCGCAGGCCGTTGCGGTCCAGGACGGCGCCGACGAGGCTGCCGTCGGTGAAGGACACCGAGGCGGGGCCGTCCCAGGGCTCCATGAGCATGGAGTGGTACTCGTAGAACGCCCGGACCTTGGGGTCCATCTCGGTGTGGTTCTCCCACGGCTCCGGGATCATCATGAGCACCGCGTGCGGGAGGGACCGCCCGCCCAGGTGGAGGAGCTCCAGGGCGGCGTCGAAGGAGGCGGTGTCGGAGTCCTCGGGGTCGACGATGGGGAAGATGCGCGACAGGTCGCCGGGCAGCACGTCGCTGACCAGGTCGGCCTCGCGGGCGCGCATCATGTTGCGGTTGCCCTTGACGGTGTTGATCTCGCCGTTGTGGGCCACGTAGCGGAAGGGGTGGGCCAGCGGCCACGACGGGAAGGTGTTGGTGGAGAAGCGCGAGTGCACCAGTGCCAGGGCGGAGGTGTAGCGCCGGTCCGACAGGTCGGGGAAGAACGGCTCGAGCTGGGGCGTGGTGAGCATGCCCTTGTAGGCGATGGTGCGGGGGCTGAGGCTGGGGAAGTACACCCCGGCCTCGTGCTCGGCGCGCTTGCGCAGGCAGTAGGCGTAGCGCTCCAGTTCGATGCCGGTGCGGCCCTCTGCGGGGCCGCCGGGGGCGCCGGTGACGAAGAGCTGCCCGAAGTGGGGCATGGACTCGCGGGCGGCGGGGCCGCAGTAGGAGGGCTCGACGGGCAGGTCGCGCCAGCCCAGGACGGCCAGGCCCTCGTCGGCGGCCAGGGCCTCGATGGTGCGCACGGCGGCGGCGCGGTCGGCCTCGCCGGAGGGGAGGAAGGCGATCCCGGCGGCGTAGGAGCCGGCCTCGGGCAGGTCGAAGCCGCAGACCTCGCGGTAGAGGGCGTCGGGGATCTGGGTGAGGATGCCCGCCCCGTCGCCGTCGTCGGGGTCGGCGCCGGAGGCGCCGCGGTGGTCGAGGTTGCGCAGGACGGTGAGGGCCTTGCCCACGGTGTCGTGGGTGCGCCGCCCGGTCAGGTCGGCGACGAAGCCGACGCCGCAGGCGTCGTGCTCGAAGGACCGGTCGTAGAGGCCCTCCCCGGTGGCGCGGGCGGCCGCGTTCGGGGTGACTTCGGCGTTTTCGCGGGCGGCGGAACGCCGCACCTGGCCAGCAGGCATCTACCCTCCTGTCGTCGTGCGATGGGCTTTTGGTCAAAGCGCATTCGGGACGACGTTGGCCCTGCTGCGGCGGTGCGGTCTTGAGTTGTGGCCCGGTCGCGGTCCCCGGTCGGCCGGGGCGCGGCGAGCGCCAGGGGCGGGTGGCGGGCGCGCCGTCCGGCCGGATGTCACGTCCTCGTGGACCGGTGCGGTGCGCCTGGTGCCTGCCCCTGTCGGTGGTCAGGTTATACATCCTGGTCGCGGGCGGCGCGAATCGTTTCGCGCCTCCGCCGACCGGTTCGCCGCTGCGGTGCGGCGCGGATGCGGTGTCCGCCCTCCCCTGCCCGGGGTCGGCGTGCCCCCTGCCCGGTGTGCCGGGCTAGCGGAGGTCTTCCCCCCGGGTGGGGCGGCAAACATTCGCAAAGCGGATGAAATCACCGGACGGCAGGCTAACAACACGGTTGCCGCAGTGTTTCCACCGGGGTCCACGATAGGTGATCTTCGGGGATGCCGACCATGGGCCGACGCTCACCCGAAGGGCGGTGCGGACGGGAGCATCTGCGCAGGTGAGGCGGCACACGAGGGGGTGTGGCGGCGGGGCGTTACGGGAGTGTTTCATCTCACTTGCCCGATCGCCCGCAGTAGCCGCCCCGGAGGGCGCTCGGGGCCCACCGGCGGGAGGAGGGCGGCGCTGACCTGTGGCCGTGCGCGGCGGCCTTCCGGGAGCCCTTGCTTCCCCCTGGGCTCTTCCCCCTGGACGGTCACGCACGCTGCAGTGGTGGAACCTCCGGCGCTCGCGGCCACCGAAGGCTCCACCGCTCCAGCGGCCCCTCCCCCGCCTTGAGTGGTCCCACGGCGCCCCGAACCCGCCTCGACCTGGGAAATGGGAGGATCGGACAGTGAACGATCTTCCGCCTGAGCTTTCGGCCCTGCTCGGCGCGCAGGGCGCCGACGCCACCCGCGCCCACCGTGTCCTGGCCGCCCTGTCCGACGGGGCCTGGTGGAGCCCCCGCGAGCTGGTCCGCGCCACCGCGGTGGCGCACCGCACCGCCGCGGCGGTCCTGGACGCACTCGGCCCCGACCTGGAGCGGGCGTCGGCGGCCGGCGCGCAGGAGCGGGTCCGCCTGGTGCGGCCCGGCCCCTACGCCGCCCGCTTCGACCGCCCCCGCCCGGCCGACCCGTGGGCGCCGCTGATGGAGGCCCGCCCCGAGGCGGCCGAGGAGCTGCGGCGCCTGGTGGCTGAGGCGCCGCCCTCCCTCACCGACCTGGACCATGTGGCCGCCACCGCCCGCACCGCCCTGCGGCGCGGGGTCTTCCTCGACGAACGGTTCGACCTGGCCGGGCGGCGGCTGCTGTGCGTGGGCGACCACGACCTGACGTCGCTGGCGGCGCTGCTGGTGCGCCCGGAGGCCGAGGCGGTGGTGGTCGACGTCGACGAGCGCATGCTCGCCTACATCGGCGCGGCCGCGGAGCGTTTGGGCCTGCGGGTCCGGTGCCACTTCGCGGACCTGCGGCTGGGGCTGCCACCGGCGGTGGCCGGGGCGTGCGACGTGGTGTTCACCGACCCGCCGTACACCCCGGAGGGCGTGGAGCTGTTCGTGCGCAGGGGCATGGAGGGGATGGCCGACCCGCGCCGGGGGCGGGTGGTGGTCGCCTACGGGGCGAGCGAGACCACCCCGGGGCTGGTCGCCAAGACACAGGCGCGCCTGGCCCGGATGGACCTGGTGTTCGAGGCGGTGCACCCGGACTTCAATCACTATTCGGGCGCCGAGGCGATCGGCGCCGCCAGTGACCTGTACGTGCTGAGGCCGCTGGCGCGCACGGCCGCCGGGCGGGGGCCGGAGGCGGCCCGGATCTACAGCCAGGGCGGCAACGCGAAGGAGGCGGCCGCGGCGGGCTCGGACGAGTTGGAGGAGCTGGCGGGCTCGGCGGCGCTGCCCGCCCCGGGGACGGACGGGGGTCCGGGAACGGTCGTGGGCGACTGGCCCGGCACCGCGGCGTGTGCGGGGGTGCGCCGGGTGCGCCTGGGCACATGGATGTCGGCCCCGGTGGAGGCCGAGGGCGCGGTGGTGAACCTGACCGGCGGCTGGGAGGCGCTGCTGGGGCGGGCGCTGCTGGCGTCGGGCGGGGTGAAGGTGCGGGCGGTGGTGTCCGCGTCGGCACCGCAGGTGCGTGACCAGGCGGGCCAGCGGGCGCTGGCGGCGCTGCTCGGCCCGGGGGTGGGGGTGCGCTTCCGCCGGGGCGGCCCCGGGAGCCGCCTGATGGTGGTGGAGGCCGCGCCGTCCCCGGTGGGCCCCGACGCCCCGGCCGCCGACCGCCTGCGCGCCCGCTGCCGGGAACGCGCCCATGGGCCGCTGCCCCGCGTGCTGCGGGAGGCGCTGATCGCGGTGGCGGCGGAGGACGGCCGGTCGGTCAACAAGAAGTCGGCGAGGCGGCTGGTGGCCGACGCGGCCCCGTGGGCGTCCGGGCACACCTTGCTGGACCTGCCGGAACACCGTTTCCGCGACCTCGACCGCGCCGCCGAGCAGATCTTCGAGGCAGTGGAGGGCCAGGACGGGGCGGCCGCCCCGCCTGACTCCGAGACCTGAGGCACCCCCACAGGACCGATGAGGAGAGCGGCCCCGCCAGAGGCACGGCCGGACGACGGGGCGGCCGGTACCCCGCTCGCGGATCCCGGCCGGGTGGCAGGCCACCGGAGTTCCCGGGACCGCGGCGATGAGGAAGGCGGGCGGCCCCTCGGGCAGCGCTGTCGAGTGGCGGGCGTGTGCGCGGTCACCGTGAAGGGCGGCGACGGCCAGAGCGGGGCGGTTCCCTGATCCCGCCTGCCGGGCGGCGGGCCACTCGCGGTCCGGGGAAGGCGGCACGGTTGGTGCCCCACTCGGTGACCCCGGCCGGGCGGCGGGCCGCCCGGGTGTGGGGTGGGAGGCGGCGGCGAGGAGGGGTCGGCGGCAGTTCCGGCAGCGCTGTCGGCCCGGCGGACGGCCGAGGCCGGTGAGCGGGGCACCTGCTGGGCCGCCCGCCCGGACCGAGAGGAACCCACCGCCCGGCAAGAAGCCTAAGCGGGGCACCGGCTGTGCCGTCGTCGCCTGCTTCGGTGACCGCGCACGCGCCGGACGGCCGCCGACACGGGGCTCCCGCCGTCCATCTCGTCTCGTCGGGCGGCGGGAACCGTCGGAGCCTCGGTCCCGACGGGGCCCATCAGCCGGTGCCGGTGGCTCCCTGCTCGGTGCCGGTGCCCGCGCCCTGTCCGGCGCCGCCGGCTCCGGTGCCCGCGCCCTGGCCTGTGCCCTGCTCGGCGCCCGTGCCCTGGCCGGACTCCGCGCCCGTCCCGGTGCCGCTCCCGGCGCCCGCGCCCTGGTCGGTTTCCAGGCCGGGGCGCTCCTGGTTGACGACCCTCCGGTACAGCGGGTCCTGGTACCCGCTCAGCGCGATCAGCGGGGCGGTCAGGTCCTCGCGCTCGCTCGGGTCCTGCGAGGACTTGTTCTGGGCCCAGGCCACCAGCAGGTAGTGGCCGCTCACCGACGCCTCGGCCCGGCTGAAGCCCGTTCCCAGCCGGGTCAGCGGGTCCTCCGTCCCCGGGTTCAGGATGAAGCCGGGGCTCTCCTCGTCCTCATCGGTGATCAGCGGCTGCTCCATGGCGTCGGCCACCGCCTGGGAGGCCTCGGCGTCGCGCAGGTTGAACAGCACCGCCGCGCCCACGTAGTCGCCCGAGTCGTAGGCGGCGCTCGCCGCCTGGGTGCACCCGGCGTCGTCGAGCGCCTTCTGCACCTTCGACCCCCACACCGCCTTCGAGCAGTCCTCGGTCAGCGACGTGGCCTGGAGCTCGAAGACGATGTCCTGGCTGTCGATCTCCTCGTTGCCGCGCTCGAACATCTCCCCTTCGGTGAGGGGGCGCGAGTCGACCTCCTGCGAGGGCAGCACCTCGATGAACTTGTCCGAGTCGTACACCGAGTAGGTGGTGGGCCGGGCCTGCGCCGGGGCCTGCGCGCCCCCGCCCATGAAGTTCCAGACCAGCACACCGACGAGCGCGACCACGGCCACGCCCAGGGCGCCCAGCAGGATCGGCAGCGCCTTCCCGCGCCGCGTGCCCTTGCCGCCCCCGTCGGCTCCGTCCGCGGAGTCCGGCTTGCGCCGGGACCCGCCGGAGCGCCGGCGCGGCGCGTCGGCCGCCCCCTCACCGGGGTCGCCTCCGCCGTTCCGCCTGCGCCTGCCGCCCGTGGCCGCCGCGCGGGGGGTCGCGCCTGAGGGATCTGAAGAAGACACCGTGACCTCTCGAATGCCTGAGCATGCTGTTCGCGTTGTGACGTCCGGGCCGCGCGGTGAGCACGGGGCGCGGCGCCGGTAGGCGCATCCTAGCCGGGATCGCGGGGGACGGCGCCGCGCGGGCGGTCAGCCCTCCTGCTCCTCCTTGGCGCGGCCCACCTGCTCGTAGACCCACACCGCCGCGTCCATGGCCACCACGTTGACCTTGGCCATGGCGGTGTCCTCCTCCGGCTCCCCGGCGTCGGCGCGGGCCACCCAGTACACCGCCAGGTAGTGCCCCATGACCTGGGTCGATGCCTGGCTGTACCCCTGGTGCAGGCCGTCCACGCCCTGGTCCATGGGCACCAGGAAGCCGACGTCGGTCTCGCGGTTGCGCGGGTCGAGCGTCTTGGCGGCGGCGCTGGAGGCCTCGGCGTCGGACAGGTCGAAGAGCGTGAACTGTGCCACGTACTCCTTGTCCGCGTCCTGGTAGTAGCCGCGGGCGGCGGAGGTGCAGCCGCCGTCGACCAGCGCCTGGCCCACGTCCTCGCCCCACACCCACCGGGTGCAGGTGTCGGTGGCCTCCGCGGTCTGGAGGGTGAGGGTGAAGTCGTCGAGTTCGAGCTTCTCGGCGTCGGACCCGAACACCTTTTCGGCGTCGAGCGGCTCGGCGTCGTCGGGCCGCTCGGCGATGGGGGCGAAGATGTCCTGCTCCTGCGACTCGCCCTGGTAGACGGTGGGCAGGAGGGTGGAGTGGCCGTCCTCCGGCATGGCCATGACGGGGTCGTCGCCGCCCTTGAGGGGGTTCTCGGTGAACAGCAGCAGGTAGAAGAGCACGCCCAGGAGCACGACGAGGGCCACCCCGCACAATCCGAGCAGCACTCCCAGCACGGCGGTGCCGCGCTTGCCGGTGCTCTGCTCGGCGAGGGTGTTGACGACCTGGTTGGGGCGGTCGCCCAGGACGCTGACCTTGCGCAGGGCAGTGGCGGAGAACTTGGAGACGGGGTCGACGCCGTCGGCGGCCGCGCGGCGGCCCCGGCGCGGGGGCGCCGCCTCGGGCTGGGCCCGGCGGCCCTTCCTGGCCTTCTTCGCCTTGCCCTTGCGCTTGCCCTTCCGGGCGGGGGCGGCCTCCTCGGCCGCCTCCTCCCCTCCGGGCGCGGCCTCGGGCCCGGGGCCGTCGTCGGCCGCGGGCCCGAACTCCTCGACCACTTCGCCGGGGCCGGTGTCGGCCGCGGTGTCCTGCGGTGCGGCGTCGCCGCGGTGGCGGCGGCCGTTCCGGGCGCGGCGCGATCCGCGCGCGCCCGCCCGGCCGGCGGAGTCCGATCTGCTCACGTCGCTAGCTCACTCATCCTCGTCGGCGCCGCCGCGTCCGCGGGGGTTCCGCGGCGGCGCCGGCGGCGCCTAGTCCTCCCGCTTGTTGTCCGCGGGTCCGGTCGCGGCCCCGTCCTTGTCGGACTCGGAGCCGGTCCCGGCGTCGGGGGCCGTGTCGGTGTCGGGGGCCGTCTCGGAGCCGTCGGTGGCGTCCGCTCCGGCCGGGGTCTCTTCGGTCTGGGCCTCCGGCCCGCCCTCGGGCCCGCCGTCCGCCGTGTGGTCCCCGCCGGCGGGGGTGTCCCCGTCGGCCCGGTCCCCTTCGGGCCCGGCGGTGTCCGGGGCTCCGGCCTGCGCGGCCCCGGTGTCGGCGGGGGCGTCCTGCGCGGGTCCGGTACCGGCGTCCTCGCCCTCCGGTTCGGGTGTGACGGATCCCTCGGCGTCCGCCCGGCCCGTGTCCCCGGTGTCGGCGGAGGCCGCGGCGGCGCCGGTCCGCCCCTCCTCGCCGTCGGTGGCCGGGTCGGTGTCGAAGACCTGGGTTCCGGCCTCGTGGCCGTAGGGCACCACGCGCGTGGAGAAGCGGTCCAGCCGCCGCCCCGCCCAGACGAAGTAGGCCAGGGCCCCCGCGAACACCAGGAGCGACGTCCAGTTGTTCAGGCGGAAGCCGAGGATCTCGTTCGCCGGGTCGATGCGCATGTACTCGATCCAGAACCGCCCCACACAGTAGCCCATGACGTAGAGCGCGAAGAGCCGTCCGCCGCCGAGCCGGTCGGCGTAGCGCCGCCCGGCCCAGGCCAGGAGCACCGCCAGGCCGATGTTCCACAGGGACTCGTACAGGAACGTGGGGTGGTAGGTGCTGAAGCCCTCGATGTACCCGGCCGGGCGCCCGGCGTCGGTGGAGATCTCCAGCGCCCACGGCAGGTCGGTCGGGCGCCCGAAGAGCTCCTGGTTGAAGTAGTTGCCCCAGCGCCCGAAGGCCTGCGCCAGCGGGATGGTGGGCGCGATGGCGAAGGACAGCTTCGACATCGACAGGCCGCGGCGGCGCGCGCCGAGCCACACGCCCAGCGCGCCCAGCGGGATGGCGCCCCAGATGCCGAGGCCGCCGTTCCAGATGTACAGCGCCTGGATCGGC
>NZ_ANBH01000012.1 GCF_000341185.1 Nocardiopsis chromatogenes YIM 90109
CGCCAGGTCCATGATGGTGCCCTTCTCACCCCCCATGGCCGCCCAGCGGCGTTCGGACCATGCCACGGCGGCGACGACGCCGGCGAGGATGCACAGCGCGTAGACGTGGATGGTGAGCGGGCCGATGTCGAACTGGCTGACCGGGGGCGGCGGGATGGCGGCCAGAGTGAGGCCGCCCCCGGCGGCGTCCGCGGTCGCGAGGGTCGCAGGTGTCGTCATCTCGGCTGGTTCATTCCTTGGCGTCGGCGGAGGGCGAGGTGGAGGGGGAGGGGGATGCCCCGGCGTCGCCGCCCGCGCCCTCGCCGTCCGCGCCGGTGTCGGTGTCCTCGGCCGGGGTGGACTGCGGTTCGCCGGGCTCGGCCTCGGCCACGGCGCTGCGGAGGCTGGAGGCAGAGTACATCTCATTGCCCATCTTGGCGCCGTTCAGGTAGACGCTCGGGGTGCCCGCGAAGGCGTTCTCACCGTCGTAGCGCTCGTTGACCGCGCCGGTGGCCTCCAGGATCTCCAGGACGTAGGTGTCGTCGAGGAAGGAGGAGTCCACGCCGTTCTCGTCGCCCCAGGCGATGAGGTCGGTGACGGGCATGGTGCTGATGCTGTCGGCCCCCAGCTCGCCCTGGGCCTTCTCCAGCAGCTCGGGGGCGTAGTCCTGGGCGAACCGGTCGGCGACCTCGGACTCGGCGTCGACGCGCTCGGCGAAGGCGGGGTCGTCGATGCCGATGTCCTCGCCCCACTGCTTCAGCTCGTCCGGGGAGAAGCCGGCGCTGCCCTCGGCGGGCTGGTTCTCGAACAGCACGTCGTTGTACTCGACGAACTTCCCGGCGTCGGCGGCGGCGCGGGCGGCGGCCCCGCCGCGCAGCGAGTTGGAGCCCAGCGGCTCGCCGCGCAGGGCGAAGATGCTGACCGGGCGGTAGTGCACGATGACCTCGCCCGCGGCGGCCATCTCCTGGATGGCCGAGCCGGTGGCGGTCTCGAACTGCTTGCAGGCCGGGCACTGGTAGTCGGCGTAGATCTCCAGCACGGGCGCGTCGGCGCCGCTGTCGGCCAGCACGACGCTGCCGTCGGTCTGCAGGGCCTGCGGGGGCAGCTCGACGTCGCCGCCGCCGCGGTCGCGCATGACGACGAAGTAGCCGACCGCCACCACGAGCGCGACCACGACGACCGCGGCGCCCACGACGAGCAGGACCCGGTTGCGCTTGGCCTTCTGCTGCTCCTTGAGGCGCTGCTGCTTCAAACGTTCGCGGGCCTCGCGCCGCGCCGCCTTGCCCATGGGCCGATCACCGTTCTCCGTACTGATGGGTTGTCGGGTCCGTCCCCCGCGGGTGCGGGGCCGTTCTATCAGGTTCGGCGACGCCCCGGGGGACGCCGCCGGGGGCCGGGCGTCAGCGGTAGAGCCCGGCGAGGCGGTCGAGGGACAGCGGGGAGCGCGGCCAGAGCATGACGATACCGGCCAGCGCGGCGAAGCCGATGTCGCGGGCGATGTCGAGCCCGTAGGCGGTCTCGCCGGGGGCGACGGCGCCGCCGGTGCCGAAGCAGCCGCAGTCGATGGTGAGCCCGCGCGCCCAGGCGGAGGCGATTCCGGCGATGAAGACCAGCATGAGCAGGCCGGTGGCGGCGGCGACGTAGCGGGTGGCCAGGCCCAGGAGCAGGAGCAGGGCCAGGGCGAACTCCACCATGGGCAGGGTGATGCCGATGAACTCGGCGACGCCGCTGGGGAAGAGCTGGTAGGCCTCGACGGACTGGATGGACAGCGCCGGAGGCAGCTTGGTGTAGGCGGCGAAGGCGAGGATTCCGGCGAGGGCGACGCGGCAGACGAGGGTCGCCCAGGGCTGTGCGGCGGCCAGGCGGGCCTTCCACGGCGGGGCGGGGGCGCCGCCCGTCTCGCCGGAGGGGGCGGGGTCCGGGGCCTCGCCGCCGTCGGGCCGGCCGGAGGCGGTGTTCTGCTCGGTGGGACCGGTGTTCATGTCTGGACTTCCCTGTTCGCCGGGGCGGGTGGGCGCGCCGCGGGCCGTGGGCGCCGGCGGGGCGCGCGGCGTCGCAGCGGAGCCTACTGCATGTGACCGCCCGGGGACCGTTGGTCGCGCAGGACGCGGCGCGGGGTGCGGCGGCCGGTGCTGCGAAAGCCTATGCCGACCGGCGCACCCCGCACGTCCTCTTCCCAGGAAGAAGACTCGATTCTCACCTTCTTCTCACCCGGCCGCGGCCTATGCGCGGCGGGCCCGCCGCGCGGCCCCGCCGCCCTGAACGGCCGGGGCTCACCGGCGCCCGGCGCGCGCCCCCTCGGCCAGCTCCTCGGCGAACGCGCCGACCGCGGCCGTGGCCGCACCCAGGTCGGCGGCGTCCAGCACGCGCTGGCAGAACCCGGCCCCGACGATGACCCCGTCGGCGTACCCGGCGACCTCGGCGGCCTGCTCACCGCTGGAGATGCCCAGCCCCACGCAGACCGGGAGCCCGGAGCCCCCGACGGCCTGGCGGGTGCGCACCACCAGCTTCTCGGCGGTGCCCGCCACCTGGGCGCGGGTCCCGGTCACGCCCATCAGGGAGGCGGCGTAGACGAAGCCGCGGCTGGCGCCGGTGGTCAGCTTGAGCCGTTCGTCGGTGGAGGAGGGCGCCACCAGGAAGATCCGGTCGAGCCCGTGGGCGTCGGTGGCCTGGATCCACTCCCCCGCCTCCTCCGGGAGCAGGTCGGGGGTGATGGCCCCGGAGCCGCCCGCGGCGGCCAGGTCCGCGGCGAAGCGGGCGGTGCCGTACCGGTCGATCGGGTTCCAGTACGACATGACCAGCGCGGCCGCGCCCGCGTCGGCGACCGCCTCGACCACCCGCAGCACGTCGGCGGGGGTGGTCCCGGCGGCCAGCGCCCGGTCGGCGGCGCGCTGGATGGTGGGGCCGTCCATGGTGGGGTCGGAGTAGGGCAGGCCCACCTCGACCACGTCGCAGCCCCCGGCCACCATCGCCCGCACCACCTCGATGGAGGAGGCCAGGTCGGGGAAGCCTGCGGGCAGGTAGCCGATGAGGGCCGCCCGCCCCTCGTCCTTGGCGCGGGCCAGCCCGCGCTGCAGCGGGGTGGTTCCGTCCGCGCCCTGCGCGGTGTTCGGCTGCCCGGTCACTCCTGCTCCCCCTCGTCGTCCATGAGCCCGAAGTAGGCGGCGGCGGTGCCCATGTCCTTGTCGCCGCGGCCGGACAGGCTCACCAGGACGGTCGCCTCCGGCCCCAGCTCCCGCCCGATGTCGCGCGCCCCGGCCAGGGCGTGGGCGCTCTCGATGGCGGGGATGATGCCCTCGGTGCGGCACAGCAGCCGGAAGGCCTCCATGGCGTCGGCGTCGGTGACCGCCCGGTACTCGGCGCGCCCGGTGTCGGCGAGGTGGGCGTGCTCGGGCCCGACCGCCGGGTAGTCCAGCCCGGCGGAGATGGAGTGGCTGGGCACGGTCTGGCCGTGCTCGTCCTGCAGCACGTAGGTGCGGGTGCCCTGGAAGACTCCGGGGGACCCGCCGGTGATGGAGGCGGCGTGGCGGCCGGTGGCCACACCGTCGCCCCCGGCCTCGAAGCCGTACAGGCGCACGCCGGGGTCGCCGATGAACGCGGCGAAGGCCCCGATGGCGTTGGAGCCGCCGCCCACGCAGGCGGCGACCGCGTCGGGCAGCCGCCCGGTGCGCTCCAGCACCTGCTCGCGGGCCTCCTGGCCGATGATGTAGTGCAGGTCGCGCACCATGGTGGGGAAGGGGTGCGGCCCGGCGACCGTGCCCAGCAGGTAGTGGGTGTGGTCGACGTTGGCGACCCAGTCGCGGAAGGCCTCGTTGACGGCGTCCTTGAGGGTGCGGCTGCCGATGGACACCGGGACCACCTCGGCGCCGAGCATGCGCATGCGGGCGACGTTGAGCGCCTGGCGGCGGGTGTCCTCCTCGCCCATGTAGACGACGCACTCCAGGCCGAGCAGGGCGCAGGCGGTGGCGGTGGCCACCCCGTGCTGCCCGGCGCCGGTCTCGGCGATCACCCGGGTCTTGCCCATCCGGCGGGTGAGCAGGGCCTGGCCCAGCACGTTGTTGATCTTGTGCGAGCCGGTGTGGTTGAGGTCCTCGCGCTTGAGCAGGACACGCGCCCCGCCGCAGTGCTCGGCGAACCGGGGGGCGTCGGTGAGCGGGCTGGGGCGGCCGGTGTAGTCGCGCAGCAGGCCGCCCAGCTCCTCCTGGAAGCCCTGGTCGCCACGGGCCTTCTCCCACGCCTGGGCGACCTCGTCGAGGGCGGCGACGAGCGCCTCGGGGCTGAAGCGGCCGCCGTAGCGGCCGAAGCGGCCGGGCGCGCCGCCGGTGGCGGCCGGTCCGGTGGTATCGGTGGTCATGTCGGTGTCTCCTGGCCGGCGCCGTCGGGCGCGCGGCCGAGCCGTGGGTCGTCATCGGGCGGTCGGGGCGTGTGGGCCCCGGGGGCGGGCTCCTCGGAGGGCCTCCGGCGGGGGGGGGGGGGGGGGGGGGGG
>NZ_ANBH01000013.1 GCF_000341185.1 Nocardiopsis chromatogenes YIM 90109
GGGCGGTCGGGGCGTGTGGGCCCCGGGGGCGGGCTCCTCGGAGGGCCTCCGGCGGGCGGCCGCCTGCGGCCGTGTCCGCCGCTCGGGCCCCCGCGCGGCGGGCGCCGGAACGGTCCGGGAGGCCCCGCCCCGGTCCGCGCCGCGGGCCGGCTCGGGGTGCGGGCGGCGCCGGTGGGGCGCCGCCGCGCGGTCCGGTCCGCCGTGAACGGACCGGAGAGCCGCCGCGTCGCGGGTCGAGCGGTGTCCCTGCCCTCGGGGCGGCCGGTGGACCGTGCCGTGCGGCCCGGTTGCAGGCCCGGAAGCCGCGCGGCGCCGTCGGCGCGCGCAGGCGCGCGGCGCCGTCGGCGCGCGCAGGCGCGCGGGCGCCGGTCCCCCCCTCAGGGCAGGCCGGGCCATCGCCGGTGCAGCGGTTCCCTGGGCGGGGTCATCGGCGGTCCCTCAGGGCGGGGTGGGCCCCGGCGGTGACCAGGTCGGCGACGGCGGTCCGCGGGTGGCGGCCGGTCACCAGGCTCTCGCCGACGAGCACCGCGTCGGCGCCGGCACCGGCGTAGGCGAGCAGGTCGTGCGGTCCGCGCACGCCGGACTCGGCGATCTTGATGCGGTCGTCGGGGATGGCGGGGGCGACGCGGGCGAAGGTGTCCCGGTCGACCTTGAGGGTGGTCAGGTCGCGGGCGTTGACGCCGATGACGGTGGCGCCGGCCTCCAGGGCCCGCTCCGCCTCCTTCTCGGTGTGCACCTCGACCAGGGGGGTCAGGCCGAGCGACTCGGCGCGCTCGACCAGCGAGACCAGGGCATCCTGCTCCAGGGCGGCGACGATGAGCAGCACCGCGTCGGCGCCGTGCACCAGCGCCTCCCACAGCTGGTAGGCGCTGACGACGAAGTCCTTGCGCAGCAGCGGGGTGGGCACGGCGGCGCGCACCGCGGCCAGGTCCTCCAGGCTGCCGCTGAACCGGCGGCGCTCGGTGAGCACGCTGATCACGCACGCCCCGCCGTCGGCGTAGTCCTTGGCCAGCGCGGACGGGTCGGCGATGGCCGAAAGGGCGCCCTTGGACGGGCTGGAGCGCTTGACCTCGGCGATCACCTGCACCCCGGGCCGGCGCAGGGCGGCGACCACGTCCTGTGGCCGGGGGACGGCGGCGGCCATCTCCTTGAGGCGTTCCAGCGGCGTCTGCGCCTGCCGTGCGGCGAGGTCGTCGCGCACCCCGTCGAGGATCTCGTCGAGCACGCTCACGTGGGCCTGCCCCCTCCAGATAGCTGTGGTGTGGCGTCCGCCGCCGCGGTGGACGCCGGTGGCGTCGGGGCACACGGCGGGAAGGCTCATCGTCCGCGCCCCGGTGTCGTCCGATCGTATCCGTCCCGCGACGGCGGGGGGTCACCGCCCCGCGGATCGGGGCGGGGCCCCGCCGCCGGGCTCAGCCCCAGATGGGGGCGGGGGCGGGCACCCCGCCGGGGGCCAGGAACAGGCCGAGGGGAGTGTTGCGCACGACGGTGTACACGAGGACGACGGCCAGCAGCACGAGGGCCGCGGCGGGGCGCAGGCCCTTGCCGGGCGGCGCCTCGGGGCGGAAGGACCGGTAGAGCCAGCGGCCGTACCCGTAGGCGAGGTAGGGGATGAACGCCAGCAGGAGGACGTTCATCTGGGCGGCGCCGACGATGTCGAGGTTGGTCAGCGCGTGCACGGCGCGTGTGGCGCCGCAGCCGGGGCACCAGGTGCCGGTCACGGTCAGCCAGGGGCAGGTGGGGTAGTTGCCGGGCTGGTTGGGGTCGATGGCGTGGACCACCAGGAGCCCGGCGGTGCCCGCGGCGCCCAGCAGCAGGGGCCAGGTGGCGGGGTGCACGCGCCCGGCGAGGGCACGGAGGCGGCCTGCGGGGCGCGGTGCGGCGGTCGGGGTCTCCACGGGGCCGAGTGTAGACGGTGCCGCTCCCCGGCGGCGACGAAGGAGGGCGGCCTTCGCCGCAGCGCTGACGATCACACGGAGTGCGTGCGGTTACCGGGAAGGGCGGCGACGGAGTGGGCAGGGCGGTTCCCCGGCCCCACCTGCCGGGCGCGTGGTTTCTCGCGGTCCGGGCGAGCGTCTCTCCCGGGACGCCTACGGGTCACGCCACCGGTTCTGGAGGACCGGCCCTGTCCCGGAACGGCGCCGCTCCGCGCGGTGCGGCGCCGTCGGCGGATGCGGGGCGGCCGGGGCGACGCGGACCGTGTACCCGGTCGGCGGCGCACCGGCCGGTCGGTAGCCGTTCAGGGCCGTCGTCCAGGCTCTCGTTCAGCTCCTCCATCTGCTGGTCGAAGTCCTCGTCACCGGTGTCGTAGTCGTCGTAACCCGAGTCGGTACCGCCCTCCACGCCTCCGGAGGTGGCGGTGCCCTAGAACACGATGATCCCCAGGTTCATGAGGATGGTCAGCGCGATGCCGAGCACCATAGTGATGACGACGGCGACGAAGGACCACTTCTTGAATCTCTCCGCCCTGTAATAGGCGTCGTAGGCGCCTTGGTGGTCCCCTACCCGCCAGGAGGAGCCGACCCTTAGGCCGAAGATGAGGGCGGGAATGCCCAGCGGCGGGAAGACGATCAGCGCGAGGATGAGGTCGGGCATGCCGATCTTCGGCGGCCGGTCCTGGGGCACGTCGGGGGGCGGGCCGCCGGACGGAGGAGGGTGCGAGGGGCCAGGGGGTGGATAGCTCATCACAACCTGCTTCTCTGTACCTGTGACGCCAACGTGTGAGGGGCCACGGCGGCGCACCGTCGCGCGCGGGTGTGCAGGGGGGGGAGCCGACGGTCTCAGGGCCGGGGACGCCCGCTTTTCGCCGCAGATCGCTAGGCATTGTGCCAGACGGACAGCGCACAGGGTGCCCTTCCCGCAGCCGCGGCAACAGGCCCCGGCCGGCCGTCGCGCCGCCGACCGGCTACCGGGATGCCGGGGAGGACACGCCTGATCCGGATGCGCGGCAGGGGGGCCGCCCCACGGCCCATGGCCGAATGCGGCCTCGGCCCGGAGGCGAGCCCGCACCGAGCCCTCCCCCGCATGCTCAAGGCCGTCCTGCGTGGTGGAAGCGACACCTGATCAGCGATTATGTGTGCTTCCACCATGCAGGACGGCCCCGGAGCGGTTGCGGAACCCGGAAGGCGGGTTTCGGCCGCGCCACTCCCGGCCCAGTATCCGATTCACCCTGGTTCTCCGGCCGCAGGGACCCCTCCCGCGCCCTATCCGACACCCGGGGCGGGCCCGAGGGCGGTGCGAACGTGCGTTCGTCGCGACCCACGAACCCGATCCGCCCCCGAAGGCCCCTTATCGACACACCCAGGCCGTCTACCAGGCCCGACGTCACCCCGTGTAGCCGATATCGGTCCCGTGCGAGCCCTTATCGCCCGGCGGGCGCGCACGGGAGACCGTGCACCCACCCCCGCACCCGACCGGAGCGCTCCGAACGGGCATGAACCGGGCATTCCCATCCGAGAACCTGTTCCGGATTCGCCGTCTTCCCCGCCGCGGGGTCGCCGGAGGCGTCGCTGGGCACGCATCCCACCCCCTCCCACACCTAACGCAGAGTATCCACCCAGGTCACAGGACTGCCGGGTGTCATGGCGCGGGCATGGTCGACGCCCCGGGCGACGAAGACCGCGAACCCTGGGGCCGCGCCGCCTGCCCGGACCGCGAGGGGCCCACCGGACGGCAGCCAAAGCCGGGGAACCGCCCCGCTGTCGCCGTCGCCGGTAAGAACAGCGACTATCCGAAGGCCCGGTGGCCGACCGCGCTGCAGGAAGGGCCGCCGACCTTCCTCGTCGCTGCCCTTGCCACCCGACACTCCGCCGACCTGCCGTCCGGCCGGAGCCCGAGGCGCGGGACCCACCGCTCCGCCCGCCCCTACTCCCCCGGCCCGAGGCGGGCGAAGGCGCCACGGCCCTCCGCTCCTCCCCCGGACACGACCGCGGCCCGCTCCGGGTGGTGGTGCACCACGGGGAGCGGGCCGTGCCGGTCTCGTTCGGGGCCTGCGTCAGCCCGGCCGTGCGGCCGGTCCGGGCGGCCCCAGCCGGTCCGTGGGCCCTGGGGAGGGCCCTCCGACCGGGGGTAGGGCGGTGGCTACTTGGCGCCCGCGGTGGCGGGCTCCTTGTCGTCGTCGCCGCCCTTCTCGTCCGCCTTCTCGGCCTTGCCCGCCTTCTCGGCGGACTTTCCGGAGGCCTTGGCGTCCTTGGCGCGCTCGGACTCCCACTGCTCGCGCGTCGGCGGCACCGGGCGCGGCTCGTTGCGGCCCAGCCCGGCCTTCTTCATGACCCCGGCGACGACCGCCAGCACGACACTGGCGCCCAGACCGACCGCGGTCCAGACGATGATGTCCCCGCCGAGGATGATGGCGGCGCCGGCCACGGTCCACGCCGCGATCCAGGAGATGGTGAGGAACCACGCGGCGACGGTGTTGCCGTGGTCCTCGTGCTCCTCGTGGTGTGCGTCGGCCATCAGGGCTCCTTCTGTGCTGCCGGTGCGCCCGCCTGTCGGGCGCGGTCGCGGTCGGAATCGTCGTTGTCGGGGGCGCCGCCGGCGTCCTCGGCGGACGCGCCGCCCTGGGCCGGGTCGGCGGTGGGGTCCTCTCCGTGGTCCAGCGACTTCCACAGGTCGGCGGGGTCGACCGGGCCGTTCCGGGAGGTCGCGGCGGAGGCGCCGTGGCGATCGTACCTGCTGCCCATGGCGGGCCAGGCAGGCCCCCGCCACGCGGCGGCGGCCCCGGCGGCCAGCAGGACGGCCCCGCCGAACGCGGCCAGGGCCGGCCACCCCCACTCCACGTGCAGGCCGCCCAGCTCGCCCCGGGCGGTGGTGGCCTGGAGCGCGGCGGCGGCCAGGGCGGACCCGCGGGTGCCCGTCCACACCCCCGCCAGGGCCCCGGCCCCGAAGAGGACCATCAGGACGCCCGCGGCGGTGCGCGCACGGCCGCGGGTGGCGATCAGGGCGGCGACCGCGGCGAGCCCGGCCCAGCCCATGGCCGCCACGGCCGGGGCGGCGGTGGCGCCGTCCACCTGGACGGGGGCGGCGGCCAGCGGGCCGGTCACCTCGACGTCGCCGCTGGCCCAGGTCTGCCCGGCGGCGGTGATCAGGGCCGCGGCGCCGACCGCGGTGGCGGCCAGGGCGGAGGTGTACTCGCGCTTGGCGCGTGCCCGGTCCGGGCCGGTCTGCGGGCCGGTCACGACCCGTCCTCCACCGCCACCGGCAGGGCACCGGCGTCGAAGCAGGTGCGGTCGCCGGTGTGGCAGGCGGCGCCGGTCTGGTCCACCTTGAGCAGCAGCGTGTCCCCGTCGCAGTCGAGGGCGGCCGAGACGACCCGCTGCACGTTTCCGGAGGTGGCGCCCTTGACCCAGTACTCGCCGCGGCTGCGCGACCAGTAGGTGGCGCTGCGGGTGGTCAGGGTGCGGTGCAGGGCCTCGTCGTCCATCCACGCGAGCATGAGCACCTCGCCGGTGTCGTGCTGCTGCACGACGGCCGGGACGAGGCCGTCGGGGGTGCGCTTGAGGCGGGCGGCGACCTCGGGGGCGAGCCCGCTGGCGGGCGCGCCTGCCGGGCCGCCCTCGGATGGGCGGGCGGTCATGGTGACAGCCTATGTGCGGGTCGGCGCCGTCCGCGGCCGGGTCGGCCTTAGGGCGTGTTGTGTTGATCATGCTCTTCCGTGTGCGGTCCGGGTCCGGCTTTCGCCGCGCCCTCACCGGCCGTCCGCACATGTCGGCCGGACCGGTCGCATGGGCCGGAGTGCGGCTGCCGGCCGACCGGGCCAGCGCCACCGCCACCGCTGCGGACCAGGGAGGGGGCAGCCCCACGGTCCACTCCCTGACCAGCGCTCCGAGACCGGCGCCCCGAAGGCGTCGGCCGCAGTGGCGTCACTTTCGGCAGGCGGACGCGGGCCGCCCGCCCAAGGGCGGTCCGCCGGTCACGCCTGTGAAGCCGCGCCGGGCTCGCAGGCCCCGCAACCGCCGGTGGCGGGCACGATCCCGAACCGCGCACCCCGCCCTCCCCGTCCGCGCGGTGGGAACGGCCATGCTGCGGGCCGACGGCGGGCGGCGAGTATCGTCGGGGGCGTTCGCAAGACCCGAGAAGGAGCCGTGTGACCGCGCAGTTGCTCTCCGCCGACCTCGCGGGCGTGCCCGCGGCGCTCAACGCGCTCGCCGACCGCCTGGCCCGCAAGGACCCTTACGAGGCGTTGCCCGCGCTGGTGGACGACGAGCCCGCGGGGATCCTGATGCTGGGCACGGGCTCGGCGCGGCACGCGTGCGAGGCGGCGGCGCACCGGCTGCGGCGGGCGGGGCTGGGTGCGACGGCCGAGCACCCCTCGGCCGAGGGGTCGCTTCCGGCGGGCCCGGCGACGCTGGTGGTGGCGGTCGCGGTCGGCGGCGGACTCCGGGAGCTGTGCACGGCGCTGGACCGGTACGTGGGGGACTCGGCGATCATCGTGATCACCGACGACACGACCTCCCCGGCGGCCCGCTACGCCGACATCCTGGTGCCGCTGGGCGACGAGCCGGACAAGAGCGGCCTGAACTGCCGGGGCCACCGGCTGGCGCTGGCGCAGCTGCTGCACCTGGGGCACCGGTTGGGGGCGCGGCCGCTGGGCCGCTCGGCGGACCTGGTGCCGACCCTGCGGCGGGCCTCCAATGCCTCGGCGGACCTGCTGGAGCGGGCGCGCGCGTGGGTGCCGGAGGCGGCGGCCGCGCTGGAGGGCGGGGGGCCGGTGCATACGGCGGCCCCGGCCGAGCGGGAGGCGTCGGCCGAGCAGGCGAGCCTGGTGCTGCGGCAGGGGCCGGTGCTGGCGTCGTTCGCGTTCGAGACGGCGGAGTGGTCGCACACGGGCCGGTACCTGGCGGCGGTGAGCGACTACCGGGCGCTGCTGTTCGCCGGGTCGCACTACGACGAGCGGTTCTCCGAGCACCTGTTGCAGCTGCGGGGCCGGTTCGTGGCGGTGGGCGGCCAGGTGGAGGGCGCGGCGGCGACCGTGCGGTACCTGGGCGACACCGACCCGGACGTGGCGCTGCTGACCGAGCCGCTGGTCGCCGAGATCCTCGCGGCCCGCTGGTGGGCGGCCCGGGGGGTGTGACGGCGGAGGGCCCGGCCGCCCGGGTTCCGCCCCGATGCCGCACGGGTACCGGCCCGACACCGCCTCGATGACATCCGCTGGAGCGGTGTGGCCTCCGGAGTCCTGACCGGCGCCTCACCCCACGGCCATGGCCTCCGCCCTGGCCCGGCGGGACGCAGCCTCCACCCCTCCGGCCGACACGGTTGGCGAGGTCGGCGAATCCGGCAGGGTGTTCAGCCGGGGCGCAGGCGAGCGAGACGGCAGGTCCGGTTATTGGTCGGCGCTGTTCCGGTGGGCCGTGCATCCGCACGGGCCGATGTCATCGCGGCAGCGGCGGTCACGGGGACACGGCGACACGACAGCCACCCGGTCCCGCCGCACTCCGCCCCGCCGTCCCGCTGGGACGGCACCGGCAACACCACCCCGCCGAATCCGCCGACAGTGTCCTCCGGGGGGACGTAACCCGCAGCCCCGCCCCCGCCGGCTCCGCCTGAGCCCGGCTCCGCCCCGTCCGGCGCCTCAGGCCGAACTGCGCACCCAGGAGGCGTACAGGTCGGCGTAGACCCCCTCCTCTGCGGCGAGGCTCTTGTGCGGTCCGCGCTGGACGACCTCGCCCGCGTCGAACACCAGGACCTCGTCGGCGGCCTCCGCGGTCGACATCCGGTGGGCGATGGCCACCGACGTGCGCCCGTCGGTGATGCGGTCCAGCGCCCGCTGGATGCGGGTCTCGGTGTGCGGGTCGACCGCCGAGGTCGCCTCGTCCAGCACCAGCAGGTCGGGGTCGGCGATGAAGGCCCGCACCAGCGCCACGAGCTGGCGCTCCCCCGCCGACAGGGACTCGCCGCGCTGCCCCACCGGGGTGTCCAGGCCGTGCGCCAGGCCCGCCAGCCAGTCGCCCAGGCCCAGGTCGGCCACGGCCCGCTCCAGGTCGGCATCGGTGGCCTCGGGCCGGGCGAAGCGGATGTTGTCGGCCAGGGTGCCGTCGAACAGGAACCCCTCCTGGGGCACCATCACCACCCGGCTGCGCAGCGAGGAGAAGGCGACCTCCCGCAGGTCGGCGCCGTCCAGCAGCACCCGCCCGTCGGAGGGGTCCATCAGGCGGGTGAGGAGCTTGACGAAGGTGGTCTTGCCCGACCCGGTCTCGCCCACCACGGCCACCCGGGTGCCGGGGGCGATCTCCAGGTCCACCCCGTCGAGCACGGTGGGGCCGCCCGGGTAGGCGTAGGAGACCCGGTCGAAGCGGACCCCGACCGGGCCGCGGGGGAGCTCCCGGCCGCCGTCGCCCGGGTCGGCGACGTCGGGCTCGGTGTCGAGCACGCCCAGCACGCGGCGCCACCCGGCGATGGCGTTCTGCGCCTCGTTGAAGATCTCGGTGGCCATCATCATCGGCTGCACGAACAGGGTGACCAGGAACAGGAAGGCGACGAGCTGGCCGGGGGTGAGGTGGCCGCCCACGCCCAGCAGCACGCCGGTGACGACCACGGCGGCGTTGCCGACGGCGGCGACGAGCTCGGCGAACGGCGACACCGACATGGACAGCCGCTGCGCCCGCACCTGCGCCTTGCGGGTGGCCAGGACGCGCTCGTCGATGCGGCGGGCGGTGCGGTCCTCGGTGCCGTGGGCGCGGATGACGGCGGCGCCGACCACGGTCTCCCCGATGACGCCGAGCATCTCGCCGGTGCGTTCGCGCACCGACAGGTAGGCCTTGGACAGCAGCCGCTGCAGCCACCGGGCGCCGAACAGCAGCGGCAGGAAGCACACCCACACCACCAGGGTGAGCTGCCAGGAGTAGACGGCCATCAGCACGGTGGCCACCAGCAGCTGGCCGGAGCTGACGATGAGCAGGATGCCGCCCCACTGCATGAAGGTGCTGATCTGGTCGACGTCGGAGGTGACGCGGGAGACCAGGGCGCCCTTGCGTTCGCTGTTCTGGGTGAGCACCGACAGGTCGTGCACGTGCCGGAAGGCCTTGCGGCGCAGGGTGGCCAGGCCCGACTCGGTGGCCCGGTACAGGCGCACGTTCATCACGTAGGAGCACACGGTGGTGACGGCCAGCACGGCGGTGCTCACGGCGACCGCGAGGACCGTGAAGTCGACGTCGGGGCCGCCCTCCACCGCGATGCCGTTGTCGATGGTCTGCTGGACGGCCAGCGGCACCACGATCTTCCCGGCGGTGGCCACGAGGGCGAACAGCACGGTCCAGCCCAGGCCGCGGGTGAACTCCGGGGAGAGGGCCAGGCCCCGGCCGATGGTGGCGAAGGCGCCGAGGCTGGAGCGGCTCAGCCCCGGGGCGGCGGCCTCGGGGCCCGGGCCCGGCTCCCGCTCTTCGGCCGAGCGGTCGCGGGTGGCGGCGGGCGCGCTCATCGGAGGGCCTCCTCTTCGGCGGCGGGGCCGCCCTCGGCGGACTGGTCGGGGGCGCCTGCGGCGGCCGCCCGTTCGGCGGCGGCGCGCTCCTCGGCCGCCCGCTCGTAGGCGGTGACCAGGCGCTCGTAGCCGGGCGAGCGGAGCAGCAGGTCGGCGTGTGGGCCCCGGTCGGCCACGGTGCCGCCCTCCATGTAGACGACCTCGTCGGCGAGTTCGATGGTGGCCCTGCGGTAGGCGACGACGACCACGGTGGCGGCCAGGTCGGTCTCCCGGAGCCCGGCCAGGATCTGCGCCTCCACCTGGGGGTCGACGGCGGAGGTGGCGTCGTCCAGGACGAGCAGGCGGGGGCGGCGCACCACGGCGCGGGCCAGGGCCAGGCGCTGGCGCTGGCCGCCGGAGAGGCTGGCGCCGCGCTCGCCCAGGCGGGTGTCGAGGCCGTCGGGCAGGGCGGCGACGAAGGAGTCGGCGCGGGCCAGGCGCAGCGCGGCCCACACGTCGGCGTCGGTGGCGCCGGTGTCCAGGGCCACGTTGTCGCGGACGGTGTCCTCGAAGACGAAGGTGGACTGGGGGACGAGGGCGGCCGCGGCGGGGATCTGGCCGGGGGCCAGGTCGCGCACGTCGGTGCCGTCGTAGGCGACGGTGCCGGTGTCGGGGTCGACCAGCCGCAGCAGCAGGGTGGTCAGGGTGGACTTGCCCGATCCGGTGGGGCCGACGACGGCGACGGTGCGGCCGGGGGCGATGTCCAGGTCGACGCCGTGCAGCACGGTGGTGCGCCCCTCCCGGCCGCCGTCCGCGGCGGCGGCCCCGGCCGCACCGTCACCGTCGCCGTCGTCGGCCAGGTCGCGGTCGGCGCCGCCGTCCTCGTAGGAGAAGTCCAGGCCGCGCACGTTCACCCCGATGCCGCCGCGGCCGTCGAGGCGGGCCCGGCCGTGCTCCATGGCGCCGTCGGCGCCGAGCACGGTGGACACGCGGTCCCAGCCGACGACGCTGCGCGGCATGTCGCCGAGCAGCCAGCCGAAGGACCGGATGGGCAGTGCCAGCAGGGTGAACAGGTAGGACATCTGCACCAGGTCGCCGACGGCGATGGCGTCGGTGGACAGCCGCCAGGCGCCGACCAGCAGCACGCCGAGCACGCCGAGGTTGGGCAGGGCCTCCATGACGGGGTCGAACAGGCCGCGCATGCGGCCCACCCGGATCTGGGCGTCGCGCAGCCGGTGGGCGGCGGCGGTGAAGCGCTCGGTCTCGGTGTCCTCCCGGCCCAGGGTCTTGACGACCAGGGCGCCGTCGAAGGACTCGTGGGCGACCTCGCTGACCTCGGCGCGCAGGGCCTGGGCGCGGGTGGCCACGGGGGCGGCCTTGCGCTGGAAGACCACGTTGACGGCGAAGAGCAGCGGGAAGACGACGAATCCGACCAGGGCCAGCACGGGGTCGGTGAACACCATCGCCACGGCGGCGATGAGCAGCATGAACAGGCTGCCGACGACCATGGGCAGGGGGGCGAGGGGCTGCCAGGCGGCCTCGACGTCGGCGTTGGCGTTGGACAGCAGCTGCCCGGCGGGGTGGCGGTGGTGCCATGCCAGGGGCAGGCGCAGGTACTTCCGGGCGACCTGGCGCCGGTAGCGGGCCTGCATGCGGAACTGCATGAGCCCGGCGTACAGGCGGCGCAGGCCCAGGCCGACGGCCTTCAGGACGCCGACGGCCAGCAGTGCGGCCGCGGCCGCGGTCAGGGCTCCGGCGGTGGTGCGCCCGTCCTGGAAGGCGGGCAGGATGACCTGGTCGGTGACGCGGCCGAGGACTTCGGCGGAGGCGACGGTGACGGCGGCGTGCAGGGAGGCGCCGAAGACCGCGACGAGGAAGACGGCGGGTTCGGTGCGCATCGCCACCCACAGCACCCGCAGGCCGCGGGCGAAGATCCGCCGATCGCGGCTTCCGGAGGCGCCGCGGCTCCCGCCCGCCCCGTCGCCGTTCGCGGTTGACTGCGCCATGCGGCCCCCTGTTCGTCCACGGTGTTCGGTGGCTCTCGGTCGCGTCGCGCCGGTGGGCGCCCGCAAAAAGCACATGCCATCCGATCAAGGGACGGCATGTGCCGGACCAACCTACTGCGCGGCGAGCCACCGAGAGTATCGATTTTGTTCAGCGCCCCCCGGATGCCGCCTATTCCACCCGGTGGCGGTGACAAGGACGCGCAGGGCCGCCGGGCTGCGGGCGAGCGGAGGGTCATCTTGGTCGAGGGCGACGGGACGGCAGGTACCTCACTCACGGGTCCCGGCCGGGTGGCGGGTCGGCGGAGCGCCTGGTTGGGAGGGGCGACGACGGTCGGCGGCCCGGCCTGTAGCGCTGTCGGCCGCCGGGCGTGCGCGTGGTCGCCGTGAGGGGCGGCGACGGAGCGAGCTGGGAGGTTCCCCGGCCCTGCTTGCTAGGCGGCGGGCCGCCGGGATGTGAGGGGGAGGGCGGCGACGACTAAGGCGGCGCCTCTTGCGGTGCCGCTGTCGGGCGGCAGGCGTGCGGATGGTCGCTGTCGTTGGCGGCGGCGCGGCCGGTGCCCCACTCACAGCCCTGGCCGGGTGCCGGGTTGGCGGGGCACGGGCGGAAGGCGGCGACGACGAAGGTCGGCGGCCCTTCCGGCAGCGCTGTCGGGTTTGGGGTGTGCGGATGGTCGCTGTTCTTGGCGGCGACGGAGCAAGCGGGGCGGTTGCCCGGCCCTGCCTGCCGGGCGGCGGGTTCCTCGCGGTCCGGGGCGGGCGGCGCGGTCCCGGGGTTCACGCTCTTCGACACCCGGGGCGGACCCCTGGCCCGCACCGCACCACCCGGCACGCCCCTGACCTGGGCGGATACTCCGCGTTAGGTGCGGGCGGGGCCGGGAAACGCGCCCAACGACGTCCCCGGCGGCCTCGGGACGACGAAGAGCGCGATTCCAGAACAGGTTCTGGGAACGGAATGCCCCATTTGTGTCCGATTGGGGCATTCGGTTCGGGTGCGGGGGCAGGCGCGGGGCCGTCCGGGCGCCTCAGCCGGGCTCCCGAGGCCCGCGCGGGGCCGATATCGGCTACACGCGG
>NZ_ANBH01000014.1 GCF_000341185.1 Nocardiopsis chromatogenes YIM 90109
TCGGCAAACGGGCATGGCCTGCCATTAAGGGGCCTTCTGGCGCCAGAACATGTTCTGGAATCGCGATGAACGCACACCCGCACCGCCCACCGGGCCACCCCGGCCGTCGAACAGAGCGCGGGATGCGCCCCGGCGCCCGGGGAACCGGGCGAGGCGGACACCGGGCCGGTACCGGCGGGCCCGGAACCCGCCTTCCGGGCCCTGCGGGTACCCCCGGAGGCGCCCGTAGTGGTGAAACCTGCGCGGAACCACTGACCGGGCGGCGGTACCACCCCCCTGGATCACCGAACCCCTCCCCGAGTGCCCGTTATGCCGGAACGCCCCCGGGCGGGCCGCCCCTCCGGGCTCCCGCACCGGCCCGGCGGCCCCGCCCTGGCACGGGCCCGGCGGCCGCCACGAGCGCGGACGACCCCCGCCCGGCCGCGCCGCCCCGCCCGGACCGCCAGGAACCCGCCGCCCGGCAGGCAGGGCCCGGGAACCGCCCCGCTCGCTCCGTCGCCGCCCAGCACGGCGACCACGCACACCCCCGCCGCCCGACAGCGCTGCAAGTGGGGCCGCCGACCTCCGTCGTCGCCGCTGCTCTTCCTCGCACTCCGGAAACCCGGAGCCCGGCCGGGGACCGTGAGCGGGGCACCGGCTGCTCCGTCGCCGCCATCTCCGGTGACCGGCCGCGCGCCTGCCGCCCGACGACGCTGCCAGAAGGGGGGCCGACCTGCTTCGTCGCCGCCGCTTTTCCTTGCGCACCGGTTGTCCGCCGCCCGGCAAGAGCCGGGAGCGGGAGACCTGCTCCGCCGTCCCGTCCATTACGGCGGCCGCGTACACAACAAGCGGCCGACGACCTTTCGCCCGCGGGCGCGAACGTGCGGTGAACGGCGGCGTTCGGTCCGGGGAATTCCTCGCCCGGAGCCCGCCGAGCGGCGCACAAAGCGCCGGAACGGCCCCAGACTCGTAAGGGTGTCCGACACGTCTTCCCCCACTTTCGGTGCTCCCGCGGCCACGCCCTCTCCCCCGCGCGCGGGGCTCCTCGACGGCCTGCGCGACGCCGCCGCCCGAAGCGCGCTGCGTTGGGCGCGGTCCCTGTCCGAGGAGGCGAGGGCCTCCGCCCTGTCCACCGCCGACCCGCGCGGCCCAGCGGCCGACCGGTCGGGCAGGGCGTCCCGCGCCGACGTCCCGCCTCCCCGGTTCCCCGCCGCGTGCCTGCTCCTGCTGGCCGCCGGGGAGCGGGTCGACGACGCCCGCGGCGACATGGCGCGCATCGCCGCTGCCGCCGCGGAGGAGACGCCGCGCGGGCGGCGGGCCGCCCGGCGGCTGGCGTCCGTGCTGACGGCGGCCGAGCGCCCGCGCCTGACCGAGGTCGCCCTGCGCCACCTCCCCGGCCTGCCGGAGCACTACACCGCCTCTCTCGGCGGGGCCGTGGCGGCGCGCAAGGCCCGGCTGTTCTTCGAGCAGGGGCGCCTGTCCGACGCCATCGCCGCCGTGGAGCCCTACACCGGCGGGCACGAGGTGTGCGCGCGGATGCACGACCGTCTGGTCGGCGAGCGGCGCGCCCTCGGCCCGCTGCCGGAGCCGCCCGCCCGGGACGATGCGGGGTTCGAGCCGGTCCCGGGGCGTGTGCTGCACGTGGTGTCCAACGCCCTGCCGTACACCGGCGCCGGGTACACGGTGCGCACCCACCGCATCGTCACCGCGCAGAAGGACGCCGGGCTGGAGCCGAGCGTGGTCACCTTCCCCGGGTGGCCGCTGGACCGGCCGGGGATGGAGGAGTCCGAGGAGCTGGACGGGGTGGGCCACCACCGCCTGCACCCGGGTGTGGAGCTGCCGGGCGGGCTGGCCGCGCAGATCGAGGCGGGGGTCGAGGGCGTGGCGGCGCTGGCGCGGCGGCTGCGCCCCGCGGTGCTGCACGCCGCCACCGACCACCGGAACGGCTCCATCGCCGCTGCGGCGGCCGCCCGGCTGGGGNGTACGAGGTGCGGGGCTTCCGGGAGGAGAGCTGGCTGTCGGGGGCCGTGCCGCAGGCGCAGGGCAGTGAGCGGCACCGGGCGGTGGTCGAGCGCGAGTCGGCGCTGATGCGCACCGCCGACGCGGTGGTGACGCTCTCGGAGACCATGCGCGAGGAGATCGTCGCGCGCGGGGCCGACCCCGGGCGGATCGTGCTGGCGCCCAACGCGGTGGAGCCGTCGCTGCTGGACGCCCGGCCCGACGGGGCGGGGTTCCGGCGCGAGCACGGCTTGGAGGACGGCGACTTCGTCGTGGGGTCGGTCTCCAGCGTGGTGGGCTATGAGGGGTTCACCGTGCTCGCCGAGGCGGTGGCGCTGCTGCGCGAGCGCGGGGTGCCCGCGCGGATGCTGCTGGTCGGCGACGGCGAGGCGCTGGGCGGGGTGCGTTCGGCGGTGCGGCACCTGGGCATCGGTGAGGCGTGCGTGCTGCCCGGACGTGTGGACCCCGCCGACGCGCTGCGGGCGCACGCGGCGCTGGACGCCTTCGCCGCGCCGCGGGCGGATGAGCGGGTGTGCCGCCTGGTGACGCCGCTCAAACCGGTTGAGGCGATGGCGCTGGGCACCCCCGTCGTGGCGAGCGACCTTCCGGCGCTCCGCGAGCTTCTGGCCGGTGGCGAGGCGGGCCTGATGGTGCCGCCGGGCGACGCGGAAGCGTTGGCGGACGCGTTGGAACGGTTGCACGGCACCCCTGGCCTGCGCGCAGAGCTGGCGAGCGCCGGCCGCGAGGAGGTCGCCGCCAACCGGACATGGCCCCGCGTTGCGGAGGTGTACCGGGAGCTGTACGAGCGCCTGGGTGCGGTGTGAGGACGACCGGTCCCGGAAACCGGAGCCGCTGACAGGCGGGCGCACATGCGGAGAACGGGCGGATGCGGGCGTGCAGGCCGGTCATCGTGGTCGGGCGGCGACGGCGGCAACGGGGCGGTTCCCCGAGCCTGCCTGCCAGGCGACGGGTTTTCGCGGTCCGGGAGGAGTGGCACGGCGGGTACCCCGCTCCCGGACCCCCGCCGCCCGCCGGGCCACCGGGGTGCGAGACGGCCAGGCGGCGACGAAGGCCCTGGCTCTTCGGCGCAGCGCTGTCGGGTGCAGGTGTGTGGGCCGGTCACCGCCCGACAGCGCCGCCGGAACCATCCGGACAGGCACTCGATCCAGCGGTGTTGCGGCGATACTGCCGACCGGGCCCGGGCGGCCGCATGCCCCCGGGCCGCCGCCTGCTCGGCCCTCGGCCCTCGCCTCAGCCCACGGGGCGGATCGGGTGGCCCTGCCTCGCCAGTTCGGCCTTCACGTCCCCGATGGTGAAATCGCCGAAGTGGAACACCGACGCCGCCAGCACCGCGTCCGCCCCCGCGTCCACCGCCGGCGGGAAGTGGGGCACCTGGCCCGCGCCTCCGCTCGCGATGACCGGGATGTCCACGCGCGCCCGCACGGCGCGGATCAGGTCCAGGTCGAACCCCGCCTTCGTGCCGTCGGCGTCCATCGAGTTCAGCAGGATCTCCCCGGCGCCCAGCTCCGCCGCGCGCTCGGTCCACTCCACCGCGTCGATGCCGGCCCCCCGGCGCCCGCCGTGCGTGGTGACCTCGAATCCGCTGGGCAGCGGCGCCTCGGGGGTGCCCTCGGCGCGGCGCACGTCGGCCGACAGCACCAGCACCTGGTTGCCGAAGCGCTCGGCGATCTCCCGGATCAGCTCCGGGCGGGCGATCGCCGCCGTGTTCACCCCCACCTTGTCGGCGCCGGCGCGCAGCAGCCGGTCGACGTCGTCGGGGGTGCGCACGCCCCCGCCCACCGTCAGCGGGATGAAGACCTGCTCGGCGGTGCGCCGCACCACGTCGTAGGTGGTCTCCCGGTCCCCGCTGGAGGCGGTGACGTCCAGGAAGGTCAGTTCGTCGGCACCGGCCGCGTCGTAGCGGGCGGCCAGCTCCACCGGGTCCCCGGCGTCGCGCAGGTTCTGGAAGTTCACGCCCTTGACCACGCGCCCGGCGTCCACGTCCAGGCACGGGATGACGCGCACGGCGAGGGTCACGACCGCTTCACCACCTCAAGGGCCTCCTGCAGGGTGAAGGCCCCCTCGTACAGCGCCGTCCCCATGATGGCGCCCTCCACCCCTTCGGGCACCAGGCTCGCGATCGCCTCCAGGTCGGCCAGGGCGGACACCCCGCCGCTGGCCACGACCGGCTTTTTCGGGGGGGCGCACACCGCGCTGAGCAGCTCCAGGTTGGGGCCCTTGAGGGTGCCGTCCTTGTTGACGTCGGTCACGACATAGCGGGCGCACCCCTCGGCCTCCAAGCGGTCCAGGGTGGCGTACAGGTCGCCGCCGTCGCGGGTCCACCCGCGCGCCGCCAGGATGGTGCCGCGCACGTCGAGGCCGATGGCGATGCGGTCGCCGTGCTCGGCGATGATGCGCGCGCACCAGTCCGGGTTCTCCAGCGCGGCGGTGCCGATGTTGACCCGGGTGCACCCGGTGGCCAGGGCGGCGGCCAGCGACTCGTCGTCGCGGATGCCGCCGGACAGCTCGACCTTGACGTCCAGGCGCCCCACGATCGAGGACAGCAGTTCGCGGTTGTGCCCGCGGCCGAAGGCGGCGTCCAGGTCGACCAGGTGGATCCACTCGGCGCCGGCCTCCTGCCAGGCGCGGGCGGCCTCCAGCGGGTCGCCGTACCGCCCGCCGGACCCGGCCTTGCCCTGGACGAGCTGGACCGCGGTCCCGTCGGCCACGTCCACGGCCGGGAGGAGTTCGAGGGTGGAGGACATCGGTTGGCAGACCCTGCTTTCCGGTTTCGGTCCGCTGCGCGGAACGGGGACGGGTTCGGCGGCGCCGCTCACAGCGACGCCACCCAGTTGGCCAGGACCTTCGCCCCGGCGTCGCCGGACTTCTCGGGGTGGAACTGGGTGGCCCACAGCGGGCCGTTCTCCACCGCGGCCACGAACGGGCGGCCGTGGGTCGACCAGGTCACGAGCGGCGCGGCGATGTGCGCCGAGGTCGCCTCCAGCTCCCAGTCCAGCACGCCGTAGGAGTGCACGAAGTAGAAGCGCTCCTCGGGGCCGATCCCGGCGAACAGGCGGCTGCCCTCGGGCACGTCGAGGGTGTTCCAGCCCATGTGCGGGATGACGGGGGCCTGCAGGCGCTCGACGGTGCCGGGCCACTCGCCGCACCCCTCGGTCTCCACGCCGTGCTCGACGCCGCGGTCGAAGAGGACCTGCATGCCGACGCAGATGCCGAGCACGGGGCGGGCCCCGGCCAGGCGCTTGCCGATGACCTGGTGGCCGTGGACCGAGCGCAGGCCCGCCATGCAGGCGGCGAAGGCGCCGACGCCGGGCACGAGCAAGCCGTCGGCCTCCATGGCGGCATGGGGGTCGGCGGTGACCTCCACGTCGGCGCCGGCGCGCTCCACGGCGCGCTGGGCGGACCGGAGGTTGCCGGATCCGTAGTCGAGGATGACGACGCGAGGCTGCACGGTCGACCGCGCCTTTCTTGGTTCGGCGATGGAGGGGTGTGGGCGGGCGGGGTGCGGGCGGGCGGGCGGGGCGCCGGTCGGCCGGAAGGCGGGCTCACCCCCCGAAGTACCCCAGGCGGAGCACCCCGGAGGCGACGGCCAGCACGGTGCACAGGCCCAGCGCTGCGGAGAGCACGCGCTGCTGTTTCCAGGTGGCGATCGCTCCCCCGGCGAGCAGGCCGCCGAGCCCGATGAGCAGCACGCCCCACAGGTCCTGCATCAGAGCGCGCCCTTGGTGGAGGGGACGCCGCTGACGCGCGGGTCCTTCTCGCAGGCGAAGCGCAGCGCCCGGGCCAGGGCCTTGAACTGGCACTCCACGATGTGGTGGGCGTTGCGGCCGTAGGGCACGTGGACGTGCATGGCCACGCGCGCCTGGGCGACGAACGACTCGAAGATGTGGCGGGTCATGGTGGTGTCGTAGTCCCGGCCGATCACCGGGGCCATGCCCTCGGGCTCGCTGTGCACCAGGTAGGGGCGGCCGGACACGTCGACGGTCACCTCGGCCAGGGCCTCGTCGAGCGGCACCTTGGCGTCGGCGAAGCGGCGGATGCCCGCCTTGTCGCCGAGGGCCTCCCGGAAGGCGGCGCCCAGGGCCAGGGCGGTGTCCTCCATGGTGTGGTGGGAGTCGATGTGCAGGTCGCCCTCGGTGCGCACGGTCAGGTCGAACAGGCCGTGCTTGGCGAGCTGGTCGAGCATGTGGTCGTAGAAGCCGACGCCGGTGGAGACGTCGGACACGCCGGTCCCGTCGAGGTCGATCTCGACGCTGACCTTGGTCTCCTTGGTGGCGCGTTCGATGCGGCCGATTCGGCTCATGGTGGTGGGACTCTCCTGGTCTCGGGCCTGGTCTCGGAGCGGCCGGCGTCGGCGGTCAGGCCGTCACCCGCAGCAACGCCTCCCGGAAGGCGGACATTTCCTCGGGGGTGCCGATGGTGGCGCGCAGCCAGCGCGGCGGGCCGACCTCGCGGATGAGCACGCCGCGCTCCAGCATGCCGCGGAACACCGCGCCGCGGTCCTCGAACTCCCCGAAGAGCACGAAGTTGGCGTCGGAGTCGGCGACGGAGAAGCCCTGGGCGCGCAGCCACTCCACGAGGGCGTCGCGCTCCTCGCGCAGCTGCTTGACCCCGGCCAGCAGCTCGTCGGAGAACTCCAGGGCGGTGAGGGCGACGGCCTGGGTGACCGCGGACAGGTGGTAGGGCAGCCGCACCAGCTGCAGCGCCTGCACCACGGCCGGGTGCGCGGCCAGGTACCCCAGGCGGGCGCCGGCCAGGGCGAAGGCCTTGGACATGGTGCGCGAGACGATCAGCCGCGGGTGGTCGGGCAGCAGCGTCAGCGCGCTGGGGGTGCCCTCGCGGCGGAACTCGGCGTAGGCCTCGTCCACGACCACCATGCCGGGTGCGGCGGCGGCCAGGCGGGCGATGGTCTCCGGCGGCAGCGCGGTGCCGGTGGGGTTGTTGGGCGAGGTCAGGAAGAGCACATCGGGGCGGTGCTCGGCGATCAGCTCCTCGGCCCGGTCGGGGTCGATGCGGAAGTCGGCGCCGCGCTCGGCGGTGATCCAGCGGGTGCCGGTGACCTCGGTGATGACCGGGTGCATGGAGTAGGACGGCTCGAAGCCCATGGCGGTGCGCCCGGGGCCGCCGAAGACCTGCAGGATCTGCTGCAGGACCTCGTTGGAGCCGTTGGCCGCCCACACCCGGTCGGCGCCCAGGCCGTGGCCGAGGTAGCGGGCGAGCGCCGCGCGCAGCCGGACGGCGTCGCGGTCGGGGTAGCGGTTGAGGCCGCGGGCGGCGTCGGAGACGGCGCTGCCCAGGGCCTCGACCAGGCGCTCGGAGGGCGGGAAGGGGTTCTCGTTGGTGTTCAGTGCGACCGGCACGTCCAGCTGGGGGGCGCCGTAGGGGGTGCGCCCGCGCAGGTCGTCGCGGATCGGCAGGTCGTCGAGGCCGAAGTCGCTCACGGTGTCAGGTGTTCCGTCCGGGGAGTCGGTGCGGGTGGTGCGGGGCTCCTCAGGCGCCGGTTCGGCCGACGCGCGCGGTGACGGCCTCGCCGTGCGCGGGCAGGTCCTCGGCCTCGGCGAGGGCGACGACGTGCCCGGCGACCTCGGCCAGGGCGTCGCGGTCGTAGTCGACCACGTGGATGCCGCGCAGGAAGGTCTGCACGCTCAGGCCGGAGGAGTGGCAGGGGGGCCCCCCGNGTTGGACCCGGCGAGGTAGTCGCCCAGGGACACCGGTGCGTGGGGGCCGACGAAGATCGCGCCGGCGTTGCGGACCCGGTCGGCGGTGGCGCGCGGGTCGCGGACCATGATCTCCAGGTGCTCGGCGGCGTAGGCGTCGACCACGCGGATCCCGTGCTCGACGTCGTCGACGAGCACGGTGCCCGACTGGGGGCCGGTGAGCGCCTGGGTGATGCGGTCGGAGTGCTTGGTGGCGGCCACCCGGCGCTCCAGCTCGGCGTCGACGGCGTCGGCGAGCGCGGTGGAGGGGGTGACCAGGACGGAGGCGGCGACGGTGTCGTGCTCGGCCTGGCTGATCAGGTCGGCGGCGACGTAGCCGGGGTCGGCGGTGTCGTCGGCCAGGACGGCGATCTCGGTGGGCCCGGCCTCGGCGTCGATGCCGATGGTGCCCTTGAGCATGCGCTTGGCGGCGGCCACCCAGATGTTGCCGGGGCCGGTGACCATGTCGGTGCGGGCGCACTCCCCGGCGCCGTAGGCGAACATGGCCACGGCCTGGGCGCCGCCGACCGCGTAGACCTCGTCGACGCCGAGCAGGGCGCAGGCGGCCAGGACGGTGGGGTGGGGCAGGCCGCCGAACTCGGCCTGCGGCGGGGAGGCGACGGCCAGCGACTCCACCCCGGCCTCCTGGGCGGGCACGGTGTTCATGACGACGCTGGAGGGGTAGACGGCGCGGCCGCCCGGCACGTACAGGCCGACCCGGCCGACGGGCACCCAGCGTTCGGTGACGGTGCCGCCGGGGGCGACGCGGGTGGTGGTGTCGGTGCGGCGCTGGTCGCGGTGGACCAGGCGGGCGCGGCGGATGGACTCCTCCAGGGCGGCGCGCACCGACGGGTCGAGGGTGCGCAGCGCGGCGGTGATCTCCTCCTCGGGCACCTTGATGCTCGTGAGGCGGACCCCGTCGAAGCGCTCGGCGAGTTCGATCAGCGCGTCGGTTCCGCGATGCCGGACGTCCTCGACGATGGGGCGGACCTTGGCCACGGCCGCCTCGACGTCGGTCTCGGCGCGGGGCAGCAGGTCGCGCGGGTCGCCGGTGGTGCCTCGGAGATCGATTCGGGAGATCACGGCCCCATTCTAGGGGCCGGTCGCCCCGCACGCCCCAGGAGCGCCCTGGTCGAGGGGGGTGACCGCGGTCACGGGCGGGCGGGGCGCCGCAGGCGCGAGGCGGCGGAGGGGCGGGCGCGGCCGCCTCCCCTTATCTCCCGCCGCACCCCCTTCGCCACCGTTCAGGCAAGCCTCACCATAAAAGCACACAATAAGCCTGTCCTAACTTTGGGAGGGCTAACCTAATTCCACGCAAGAAAGGCTTCCCTGTGTGGCGAAAATTGCCGTGCATTTATTCGACTCGGGTTTTGGGGGGCGTTATCGTGAAGGCATGGCTTCCACACCGCAGACCACTGAGCACGGCCTTTCCAAGTTCCACCGCCTCCTTCTGGACCAGGTGCGGCACGAGTTCACCGCCTCGCACCAGTACGTGGCGCTGGCGGCCTGGTTCGACGACCGCCACCTGCCCCAGCTCGCGCGGATCTTCTACCGCCAGTCGCTGGAGGAGCGCGACCACGCGATGATGATCGTGCGCTACCTGCTCGACCGGGACGTTCCCACCTCCATCCCCCGGGTCGACGAAATCCAGAACGATTTCGACGCGCCGCGGGACCTGGTGGCCCTCGCGCTGGCCCAGGAGCAGCGCGTCACCGAGCAGTTCCACGTTCTGCAGCGGGTGGCCCGCGAGGAGAACGACTACACCGGCGAGCAGTTCCTCCAGTGGTTCCTCTCCGAGCAGGTGGAGGAGGAGCACAAGATGTCGACCATCCTGGCGGTGCTGGACCGCGCGGCGGGCGGGTCGATGTTCGAGGTGGAGACCTGGCTGGCGCGCGAGATGCCCGACGAGACGGGGGGCGACGCCGGCGCCCCGGAGACGGCGGGTCCGGCGCTGACCGTGTGAGGGGCGCCGCCGCCCGCCGCCTGCGGCGGGCCCGGCGGCCCGCGCCGCGGCCGCACTAGGCTGGCCGCGTGAGCGGAAAGGGGACCCCGGCGACGCTCGCGGCGAGCCGGGCGAAGATCGAGACGACACTGCACACCTACGAGGCCTCGGGCGACGGCGGCTCCTCCTACGGCGAGGAGGCCGCCGACGCGCTCGGCGTCCCGCACGACCGCGTGTTCAAGACGCTGGTGGCCGAGGTCGACGGGGTGCTGACGGTGGGCGTCGTGCCGGTCGCGGCCACGCTGGACCTGAAGGCGCTGGCCGCGGCGGCGGGCGGGAAGAAGGCCGCGATGGCCGACCCGAAGGACGCCGAGCGCGCCACCGGGTACGTGCGCGGCGGCATCAGCCCGCTGGGCCAGCGCAAACGGCTGCGCACGGTGGTGGACTCCTCGGTTGGCGACCACGAGACGGTGTACGTGTCGGCGGGCCGCCGGGGCCTGCAGATGGAACTCTCCCCAAGGGACCTGCTGGACCTGACCCGCGCGACGACCGGCCCCATCGCCGCGTATTGACCAGGCGAAAGTCTGCCACGGACCGCCCTCCCTGGGGCAGGAGCCGGGCAGGAGCGCCGAGCGCGCCCGTCCTAGAGCCCGAGCCGGAGCAGCAGCGGGGCACCAGCTGCCCCGCTCACGGACCCCGGCCGGGCGGCAGGCCGCCGGGGTGTGAGGGTGAGGGCGGCAACGACGAAAGTCCGCGCCCCTTCCGGCAGCGCTGTCGCGCGGCAGGCGTGTGCGTGGTCACCGGAGAGGGCGGCGACGGCAAGAGCCGGGCGGTTCCCCGGCCCTGCCTGCCGGGCGGCGGGCCGCTCGCGGTCCGGGTGGGCGGGTGGTCGTTCGCGCTCGTCACGGCCGCCGGGCCGGTACGCCCTTCCCCGCGATGATCTCGACGAGGATGCTGTCAAAACCGCCGCCGGAATGACGGCACCCTCGTCGAGATCATCGCGGAGGGGCCCACATTCCGGGCATAGCGGGCACACCGCGGGGGTCCGGCGCTCCAGGGCGGTGGCACCGCCACCCGATCAGTGATTCCGCGCAGGTTCCACCACCATGGGCGCCCCCGGGGGGCGTCCGAGGGGCCCGGAAGGCGGGTTCCGGGCCCGCCGGT